>JAUZQK010000137.1 GCA_030951025.1 Mariprofundus sp. | reverse complement strand
CCATTTCTTTGAACGTTTTGGGTGTTGTGCAATTAGCGGATTTCAACAGCATCAAAGTCGTAGCTACCCCGCATCCAATTTGTGAATATTCCGTGTGCCGTTGGGATACAAATATGACTTTTCTACTCACTACAATTCCTTTTCACACATAACAGTCATATAGACAGAATGGGGTGATAGTGTGTTATACATAATCTGTCTAAACAGGGTCGCATGTTGCAATCATACACTTCTTCTCATCTTCTTCACGTCTTGGACTGCAAGCACGATTTCACATCCTGATATCGATATTGTTCCAGGCGGGCGAAGTTTGGCAGGGATCGCGCTTTGATGCGGGTGAACAGCGGGGTGGAAATGCCGCACAGAAAACGGGTCAGCATGTCGTTGGATAAAGGTTGACCTGTTGCCGCCTGCAGCGCTTCGCACATTGCCTTCGGGTTTAGGGTGGAGAGCGGCGGCAAGTGTAAATCATAGGGGAGCTGGGCTGCATTTCCCGAACATGCGGAGCAGTGACCGCACGGTTCTGTTTGGCGCTGATCGCCAAAGTAATGGGCCAGTTTCAGGCTGATGCAATCGTTTGATTCAAAGAATGTTATCATCTGACTGATGCGATTGATTTCGTTTTCTTCCTTTTGTTTGAAGGCGGTGAACAGAGCTTTTGTCAGCGCCCCTGTCTGGAAACTGCTATCAACGACTTCAAATACGTCGGTCATCTGCTTGCTTTGCAGTTCGATGTATTGCTGGTCGTTGAAATATTCCAGCGCTGTTACCACGCGGGCGCGGTTGTTGGCGTAAGCACTGGCGATGGCATCAATATCCACCGTTGCCCATGTGCGGGCGCGTTGCGAGCCATTCAGAATAGCCTGCACAAAGCTGCGGCGCTCAGCCTGAAAATGATTCAGCAAGGTTTGCTCGGGAATGAGCAGTTTGTAACGATAATCGGCGTAATAACTATATACCGGTTTGATGATGCGGCGCATTTCCAGATAGACGAGTAATGTTTTCAACGGCAGCGGGCGGATATTGGATGTCCGGGACAGGGTGTTGAGCATCACCTCCCATTTTTCTCCGGCCTGCATGATTTCATGCAATACGCTGCCAATACCGGCCAGTTCAGGCGTATCACCGTAAACAAAATTCTCCAGCACATGCACGTTGTTGCGATTAGCCAGCATCAGGCAATGCGCAAGCTCGCCATCACGACCAGCGCGGCCAATTTCCTGACTGTAGTTTTCAATCGATTTGGGCAGATCATAGTGAATCACATGGCGGATATCGCTTTTATCGATGCCCATGCCAAAGGCGATGGTGGCGACAATGCAATCAATCTCTCCCTGCATAAACTGTTGCTGGATGGATTGGCGCAGATCGTGATTCATGCCTGCGTGATAGGCATGGGCGTTTATGCCGGACTGAACCAATGTGGCGGCTACCTTCTCCGCACTGTGTTGCAGGGTGACATAGACAATGGTGGATTGACCGCGATGCGTTTTTAGCCAGTCAATCAGATAACGATCTTTGTCGGATTCGGGCAGCGCTTTTACATGCAGTCGCAGGTTGGCGCGATAAAAACCGGTGGTGATGACGTGTTTAGGAGCAATAGCGAATTTCTGGCGCATATCCTGGATCACTGCAGGCGTGGCGGTGGCAGTGAGCAGCAACACTTGCGGAATATTCAGCGCCTGTTGGTAGTGCGGCAGTTTCAGGTAATCGGGGCGAAAGTTATGCCCCCATTCCGAAATACAATGCGCTTCATCAATCACCAGCAAGGATACGGGAATGCGAGCGATGAAGTTGCGGAAGCGCTCGTTCTTCAAACGCTCGACAGAAATCATCAGAATTTTGATCTGCCCCTGGGTAACCTGTTGCATCACCGCACTGGATTGCTCGCGGCTTTGGGTGCTATCGATACTGGCGGCGGGGATGTTTCGTGCTTGTAAAAATGCCAACTGATCCTGTATCAGCGCCAGCAGCGGCGACACGACCAGGGTAAGATGCGGCAGGTGCAGGGCGGAGAGTTGATAACAGAGTGATTTACCCGAGCCGGTCGGAAAAATCGCTGCCGCAGAATGGCCGCCAACAATTGCCCCAACCACTTCGGCCTGGCCTTCGCGAAAATCATCGAAGCCGAAGTGATCATGCAATGTTTGGCGCATTGCCATCAATGCGGGCTTGTTTGTCACTTAGTCTGCGCGTTCGTCATCGACAACCACATCAAAACAGCGCGAGCACAGTTCATTGTGTGTGTCGTGATTCGGTTGTGCTGGTGTGGCAACATTCCAGCAGCGTGGGCATTTGATGCCGTCGGCAGCTTCAATGCTCAGCGCATCACCGGCTTCGACCTTGGCGATGATGAATAGCTGTTCATAGCTTTCACCAACGCTTGCGGAAAAACCTGCATCCAGATCGGGGATGGTCACGCTAGCGGCAATGGATGAACCAATGATTTTATCTTTTTTGGCCACATCCATGGCTGTATTGAGTTGCTCGCGGGTGACAAAAAAGTTTGCCCAGGCGGTTTCATCAATATCGATAGCTTCGATGGCATTAAACTGCTGCAAATGGATGCTGGCATCATTACGATCGGGTAAATGTTCCCATGCTTCTTCTGCGGTGAATGGCAGAACAGGAGCGATTAAGCGAATCAGTGTGTTGGCGATATCATATAGCGTGGCACGGGCAGAAGCGCGGCGCGTGGAGTCGGCAGCATCGCAGTAAAGACGATCTTTGATGATATCCAAATAAAAGCCACCCAGATCAACTGAGCAGAAGTTATGCACTTCCTGATGAATACGGTGGAATTGATAACCCTCATAGGCTTCATTGACGTTGTTGCTGACTTGCGCCAAACGGTGCATGGCCCATTGATCGAGTGGTTTGCGCTCAGCCACGGCAATGTTATCCGACTGTGGATCGAAATCAGCCAGATTACCGAGAATAAAACGAATCGTATTGCGGATGCGACGATAGGATTCAGCCAGTTGTTTGACGATCTCATCGGAGATACGGATGTCGGCTGAATAATCGCTTGAGGCAATCCACAGGCGCAGAATATCCGCCCCCATTTGTTGGATTATTTTTTGCGGTGCAATCACGTTGCCCTTGGATTTGGACATTTTGTTACCGTTTTTATCGACCACAAAACCGTGTGTCAGCACGCCCTTGAATGGTGCAACACCGCGTGTGCCGACGCTCTCCAGCAAGGATGACTGGAACCAGCCACGATGCTGATCGCTGCCTTCCAGATAGAGATCCGCCGGGCTGCTCAGATCATCACGCTGCTCCAATACACAGGCATGGGTGCTGCCGGAATCAAACCAGACATCGAGAATATCGGTTTCCTTCTCAAATTCAGCACTGCCGCAATCCGGGCATATTGCATCCGTAGGTAAGAAGTCAGCTACATCTTTGGCGAACCAGACATCAGCACCATGTTGTTCAACTTGTTGGGCAATCGATTCAATCACTGCAGGCGTGGTAACTTTGTGTGAACCACAGGCACAGCGAATGGCTGTGATCGGTACACCCCAGTTGCGCTGGCGCGATACACACCAGTCAGGGCGTTGCTCGACCATGGCGCGAATACGGTTTTCACCCCAAGCTGGAGTCCAGACGGTTTTCTGGATTTCTGCCAGTGCTTTGTTACGTAGATCGTTGTGATCCATTGAGATGAACCATTGTGGCGTAGCACGAAAAATTAACGGTTTATGGCAGCGCCAGCAGTGTGGATAGGAATGTTGAATCTGACTGGTTTCGAGCAAGGCACCGCAAGCTTGCAGATGTTCGACCATGATTGCATTGGCCTGATAAACATGGCGGCCTTCCACCACCGGTGTGCCGGCTTCAAACACACCGGTATCACCGACCGGATTGAATGCTTCCAGCCCATAACGCATGCCGATTTCGTAATCTTCCTGACCGTGGCCGGGCGCGGTATGTACCGAACCTGTACCGGCTTCGAGTGTGACATGATCACCGACCAGAATCGGAGCATCCTGATCCAGATAAGGGTGACGGAAGATGCGTTTATCCAGAGCCGAGCCATTAAATGTCGCGACCACATCACCATCACCACCGATTGCAGTCAATACATCGGCACGTAAATCTTCGGCTAAAATCAGGATTTCACCCGGCTTCAAATTACTATTGTCACCGGTGGAGGTGATTTTCACAGCCGAGTATTCAATGTTCGGGCCAACAGACACAGCCAGATTGGCGGGGATGGTCCACGGTGTGGTGGTCCAGATCACGATGGATACGTCACCCGTCAGTTGTTTTGAAATGTCACTTAAATCTTCACCGGCAGCGAATTTCACATGGATCGAATGGGAAGTATGATCTTCGTGTTCAACCTCAGCTTCTGCTAAAGCCGTGGCACAGGACACACACCAATGCACTGGTTTGGCTCCTTTGTACAAACCACCATTGCCTAAAAATCGGCCAATTTCACGCACCGTATTGGCTTCAAAATTATAATCCATGGTGACATACGGGTTATCCCAATCGCCGGTAATACCGAGGCGTTTGAATTCTTCACGCTGCACATCAATCTGACCACGCGCATATTCGCGGCATTCGCTACGGAATTCGGAGTCAGAAATATCTTCTTTTTTGCGTTTCTTTTTCTTGAATTTGGCTTCCACCATCAATTCAATAGGCAGACCGTGGCAATCCCAACCGGGTACATAAGGCGCATCAAAGCCCATCATGGTGCGTGAACGCACGACGATGTCTTTGAGCACCTTATTGACCGCATGGCCGATATGAATGCTGCCATTGGCGTAGGGCGGGCCATCATGCAGAATAAACTTGGGTGCATCCTTGCGTGCGGCGCGAATCTGACCGTAGAGATTGGACTCTTGCCATGATGCTAGACGTTTCGGTTCATTCGTCGGCAAATTGCCACGCATTGGAAAATCGGTTTTCGGCAGGAAAACGGTTTTTTTATAATCAAATTTTTCAGTCAAAACAAAACCCCAGTTTAGGTGGAATAGTCAAAAAATAAAAAGTACTCACCGCAGCGTACGCAGAGTACGTAGAGGAAAGTCAAAATAAGAGCCAGCAGGATATGCATAATACCGTTCAATTCCAGTAATGGTTGCTTTTTGAATGCTGAACTTATACCACTCCGCATACATTGAAACACGGGCAATCGCTATGATTTAGCTTTGCTTGCTTTTCCTCTGCGTCCCCTGCATCCCCTGTGGTGAAATAGCTTTTGACTGTTTATGCGGATTTAACGGTCTTCAAAATATGCCTTGCTGCGGTGCAATCTTTGGCGATTTGATCGGCCAAATCATCATGACCTGTAAAGGTGCGATCTTCACGAATGCGTTGTACAAATGAGACATTCAGGCACTGATCATAAATATCCACATCATCATCGAGCAAATGCGTTTCCAGCAGCAGGGTGCGGCCATTAAAGGTGGGGCGATAACCCAAATATGCCGCACCATCCCAGACTTTATCATCGATATTGGCGCGCACAGCATAGATGCCAACCGGGGGGTGTGCCAGATCAGCCACATCAATATTGGCGGTGGGGAAGTTCATCTGGCGACCACGTTTATCGCCATGCAGGACTGTGCCGGCAATGGCATAATCACGACCCAACAGTTTGGCGGCCATATTAAAATCAGCCGCTTCAACGGCTGAACGAATGCGGGATGAGGATACAACAGCACCCAGCATTTCAAATGCCGATGCTTCAGTAACGGTGAAATCTTTTATCTCACCGAGTTGGCGTAAATCATCGACATGACCCTGTCTGTCATGGCCAAAAGCGAAATCATAACCGACATGCATGTGTTTAAAGCCAAAGGTGTCGTAGAGTTGACGTGAAAACTTATCGGCAGACCAGCCTGCCAACTCACGGGTGAACTCCAGCAATAATACGGCATCGACACCTGCATCTGCCAAATATTGCATGCGTTGCTCTACATGGCAGAGGCGGCGGGGCGCTTCTTCGGGGAACAATACAGCACGGGGATGCGGTTCAAAGGTCACTACAATGGTTGGGCCATGGGCGGCATCAGCATGGCCATTGGTTTCAGCCAGCACCTGTTCATGCCCCATGTGGACTCCATCAAAGTTGCCGACGGTAATGGCTCCACCTTTGAGTGTGTCGATGTCTTTGGCGGCTTGCCACGAATGAATAATCTGCATAATCGCAAAGCTAGCGCGTCTGCCATTGGCCTTCACGTTTTAATACAAAATGGGATTAGGGCTGATCAAATGATGGCGGTGGTTTTTTCCGGCCAATGGCATTCTGTGGCAACGGGGCAGGCATGGCACTTCGGCTTGCGGGCGGTGCAGGTGTAGCGGCCATGCAGGATGAGCCAGTGGTGGGCATGCAACATGAATTCATCGGGGATGACTTTGAGCAGGCCTTTTTCTACTTCCAGAGGCGTTTTTCCGGCCGCTAGGCCGGTGCGATTGCCGACCCTGAAAATGTGAGTGTCGACGGCCATGGTGGGTTCTCCGAATAAAACATTGAGCACCACGTTGGCTGTTTTGCGACCCACACCGGGCAACTCTTCCAGCTCTTTGCGTGTGTTTGGAACTGCACCTTTATGCTTGTTTACCAGTATTTTACATGTCGCTAGTAAATGTTTTGCTTTACTGTTGTATAAGCCAATCGTGGAGATGAACTGTTTGAGTTTCTCTTCCCCCAGATCGAGAATCGCCTGTGGGGTGTTGGCGACGGGGTACAGTCTGGCAGTGGCCTTGTTGACACCGACATCGGTGGATTGTGCCGAGAGCATGACGGCCGCGAGTAATTCAAAACCATTGCTGTAATTTAATTCGGTGACGGGCTCTGGATCGACCGATTGCAGGTATTCAAAGAAACGCCGGACTTCGGCGCGGGTCATTTTTTTTGGCAAGGGTTAACTCAGGCTAGATGCGTTCAGTTTATTCGTTGACTTCGTTGAGGGTGAGACTGACCTGACGGTCAATCAGATCGCGAGCGGCATTGCGTACTTCTTCAACCAGGAAAACGGTGCTATCGGTAATCTTTTCTATTTGACCGTTGTTTTTGCCCAGATAATTACCACGGCGAATGATATAACCTTTGGCACTTGAATCTTCGATCATGGCCACACGTTCTCCACCCATGCTGAAAATCGCCACCAGACGCAAGCTGTCGAGATCGAATGATTCCAGTTTTTCACGTTTGCGACTGCTTTGCTGTGATGGAGCCTGATCGGAGATGACTTGATTGTGTGCAGTCACACGAGCCAGATAAGAAGCGAACGGGTCGCGCAGATTGGCATAATCAATGGTGGGGGCTTTGACCATGTGCTGCATGGCATCAGGCAGATCCACATCATTGTTTACAGGGGCTGCGATGAGCGGAGTGGCACTCAACATGAATCCAGTCATCAGCCATATTAAATGCTTCATAGTACATCGCTCCTGTTTGTATGCGTTTGCATGGTATCACATCATTTGGAAGCATATTACAGCATAATTACTGCGATATGCAATCTTATGGCATGATCGTGTTGATTTAATCAGTATTTCTCTAATGGGTTTTAGTTTTTGCCGGATGAGCCAAAGCCGCCTGTGCCACGATCTGTTTCAGTCAGGCTTTGCACAGCCTGGAAATCAGCTTGCACGAAGGGGGCAATGATCATTTGGGCAATGCGGTCGCCTCGTTGTACTGTAAACGCTTTTTGGCCATGGTTGATCAGGATAATACCGACCTCACCACGGTAATCAGCATCGATGGTGCCCGGAGCGTTGAGCACAGTAATACCGTGTTTAAGCGCCAGACCTGAGCGAGGTCTGATTTGTGCTTCAAGGTTATCCGGCAGTGCCATGGCAAAACCGGTTTTGATCAAACAATGGCAGCCCGGTTCAATCACGATATCTGCATCAATAGCTGCACGCACATCGGCACCGGCGGCATGGGTGGTGGCATAGAAGGGTAGGTCAATACCTTGACCATGTGGCAGGGCTTGAATGTGAACCTGTGCTTTGTCCATGATAAGACTCATAATAACTCCATGATATGATTGATAATGTGTTGGGCGAATGCGCTTTTTGTTGAGCGCTCAATCGTGTGCTCTGAATGATGACTAATCCACCAGCCGCCAGCTTGATCATGACCCATATTGCAAATGTCGTTGGCGACAATGGCATCGACGTTTTTTTGCTGTAACTTTATTTTGGCATAATCGATGTGATTGGTGCTTTCGGCGGCAAAGGCAATGACCCTACGCGGCCTGTGCTGCATGGCTGCGATAAACGCGATGATATCCGGATTTGCTTCAAGTTGAACGGTGATATTGTGTGCATCACCGCGTTTGAGCTTTTCATCTTGGCGGTGAGTAAAACGATAATCACTGACTGCTGCTGTACCGATAAATATATCTTTGCCTGCAGCGTGCCGTGTGCAGGCGGTCAGCATCTGTTCAGCCGATTCAATATCGATGCGTTTGATGTTGGCACTGCTAGTCGGTGTGCCGGGGCCTGCGATTAAGGTGACTGCTGCCCCCCTGATGAGCGCTTGTTCAGCCAATAACTGCCCCAGTTTACCGCTGGCGCGATTGCTCAATAAACGCACGCCATCCCAGCTTTCATGCGTAGGGCCTGCATTGATCACCCAGTCTTGGCCCTTTAATGATTGCTCTGTAAGCAGTGGCATGAGAGCAGCGATGATATCGGGCAGTTCAGCCAATCGGCCTGCACCCTGTTCACCACAGGCAAGCAAACCGATCGCAGGCCCAACCGTGAACATGCCACGCTGTTTGAGTGTGCTGATATTATGTTGGCTGGCAGCCGATTCCCACATTGATGTGTTCATCGCCGGAGCCAGCAATACCGGTTTGTCGCAGACTTGCATGATGGTGGATAATAAATCATCGGCAATGCCGTGTGCCAAACGGGCCAACAGGCTGGCTGTGGCAGGTGCGATAATCACCGCATCTGCCCAGCGAGCCAGTTTGATGTGTCCCATTTCGCGCTCGCCGGTCAAGTCGAAAAGCTGATCGTGAACCTGTTCGCCAGTTAGCGCTTCAAAGGTTAAAGGTGTAACAAATTCACAAGCTGAGCGAGTCATCACGCAGCGTACACTGGCACCTGCCTTGATCAGCAATCGCGTAAGCTCTGCAACACGGTAAACGGCAATGCCACCACCAATGCCGAGCAGGATGCGTTTGCCGTCCAGCATGCTGATTATCCCTGTAGTTCTTTCAGGGTATTCAACACTGTTTCGACATGCTCTTTGACACGCACTTTACGCCATGCAAAAGCAATATCGCCTTCGGGATTAATGATAAAGGTGGAGCGTTCAATGCCCAGATACTCTTTGCCGTAATTCATCTTCATTTGTAATACATCAAAAGCCTTGCAAAAGACTTCATCCGGATCGGAGATTAAGGGGAAATTCAAACGCTGCTTTTCAGTGAACCCAGCATGTGATTTCACCGAATCACGACTGACTCCCACAATAGCTGCATTGGCAGCAGAAAAGTCAGGCAGCGCATCACGAAATTCACATGATTCGGTGGTGCAGCCCGAGGTGTTATCCTTGGGATAAAAATACACAATAATCCATTGCCCGTTCAAATCAGCCAGTTTTAGTGTGCCTTCAGGCCATGTGTTGAGTTCGATATCTGCAGGTGCTGCATCACCCGGATTTAAATTATAATCTGTCATCGCTGTTACCTCTGGAAGTTTTCGTTAGTCTTGGCGCGACACCGTAGCGCAAGGGGCTATTAAATGCAGCAAGATTCCATCATTGATACTGTTGAACAGATCACCGAATCGACCATCGAAACGATCCATTTTAAGCCGAAATCGGTGTTGCTGGCTGAACCACGCGGCTTTTGTGCGGGCGTGGATCGCGCCATTGAAATTGTTGAGCGAGCCTTGGATGTGTATGGCGCGCCGGTATATGTGCGGCATGAAATTGTGCACAATCGATTCGTGGTTGAGAATCTACGCAGCAAGGGCGCGGTATTTATTGAAGAAGTCGCCGATGCGCCAGATGGAGCACTGCTGATTTTTTCGGCTCACGGGGTGAGTAAAGCGGTGCGTAAATCGGCTGATGAACGTGGCCTGCGGGTGATTGATGCGACTTGTCCATTGGTGACCAAGGTGCATTTGGAATTATTACGCCACTATCAGAATGGTGATCAGGTGATTCTGATTGGTCACGCCGGTCATCCGGAAGTAGAGGGTACGATGGGGCAGGCTCCGGCTGGTTCGGTGTTGTTGATTTCCGAGCCTGAAGATGTAGCAGAACTTGTGGTGAGTGATCCGGAAAAGCTGGCTTATGTGACACAAACCACTCTCAGTGTGGACGATACAAAAGATGTGATTGTCGCATTGCAAGCTCGGTTCCCTCATTTGCAGGCACCGAAACGTGAGGATATTTGTTATGCCACCAGCAACCGTCAGGAAGCGGTCAAAGCTTTATCTGAGCAATCCGATGTAGTACTGGTGATCGGCTCAAAGAACTCGTCGAACTCGAATCGTTTGCGTGAAGTGGCTGAGCGTACCGGACGGCCTGCCTATTTGATTGATGGGGTAGTAGATATTGATGAGAGCTGGTTTAAGGTCGGTTGTCGGGTTGGTATCAGCGCAGGCGCTTCGGCTCCGGAAGTGCTGGTGCAGCAGGTCACCGCCTGGCTTGAGAAACATGGTTTCGGGCAAGCTGATGTGTTGTCTGTGCGCAAAGAAAATGTGACCTTCGGTTTACCCATCGAATTGCGTTGATTGAAGCGCCGGATTAAATGATAAAGCTAAATGATAGAGCTAAATGTTAGAGCTAAATGGTAGAACTAAATGGTAGAACTAAATGGTAGAACGAAATAATCGCCATGCTGCGCAATAAACAAAGTCTTGTTTGTGACTGGCAGTTTATAACGGCGATATGTGCCGCGCCAGTTGTTTGGCTGTTGCTTTATTATATTGATTCGCCATCGCTTTCGGTGGATTGGGTGTTTACTGCCACATGGTTGTTTTTATCACTGGTATTGCTTCAGCCGATATTGGAAGAGTGTGTCTTTCGTGGATTATTGCAGGGCTGGTTGATTCAGCGGCAATGGGGTAAGAAATCTGTCCTTGGTCTTAGTCAGGCCAATATTGTATGCAGTACGGTGTTTGTATCGATGCATTTGTTTTATCATGCGCCATTGATGGCGTTGATGGTCATGCTTCCATCATTGGTTTTTGGCCATTTCAGAGATCGTTACCATGGTTGGCTAATGCCTGCGATAATTTTGCATGTGTTTTATAATCTGGGTTATTTTTTATTGTATGCACCTGTTTAAATCACTTTATTGTCCAGCGTCGTGGTTGGCTTAAAGTCGATACACACACAGAGCTTATGGTCACAGACAAGGGCAGATGCAAGAAAAAGAGAGATCAACTGAAAGAACGGCTCGCCTCCTATATTATTTGATTCTCAAATGTTGGCAGATGCTCTTTGCCCTTGCTACGACTGCATTACGCCATTGGCTGCGAAAACGGGACAAATACAATCAACGAAAACGAGCAACTATCCCCAGACTGCTTATGCCACCGGCATGGGAATAAAAATTGGGGAGACTCATGAAAAAAAGGCATTGACGGAAATATTCTTGCCCCTAAACTGCGCGCTCTTCAAGGCGCCTTAGCTCAGCTGGTTAGAGCACCGGAATCATAATCCGGGTGTCCGGGGTTCGAGTCCCTGAGGCGCCACCAACAATAAAAGAGGAAGTGACTTCATGTCACTTCCTCTTTTGCGTTAGGCTTTGTCTTTTTGATTGAATCGCACCACATCAAGAAACAATTGTATGATTGCAAGACCCGACCCTGTGATTCGACCCTGTGATTCAAGAGGCGACCCGAGTGACACTGGCATCCAATGGTGCCAAGACCCCGGGAATTGACGGAATAGACAAGCAGGCTCCCATAAAAAAAGGGGGTAGGGTCAGGCCTTTACTTTACTTTTTCCGATACCCAGTTCATCATACATTCCGGCGACGAGACCAAGATGGTTTAACTCCTTGCTTTCACAGCTCGACATCATCGAACCTGTTGACACT
>JAUZQK010000136.1 GCA_030951025.1 Mariprofundus sp. | reverse complement strand
GAAGATATCTTCTCTAGGGTTTTGTTACTTAAGTTACTGACATTGCTGGCTAAAAATACAACTTACTTAAAATTTCAACACGCTAAGTAAATAGCCTGCTATATAGCGCCCTTTTTTGTGCTCTGAAAACAATGCCATATTCTGTTTCACGGCATGATTCATGGTGCTGGGGATGAAATGGTCTGGCATTGGAACGCGCACTGAATATTGATAATACGATCTTACCTGCTAGACTAATAAAAGCTCAGGGGGTGGGAGAAGTTCCAGGGTGGTAACGTATCGGCTTTGTCATGCAACGGCTTCTTGGTTGGTGATGCGTTTGTAGTTGCCTCCACATGCCCTCTAAACTGCGGAGTGCTTGTTTATCGGCTCAACATCTGAGCTATAGTTATAAGTGCCGTCCGCCCAAGGAAGGTTCGCCATGTCGAAAGAGTCCGAACGCCAAAAACAAGCACGTGACAAAGGTGTGGACTGGCAGCGCTGGGGGCCATATCTGAGTGAGCGATCCTGGGGCACGGTGCGTGAAGATTATAGTCCGGATGGCAATGCCTGGGATTATCTTTCGCATGATCAGGCCAGAGCGAAGGCATATCGCTGGGGCGAAGATGGCTTAGGCGGGATCAGTGACCGTTATCAGTTATTGTGTTTTTCCCTGGCATTATGGAATGGCAAGGATCCGATCATCAAGGAACGCGCCTTTGGAATCACATCGACACAAGGCAACCATGGCGAAGATGTGAAAGAATATTATTTCTATCTCGATTCAACGCCAACCCATAGCTACATGAAATATCTGTATAAATATCCCCAGACTGAATTCCCTTATCATCGACTGGTACAAGAAAATGAGGCACGCCAGGGTCGTGGCCGTGAATTTGAGCTACTGGACACCGGTATTTTCAATGACGATAAATATTTTGATTGTTTTGTCGAATACGCCAAATACGATGAAGAGGACTTGGCCATTCGGCTAACCATTCACAACCGGGGTTCTGAAGATGCCGAGCTGCATATTTTGCCACAATTGTGGTTTCGGAATACGTGGAGTTGGAAGGATGAGCCTGAGATTGCTCCGCTGATCAGGCAGGGAGATGCGCAGCACGATTATGTCAGCATTGTAGCTGATGATAGCGGCTCTACCGGCTTGACCAATTTACCGTTTGAATATCAGCTGGGCGCTCGCACGCTCTATGGCGATGCTGATGGTGTGCCTTTATTCACCAATAACGAAACGAATATGGCTGCAGTCTATGGGGCTGATGCGGATAATGGCGCGCCATACAGCAAGGATGCCTTTCATCGTTATCTGGTCGATGGCCAAGCCAATGCGATCAATCCCCAACAGCATGGAACAAAAAGCTGTATTCATTATAAGCGCACGATAGCCGCTGGTGGCTGTACGGTGGTGCGGCTGCGCCTGTCTCCCGAAAAGCACAACAATCCATTGCAGGCGGTTGATGATATTGTCGATGCACGCTTGCAGGATGCCGATGCATTTTATAAGGATCTGCATCCACCTAAAGCCAGTGCAGATGAATGCAATATTCAGCGCCAGGCACTGGCTGGCATGATGTGGTCAAAACAGAATTATATCTTTGATGTGGAAGCGTGGCTGAAAGGCGATAACGCGAGCATGCCTCCACCGCAATCACGCAAGAAAATTCGCAATCAGCACTGGCATCATCTCAATTCTATGCGCATTCTCTCCATGCCGGATAAATGGGAATATCCCTGGTTTGCAGCTTGGGATTTGGCTTTTCATACCGTGCCGATTGCCTTGATTGATGCGGAATTCGCCAAGGATCAATTATGGTTAATGCTATTCGAGCAGTTCCAGCATCCCAATGGTCAGATACCGGCTTATGAATGGGAGTTTTCTGATCTGAATCCGCCGGTGCACGCATGGGCAGTCTGGCGTGTGTACAATATGGATCGGGTACGCAATGGCAAAGCGGATCGGGAGTTTCTGGAAAAGTGTTTTCATAAACTCATGATTAATTTTGCATGGTGGATCAATAAGGTCGATAGCAGCGGCAACAACGTGTTTGAAGGTGGCTTTCTGGGGCTGGATAATATCACCGTATTTGACCGTTCGGAAAAGCTGCCGGGTGGCGCGGTATTGGAGCAGTCCGATGCTACGGGTTGGATGGGCATGTATTGCCTGAACCTGATGCGCATTGCATTGGAGTTGGCCAAAGAGAACCCCGTCTATGAAGGCTTGGCTACCAAATATTTTCAACACTATGTGTATGTTGGATCCGCCATGAAACATATGGGTGAACACGGCGATCATAATTTGTGGGATGAGGCCGATGGTTTTTTCTACGATGTGTTGAAATATCCCGATGGTCATTATGATAAACTGAAAGTGCGTTCATTGGTCGGCTTGATTCCCTTGTATGCGGTGGAGCGGTTGGAACATCAGTGGATAGAGAAGTTTGAAACCTTTAGCAGCAGTCTGCATTGGTTTCTGGAAAACCGTCAGGACATCGTTCAGGACTGTGTGAACCGGGTTGATAACGGTTCAGGTGCTACAGATGTGATGACGATTGTGGATCCTGAGCAGCTGAAACGCATCTTGTCGCGTATGGCCGATCCCAATGAATTCTTGTCCAAACGGGGCATGCGCTCCTTGTCACGTTTTCATCTGGATCATCCCTTTGAGCTTGGTGGTGCGTCGGTGGGCTATGAGGTGGCTGAGGGTGATTGCAAAATTAAGGGCGGCAATTCCAATTGGCGTGGACCAATCTGGTTTCCTACGACGTTTCTGATGATCGAGTCGCTGCGTAAATTACGTAAAGCCTATGGTGATGAGCTAACATTTGAGACTGCGGATGGCGGCACAAGTACACCGGGTGAATTGGCACAGCATTATGCCGATGCGATGATTTCTATTTTTGCGCGCGGTGATGATGGTAAACGACCCGTCTATGCCGATGAGGATAAGTTTCAGCATGATCCGCACTGGAAGGATTATGTGTTGTTTTATGAATATTTCGATGGTGATAACGGTCGTGGTTTGGGTGCATCACATCAAACGGGCTGGACAGGGCTGGTGGCATCATTGATTGATGAGTGGCGGCGTTAATAAAAGTGGAATTATAGAGGCTGAGCATCATGATAGACAGGCATTGGAGGATTAAGATATGACAATACTGGCAGGTGACATTGGTGGCACCAAAACGTTATTGCAATTGGCCGATATCGAAGAGGGTTCAAGGTATGATGTAATCTTTGAGAAGCGCTATATCAGTGCGGAGTGGGATGATCTCACGCCGATGGTGCAAGATTTTATGCAGGCGGCAGCAGCTTCGCTGGGTAATACAGAGGTTCAGGCCGCTTGTTTTGGCATCGCGGGGCCTGTTGATGGGCGCAATGCACGCACCACCAACCTACCCTGGAGACTCAATGCGGATGCGATGCAACGGGACTTGGGCATTGCCAAGGTGCGATTGATCAATGATTTTCAGTCGGTCGGTTATGGTATCGAGGTGCTTGCTGATGATGATGTGGTTGTGCTCAATGCCGGACGCGATGTGGCACATGCTACGCGGGTAATTACCGGGGCGGGCACAGGGCTGGGTCAGGGTTTGCTGGTTTGGCAGGGTGAGCATTATGAAGTGGTTGCATCGGAGGGTGGCCATGCCGACTTTGCACCGACCGATGCCGAACAAATCAAACTGCTGCAACACATGCAACAGCAATTTAAACGCTGTAGCTGGGAGCGTGTGGTTTCAGGCACTGGCATCAGCAATATCCACAATTATATGCTCGCAGCCTATCCAGATGAAGAAACCGCCGAGCTTAAACAGGCGCGCAGCGAGGGTGATTCATCGGCAGCTATTTCTATTGCAGCAGGCGAAGCTCGTGACCCATTGGCCAAACGCAGTATGGACTTGTTTTGCACACTCTATGGCGCTCAGGCTGGTAATCTGGCACTGACTGGGCTGGCTAGCGGTGGTGTTTATGTCGCCGGTGGTGTGGCTCCGCGCATTATTGAAATGCTGAAAAATGGCCTGTTCATGGCAGGTTTTATGAACAAAGAAGAACGCATGCAGGATATTCTTGCAGCGATGCCTGTACGTGTGGTGGTCAATTCCAAAGTCGGTTTGATGGGTTCGGCTGTAGCCGCCAGCCGGCTGTAAGTTACGTTGGCTAAAGCTCTCCGTACCCTTACAAGTCTATTGTGACGGCTCAGATTAGCGCTGATTTGTTCGAGACCACAGCAGAAAAAAGCTTACGCGTACATTCGTTTTTCCACACAGGGACAGATTAAAGGCGACTCCCTGCGCGGTCAATTAGAAGGTTCTCGCCAATGGGCTGATGAAAATGACTATGAACTGGACACATCAATGCGTGAGCTTGGTATTAACATGCTCTACCAAAAAACGGCCATCCTAATTGATCAAATATGTGATGGGCACCGTTGGGGCACAGTTGAGGCACAAAACAGAAAAACTGCTCTTGCAAGCGACTCATTGGATAGAATAATACAATTATATCAATATGTTAGATGGTGGGCGATGCAGGGTTCGAACCTGCGACCCCTGCCGTGTGAAGGCAGTGCTCTCCCACTGAGCTAATCGCCCTATCTCTTGAAAAACCTTTGCGTTTCATATCGTTAAACGCTTTAGGGTTTTACTGTTGATGCTGTAGAATGCCCTGTTGGTGCTTTGGTGGCACTGTTGGTGGCAGTCAGGTTGCGCAGTGTATGAAGGCGTTTTGGAATGGCAAGTATTTAGAGGGAGCTATTTGGCATCAGGTCTTGAAAAGGCAATGATTACGGCGTTGGAAGCATATTATCCTTTTTTTGTGTGAGTGGTTAAAAATAGAGGCACTGTTATGGTACGTCTTTTAATGTTCGATGAGGTGTTGTGATGGTGAAGCGGTTGTTGCTCAAGGTTTTTCGTGAAGGCGTGGGTGGATTGATGGCGTTTATCAGCTATTTGACCTGGCCTCGTAAAATTAAACGTGATGTAGCTGCTCAGCGTGACATTGATAAACAGGTGGAATCGATGTCGATCTACCAGTATTTCGCTTGCCCATTTTGCATTAAAATCCGTCGTACGATTCATCGTTTGAATATTCCGCTTGAATATCGGGATGCACAGGAGCGTGGTGGTGAGCATCGTTTGACTCTGGAGCAGGAAGGTGGGCGTATTAAAGTGCCGTGTTTGCGTATTGATGCAGGCGATGAAACCACCTGGTTGTATGATTCCAAAGCGATTGTTGCGTATTTGAATGAGCAGTTTGACCCAGCTTTGAAGCAGAGTTGATGGCTTGATGCCTGCGCTGCGGCAATGAATGTTTTAGAATATAGCACGATAGCATGCCCCTATTGTGGTGAACGCAATGAACTTACCATTGAACGAACACTAGAAACATTATCTTATACAGAAGACTGTTGTGTATGTTGCCGTGCAATGCAAATTGATGTGCGTGTTGTTGCTGATGACGTTGAGATTTCGGCGACTCGGGAAGATGATTGAGTGATCTGTTGTTGTCTTAAACATGGGTGGAGTTCGCTCAGAATAAGTCGTAGTGGTGCTTAGCTTGTAGTTGCGTAGCATTGTCGCCATAATCATAAAACATGGGTGAATGATGAATTCTAAAGCCATTGCTGTGATGGTCTCCGGTCACGGTACTAATCTAAAAGTTATTCTCGAAGCGGTGGCTGCAGGTGCGTGTCCGGTGGATGTGCGTCTGGTTATTTCTGATAAAGCCGATGCTGGCGCATTGCAGATTGCGCATGATGGCGGTGTGGCGCATGTGATTCACCTGAATCCAAAAGATTATCCGGATCGTGCCCTGTTTGATGCAGCCTGTGCGGATTTGATTGATCAGCATGGCTGTCAGTGGATTGTACTGGCCGGTTATATGCGCATTTTATCGAGCTTTTTTGTGCGTCGTTTTCCGCGTCGTATTATCAATATTCATCCGGCTATCCTGCCGGCCTTTCCCGGTGCAAAAGCGGTGGAAGATGCGCTGGCCTACGGCGTGAAAGCATCCGGTTGCACAGTCCATCTGGTGGATGAAGTGCTCGATGGCGGCTCGATTCTGGCGCAGTCGATTGTGCCGGTTTTGGATGATGATACTCGCGATAGTCTGCATGCCCGTATTCAAAAAGAGGAACATAAACTCTATCCCGCCACCCTTAGGCGCATGGTTGAAGATGGTTTTTCTATCGTAGGGCGAACAGTGATCTGGAACGCTAATCATTCTCGCTTAGACCAATAGCGCTTCTTTAACTTCTATTTGTAAGGTCTTGAAATAAAACTGAATTCTTTTTTGTGTGATATATCACATTATAAACATTCACCATTCGCATAGTTCAGCTTCTTTGTTATGGAGGGGTCATGCGTTTACAGCGACAGAAAAAATCACGGTTTGTATTGCCTGCAATCAGCTTGATGGCGCTGTTTATGTTGAGTGCATGTGCGGGCATTCATAGCAAACCGGTTTCGATCAATGATAGTCAGAAGCCGTTGCGCGTCATTGGCCTGCCACAGTTTTCAGTCAGTAAAAAAATTGATATTCGCCGTGAAAACCCTGTGTATGCGATTATTGGTGTGAGCGCAAAGGTGGTTCAGCAATTGGTTCGGGAGCATAAGCGTTTCAAGTATAAGGATGCCAATCCAAAACTATTGCAATATTCCATGCGAAAAATGCGTCAGGGCATCAAACACCGTTTACGAAAACTGGGTTATCGTGTGGTTGAACTGGATATGGACTATTGGGTAGCGCAAAAGGCATATCGCAAAAAAGATCCGCGTGCCAAACATATTGATGCCTTGTTGCGGGTTGAAATTAAACGTTTTGGCTATGCATCGGCATCCCCGTACAAACCCTATCGACCGGGCATGGTGTTGACTGCGGATTTGTATGCCACACAAGATCGTAAATTATTATCCTCGAAAGTGTATAGTGTGGGTTATGATCGCGAGGAACTGTCTCCGTATGAGCTGCAGGTCGGTTATATCAGTCATATTCAGGTTGCCGATCGACGTTATTTTTATAAAAACTTTGATACGCTCATGGCGCATGCTGTGCAGAGTTCAAAGGGTCTAAAGTTTGTGGCGGCTGTGGCAGCTGAGAGTGTGGCGGGTGATTTAAAGAAAACATCACGGCGCTATATAGTGGCCAAGCGTTAATCAAGTGTATTGTGCCTGAATGCAGTTGTGTTCAGCGACACGTTGTAAGTTTTTATAAGAACTGCAACTTACAACCAGTTTTTTTGTGAATAATCACCACGAAACAAACGCTGCATGCTTAAGGCGGCAATCTGGCGACCCCATTTGAACTCTTTGTACAATTTCACAAAACGCCATATATCGCGCATCAGAATCAAACGGTCTTGCATTGGCATGGACATCAAGGCTTTGGGGAAATCGGCTTCATGCGGTTTGGCAAAAGCGATTTTTAAAGGGTTCCATTGATCGGTGGTGCGGCGCACTTCCGAAGCGATATTGCTGCGATAGATTTCTTGCACCGGCTGTTGATGAAAGATGGCATCGACAATGGATTCACCTGCAATCGCGCCGGAATGCAGCGCGCAGCTCATGCCTTCACCAATCATGTTTAAAAAACCTGTGGCTTGGCCTGTGATCAGCACACGCCCCTTTCCGAACACATAACGGTTGATCAATGATGGACCAAAATTCTCTGAACAACCTTCGTGATCAACATCGGCGGGTTTGAGATGTACACCATGCTTTTGTTTAAAATAGTTGGCCACATAAGCATGGCGCTCATGAAACTTGTCACCCACTTTATAACCTACACCGACAATCTGGCGACCATCACGGGCATGACTCCACGTATAATGCCCCAAATCAGGGTGAAACCAAAAGTGAAAATAATCTTCATCGAGCGGGCAATCAATAATCTCATGAAATTTCTGGCCGACAAAAAACATGGGAATATCTTTATGGTAACTGGGGTATAGCGAGCGCAACACAGGTGAAACCGGGCCATCGGCACCAATCACATAACGGCATTGGATTTGAAAACTGTCACCACCACGTTTACGGGCTCTCACCATCACATGATCATCGCTTTGTGTGAGTGATAAAAAGGACGTTTCATCCATCACTTCGCCGTGGCTTTGTTTGATCGCCCAATGGTCGGCATATTTGCGATGCAAATGCGGGGTTGGGCCACCAAAGAAATCCATCGACATGGATAACATACTGGGGAAATGAAAGGTAACACCACGACACGATGTCGGTTCATGCAAGACTTTACGTGGCAGGGCACCGAAATTTTCAATCAGGAAACGATGCCCGCGTGGTGATAAAATACCACTGCAAATCTTATGGCGCGGTAATTGTTGTTTTTCCAAAATCACCGTTTCCAAGCCTGCATCGACCAATCGTTTGGCTGCTGCCGCTGCCGCAAGGCTGGCTCCTACAATGATTACATCGACTTTACGCATGATAACCCCTTGCACATATTAAAAAACACCATCGAAAAAGAAGCCGCGATTGAGCGGACTTAAGCCGAACAATGTTTTGTCTATTTGCGTAATATCCACGATCTAAATCACCTCATTCCAAGAGTTTCGACACATGAATGACTGGTTGATCGATGATCTTAGCCAGTGTACTTTGATCAAGCTCGCATTCAACCACAATGCGTTTGAAATCATGTCCTTGCATCAGCCAGTCCAGTTGCTGAGCCACATCAAACTTGCCCATGCGGGCACTCACACTATCTGCGCCGGTAGGAATGGCCATGCGATTCAAATCCAGATTCATGCTGCAGCCGGTGCTGTGCCTTAAAGCATCATAATGCTGCACACGTTCGGCATGATGGGTATGGAAGGGGGCGGCATCAATAATATACAAGTCCTTGCAACTTAATTGGGCTTGAACCATTGGATTTTTACTCATGGCAAAAACCTTGTCATTGCTGGGCTGGGGGATCCATTCAATCGAATCAGGCAATTCAATCGATTCAGACAATCCAATCGATTCAGACAATTCAATCGATTCAGACAGACCCGCCTGCTTCCAGAGCTTGCTGACCATGCCGCTCAAATCAATCTGTTCAGGGCACATCACATCACATGCGCCGCATTGAATGCAACAAACAAGCTGATCAGCCAGATCGGAGGCTGATGCACCGGCCTGCATGGCCTTGGCAAAGCCTTGGGGGCTGTAGCTGACATCACGATGGGCGCGCCACATCGGGCAGGGCAAAAGGCATAAGGAGCAGCCGTGGCAGGCGGCGAAACCAGGCTGTGTTGCTTGCTGCATTAAAAAATCACATCACGATTGAGAATCATGGCCGGATCAGCCTGCTGTTTGAGTTTCAGATGTTTTTCCACCACCGCATCACCGAGGGCTCGACGGATATATCCTTTCATCATGCCGCCAAAACGATAATAACTGGTTTCCAGCTCTACACCGACATCATAAATATCATTCTTGAACGATTGCAGCGTATCGCGGCTATATTCCTGGCCATTGTACATTGGCTCAAATTCACAGCCGTATGCCCAGCCCTGGGCATCGGATGGAATGCTGGAGAGTTCATAATGCGCCTGATGATCGGCACGCAAGCGAATGCCGACACAATATAAGGTGTAATACGGAAAATAGTTGCGGCATACCGCATTGCCGCGTTCAACCGCTTCGATAAATTTATCCGCACTGGTGGCCAGATCAGGAATGACCATTTGACGCTCACCCCAATGTTTCCACACTGCTTTGGAAAAAACTGCAGTGCGATCATACATAACGCCATCCTGCATGTGGTGGACGGGTTGTAGATCGGGGAATAATTCGCGTTTGCGCTGCAATAAAAACAAGGCTTCTTTCCAAGCCCATGGCCGCAAGATAAAACTGGCCGCCAAACGCAGCGCAAACATAAACTCACCATAACCACGCAGCCCGCCTTTCATCTGAGCCATGAATGCTGTTTCACGCTCCACGCTATCAAAGGCCACCAATAAGGTGATAGCAGAATCCATCATGGTTAATATGCCGGTATAATCACAGCTTTCAGAGCGATCCAGCATGAGCAAATCTTCCACACATGGGTGCAAGGAATTGTAATAAAAATAATGCATACGCAACGGTGTATAAGGGCGGATTTTTAACAAGGCTTCGGTGATAATGCCAAACTGACCGTAACCTAAAATCACCCGCTCAAACAACGCGTGATTCATTGCATCCGAACATTCAACAATCTCACCCGTTGGTGTGACCACCTGCAGTGCTAAAGCCTGATCGGCACTGCACCCATGTTTGGATGAATTCACATCAATGCCACCCACACCCAGCGTACCACCCACCGATGAAGTTAAATTCAATGGTGCGGAGAGATAATCCAGACCATCTCGGCGCAGCTCTTCAGCCAGATGATGCCAAAAAATACCGGCCTGTGTGCGTACAGTCAGTGCCTTGTGATCCACTTCCAGTACGCGGGACATGCCGGTCATATCGAGCAATACACCGCCGAATGCCACCGACTCGCCTTCGGTGGTTAAGCCTCCACCACGTGTGGTGACAGGTACGGCAAAGCGTTGGGCTGTTTGCATCAAGGATGCGATCTGTTCAGCACTCTGTGCAATCACCACACCATGCGGTAAACCATGCGCCAGACCACCTGCATCGGTGATATAGATACCTGTGCTGTGGGCTTGCTGTTGAATATCGATGCCGACTTGTTGTAAAGCCTGGACAAACTCATGCCATTGCCCACCTTGCCAGCGCGATGGATTACTTTGCTGACGCGGAATGCCAAGCAGCGCATCGGGCGCAACATGATCAGCGGGTAAACTATGCGAGATGATTGTTGGCATTAATCGTTGATGACCTGTTGAAAGAGATGCATCAGTTGATCCGGTGAATAGGGCTTCTGGATAAAACCGGCCAAACCTTTGCCGGTAAAACGGCTGGTGGCCTCATGCTCATTGTAACCACTGGACAGGATCACCTTGATATCAGGATTGATACGGCGTAATGCCGCAAAACATGCTACGCCATCCATATTCGGCATGGTCATATCCATTAGCACTGCGTGAATGTCATGTTGATGTTGCTGATACAGCTCCACTGCTTCCAGGCCATCTGCTGCCATCAATGTCTTGAGCCCTGCTTCGGCCAACATGATGGCTGCAAGCTCACGAATATCAGCTTCATCATCGACAACCAGTACCGTGCCATGCATGGCCGTGTATGGTGCGGGCTCGTTCTTGTCATCGCTGATATGATGATCGGGTAAGGCTGGTAATAACATTTTGAATGTCGTGCCCTTACCCACTTCACTGTAGACTTTGAGCGCACCGTGATGGCCACGCACAATACCAAGCACCGCGCTCATACCCAGGCCGCGACCGGTAAACTTGGTGGTGAAAAACGGATCAAATATCTTGTCTATGGTGGCAGCATCCATGCCACAGCCGGTATCCGATACTTCAACAAACACATAACGGCCGCTGTCTAAATTAACCGATGGCAGCGTGGAGGCCAGGTAGAGCGCATCAACATCAATCACGCCGCTTGAGAATGTAATCATGCCTTTATTCTGACCAATGGCTTCATTGGCATTGGTAATAAGATTCAAAATCACCTGCTGCATTTGCGCGGCATCGGCTTCAACGCAGGGTAAGTTTTCACTCAGATGATAATTGAGGCTGATGTTTTTATTGATCGAGACCTCCATCAAGCGGGTCATTTCCTTAACCAGCTTCGAGAGATCGATGGCTTTGATGATAAACATGCCCTTGCCTGAATAGGCCAGCATTTGTTTGCACAGGTCGGAGGCACGCTGGGTGGATAGTTCGATGCGTGATAACAGTTCTTTTGCCGGAGATGTGTCCGGCAGTTTCATGCTGGCCAAGGCGGCATTACCCATGATGGCAGTCAGAATATTATTGAAATCGTGGGCGATGCCGCCAGCCAATATACCGAGGCTTTCCAGTCGCTGGCTATGTTCGAGTTGTTTCTGTTGCTGACGTTCATGGGTAATATCATGATCCATGCAGACATGGTATTGCAGTTCTCCGGCATCAAATACCGGTGATACAATGCGCTGCATGGTGCGTTTTCCCTGCAAGGTCTGAATGTCCACCTCACCTGTCCATGTTGCACCGCGTTGCAGGGTATCGTGGATCTGCTGGTTGAGGTGCTCATCGATATCATCAGCATGCAATGCAATGGCAGGCTCACCCGGCATGGAGCCGTCTTTGGTGCCGTAAAAGCCATGGCAGGCGGCATTGGTAAAGATGAGTTTATCATCTTTATCGGTAATCGAGATCGCATTGGATACCTGCTCGATGGCAGCACGTAAACGCAGATTTTCACGCATGCTTTTTTCTTGTGCGCTATTGATAAAGTAGGCCAAGAATGAGAATACAATATATGTTACACCAATATAAGCGGCGACCGATAGAGTATAGCTTTGCACATGATAATACTGCCAATCGATTAACATGATCAGCGCCATGGCCACAGCATAGGCTAGTATCCAGATGCCACCACGCTTGGCTCCAAGTAAAAAGCAGGCGACAAAAGGAAAGCCGACGCTCCAGATAAAACCGTTATTGGTAAAACCACCCGTCATGAGCACGGTGAGAAATATCGTTGCTGTACAAACCACCACCATCTGGGCAATCCAGTCAACCTTCTCAGGCCTTTTAATGGTAGCAAGTAGTAAACCAATCATCACCATGGCGGTGAGCGCTTCGACAATACCGAGCTCAAGCATGCCCAGCGTGATATCCATGCCTGCAAACGCTGCAGCGACTGGAATGGTGACAATCATGGCACGCCGCAGCATATCGGCACGGATGATACCAGTATTGATGTGCTGCCTGGGTGTGCTACTGCGGGTCATTTGTGATACCGCCGCTTGATTCGTCTGTTTGGCTGGCTCTCTCTAGCTGATGTTCCGCCCGAACTTTTTTAACCACCAGTAGTGCTTCAAGCAATACCCAGAAGGCCAACAGGAAAATAACTGCACCGACAGCTGCGACTGTCCATTGCGCATTGCCGATGGCTTTGCTAATGCCCATGACCATGCCGGAAATGGTTGCGCCGAGCACCAGCAGCATGGGCAACATGGTGTAGAGAATAGGTTTCTTTTTACGATAGAGATAAATGGTGACAGTCAATAAGGTGAGCCCGGCCAGAATCTGGTTGGTGGTGCCGAACAAAGTCCATAAGAATAACCCGGCAGGCTTGCCATCCATCTTGAAAAAGGCGAAGAAACCAATCGCTGCAACAGCCAGAGCGGTGGCTACATAACGATTGCCGAGGATGTTGAAGTTGATGGTCTGGCCGATTTCTTGCAGATTAAAACGCAATAAACGCGCACCTGTATCCACCGATGTCATGGCAAAGCCGACCACCACCACCGAGATAAATGCGGCGGCATAATCCAGTGGCACACCGAGTTGATGAATAAAATTGGCATTACCCTGAATAAAGATGCCCAGCTTTTGATGCAGGCCAGCGGCTTTTTCCCATGATCCATAAAATGATTCCCACTCGGCGCGTGATGAAAATGCACCGGCCGTGGTAGCGAGTACAGCCAATAGCGCCAATAAGGATTCACCAATCATGCCGACATAACCGACAAAGGGCGCGTCGCTTTCTTTATCCAGCTGTTTGGAGGTGGTGCCGGATGCGACCAGTCCGTGAAAGCCGGAGACAGCACCGCAGGCAATGACGATGAACAAAAACGGCATTAGCGGAGGCGCACCGACCGGATTCGGATTGATGGCGGGGGCGACCCAGTCCGGTGATAACAAAAAGAAACCGGCCAGCATGGCGAATAAAGCTAAATACAGCAGCAAGGAGTTGAGGAAATCACGCGGCTGAAGCAATAACCAAACGGGTAACACGCTGGCGATAAATGCATAAATAAGTAATGACCATGTCCAATCGTTGGCAGTGAAACCGGTGATGGGCATATTCAGGCCAATGCCCGTGGTGATCAACATGAGCACAAAACCTGCTGCAATCATGGGCCATAAAGGGAAATTCTTTTTATGCACCAAAAAGCCAATGATCATGGCAATCAACATCAGGGCATAGGTGGGAAACACCGCTTCTGGATGGGCGGTAGGCGGTATATTGGCCAGATCAGGGGCGGCAAACAGGCCGGAAATTACCAACACAAACACACCCATGGCGAGTGCCACCAAAAAGAAGATGACCAGCAAAAACAACAAACGTGTACGTGGGCTGATCACATCGCGGGCGATTGAACCCACACTTTGGCCTTTGTGACGAATCGATAAGACCAGAGCTGAAAAATCATGCACCGCACCGATCAACAGTGTGCCGAAGACCACCCAGCATAAAGCCGGAACCCAACCCCAAATGACAGCAATCGCAGGCCCTAACATGGGGGCGAGGCCGGCAATGGAGGCAAAATGATGGCCGAAAATAATGTATTTATTGGAGGGGATGTAATCGACATCATCGCGCATGCTGTGCGCCGGTGTGGTATTCTGATCATTGAGCTCGAATATTTTTTTACTTAATATACCTTTGGCATAAAAGTGAAAAAAGACAACATACAGGCATAACACCAGAATCGTCATGACTACAGGACTCATAATTCTCCCCCGATGAACAAGATCGATGGCATCTTTCATGCCCGTACGCTTGTCGAATACGTGCAGCACGCTACCTTAGCGTTCAAACTGAACAAGGAGATCGGCTTATGCGGTATCTGAAACCATGCGTTGTATTACTCAGCTGCTTAACTTTTCTCGGCGCATGCCAGCAACAACAGGACAATCCAAGTGTTGCAACAATCAAGGCTAGCCCGGTCGTGGCCAGCGTGAATGGTGTGGAAATTTATGCATCCGATATCGATGCTGAGCTGGCCCGTTTGCCGGCATCGATGTTACAATATCGGCAGGATCCCAAAGCACGCCAGCATATTTTAAACTCCTTGATTCGCCGTCTGGCCGTGAGTCAAAAAGCCAAAACATTGGGTTTGGACTTGAACCCAATGGTGAAACAGCGCATGCAAGCTGCTCAGGCGCAGATTTTAATCGAAGCGGCCAAATCGTGGCAGCTGGCACAGATGCAGCCGATTCAGGCGGCTGAAATTGAACGCTATTATCATGAGCATAAGCGGGAGTTTATGGTGCCGGCACAGGCTCATGCCCGCCATATTCTGGTCAAGACAGAAAAACAGGCATGGCAGATATTAAAACAACTGCGCCGAAAAAGGTCCCAGTTTGCACAGTTGGCGGCGAGTAAATCGATTGATGTCAGCAATAATTCGCGCGGCGGTAATCTCAACTGGTTTTCACGTGGAACCATGGTCAAAGCGCTTGAAGATGTTGTTTTTTCGTTGAAAAAACATGGCTTGAGTAAGCCGCTGAAAACACAATTCGGCTGGCATGTGATTGAATTGCTGGGCAAACGCCCGCCGATGCAAAAATCCTTGGCCGATGTACGCACAGAAATCATCAGCAGCCTGCAGCATCAACGCCTCGAGCGATGGTATCAGGAGGTGGTGCAATCTGCCGAAGTAATCATCAAACAGGTGAATGATGGGTAATCGACTAGCCTGAACCTGTCGATGTGTGGATATCCTGTGCAAATATAGACTTTTTCATTTGCGACCCTAGAGTGCGCGCCCGCGTTGGCGATAGTGGACTTATTCACCGCTGGCGCACACCGTGACGGGATAACCCGACGGTGCATTTTGGAGAATATGATGAGTAAACTTGTTGTTGAAGCAGAGCTTCGCGAAGAAACAGGCCGCAGCGCTACACGCCGTTTGCGCCGTGCCGGCAAAATGCCTGGTATTATTTATGGTGGTGGCAAGCCTGATATCGCCATTACAATGGATTATTTCACCCTGGCCAAGCAGCTCAATGAAGAGAGTTTTCATACTTCGCTGTTGCAGGTGAAAGTGAAAGGATCACGTGGTAAAAACACCGTATTGTTGAAAGCAGCGCAATGGGATCCGGTAATGGATACAGCCACGCATCTCGACTTTTTCCGTGTATCTGCCTCAGATACTGTGACTGTGGATGTGCCGGTTGTGGCGGTTAATGCAGACAAGTGCCCGGGCGTTATCAAGGGCGGTATTTTGGATCTTGTACGTCATTCTCTGGAAGTTACTTGCCGCGCTGATGCGATTCCAGATCAAATTGAAGTGTATTGTGCGCAGTTGGAAGTTGGCGATACGGTTCATATTGAAGATGTTGCATTCCCAGAAGGCTCATCTGTTCAGCATGATGTTAACTTCACCGTCTTGAACATTGCAGCACCGAAGACTGGCGGCAGCGATGATGACGCTGATGCTGAAGTTGAAAGCTCTGAAGAAGCTCCAGCAGCAGAATAAGCTGTAGCAGATAAGTTGTAGAAGAAGAATCGTAATGAAACTACTTGTCGGCTTGGGTAACCCAGGTCCCAAGTATGAGGCAACACGGCACAATGTCGGTTTCCGTTTTCTCGATTTGCTGGCCAAACATGAGGGGCTGCGTTTTGACGCGGCCCCTCGTTTTCATGCCCAGACGGCCAGTTGGAATCATGCCGGCGACAAAATCCTGCTCATCAAACCACAAACATTCATGAACAATAGCGGCGAGTCTGTCGGGGCTTTGGCACGTTATTATCAAGTCGATGAGCAGGATATTATTGTGGTGTACGATGATCTGGATCTGCCATCACGCAAATTACGCATCAAAAAAGGCGGTGGTCATGGTGGCCACAATGGTTTGCGTTCCCTGCATGCACATTTGTCCAGCAGCGATTATGTGCGCATAAAAATTGGTATTGATCGTCCTGCTCATGGTGATATTTCAGCCTGGGTGCTGGGTAAAGCGGATGAAGGTGATAGAGCGGATGAAGCCTGTGTGTTTGCCGCTCTGTTGAAGGAGCTCGATACATTGTTGGGCGGCGATAGCGATTCTGCTGCGAATCGAATCCATTTAGCATTGCAAACAAAATAGTCACAAAACATCAGAGGTAAATCATGGCATTAAGTATTGGTATTGTAGGTCTACCCAATGTGGGCAAATCAACCTTGTTCAACGCCTTGAATGGCGGCGGAGCTGAAGCGGCCAATTACCCATTTTGCACCATCGACCCGAATGTAGGCATTGTGCAAGTGCCCGATCCGCGCATGGATGCGCTGGCAAAGATAGTGCAACCACAAGCTATGCAGCATGCAATTATTGAGTTTGTGGATATTGCAGGTCTGGTGGCAGGGGCTGCCAGCGGTGAAGGTCTGGGTAATAAGTTTCTGGCCAATATTCGTGAATGTGCGGCCATTGCACATGTGGTGCGCTGTTTTGATGATGAAAATGTCACCCATGTTTCAGGCTGCATCGATCCTTTATCTGATATCGAAGTGATTGATACCGAGCTGATGCTCAAGGATATGGAAACGCTGGAAAAAGCTGTGATGCGTACAGAGAAGCAGTGCAAGTCTGGCGATAAAGCAGCCATGAAAGTGCTTGATTTACAGAAGAGAGTATTAACTGGCCTTGAAGATGGCATCACCGTACGTCGCCAGAAACTCTCTGCAGATGATGTGAAAGCGATCAATGAATTGTGTCTGCTGACCATCAAACCGGTATTGTATGTGACCAATGTCGATGATGGTTCGCTACCTGAAGGCAATGCCTATGTAGACGCAGTACGCACGTTTGCCAAGCAAGAAGCTGCGGGTGTGGTTGTGGTCTCGGCACAAATCGAATCTGAGCTGGCGGAAATGGATGCGGAATCACAGCTGGAGTTTTTATCCGATCTGGGTTTATCCGAGCCGGGGCTGAATACGGTGATCCGTGAAGCCTATACCCTGCTGGACTTGATCTCTTATTTTACAGCCGGCGTGAAAGAGGTGCGGGCATGGACCATTCACCGTGGTGATACTGCGCCAAAGGCTGCGGCAGTGATTCATAATGATTTTGAAAAAGGCTTTATTCGAGCGGAAACGATTGCTTATGAGGATTTTGTTGGGCTCGGTGGCGAGGCCAAAGCCAAAGAAGCTGGCAAGATGCGGCTTGAAGGTAAGGAGTACATCGTCAAGGATGGCGATGTGATGCATTTCAGGTTCAACGTGTGAGTCGCGATTCAACTTAGCGGCAATCTGAACAGCTACGAGTTTTTTATTTAGAAGATGCTCAATAGAAATACGAAAGAGGGGAGATAAAAATGGATATTACAAAAATTCCTGCTGGCGATAATCCGCCGGAAGATATCAATGTTGTAATCGAAGTACCGCAACATGGTGATCCGATCAAATATGAGCTGGATAAAGAATCCGGTGCGGTGTTTGTCGATCGCTTCATGCATACCGCCATGCATTATCCGTGTAACTATGGCTTTGTACCGAATACATTATCCGATGATGGTGATCCGGTCGATGTCTTGGTGGTGTCTCAGTTCGCCTTGATTCCGGGTTGTGTGATCAATTGTCGCCCTGTTGGTGTGTTGTTGATGGAAGATGAAGCGGGCATGGATGCGAAAGTGTTGGCTGTGCCTGCCTCGAAATTGAAGCCGGTGTATTGCAATGTCAAAGGGCCTGAAGATTTGCCGGTATTCTTGATTGACCAAATCAAACATTTCTTTGAACATTATAAGGATCTGGAAAAGAATAAATGGGTGAAAGTCACCGGCTGGGGCGATGCCGAAGCTGCTAAAAAAGAAGTCATCGACTCGATTGCGGCCTATAAAGCTACACAGAGTTAAACATTTTATTTTTCAACAAGGCGGTTGAGTAATCAATCGCCTTGTTGTTTTAAATACGCATGAACGTTAGAGGGCATGGAGGGGGGCTGCATGACAGAACAGATGATTCCGACCATTTTCGGTGGTATCGGGCTAATAATTGCTTTATTTTTATATCAGGTCGTCAAGAAATATCCGGCAGGTGAAGGTAAGGTCATCGAAATTGGCCAGGCGATTCATTTGGGTGCGATGGTATTCATGCGACGTGAATATACGATTTTGGCCATCTTTGTTGCCGTGGTTGCGGTAATCCTGGCTTTTACACTGGGTGCAAATACCACCATCGCTTTTTTGTTTGGTGCAGTCTGTTCTGCCATGGCTGGTTATTTTGGCATGTTTGCGGCCACCAAGGCCAATGTACGCACTGCTACTGCTGCGCAGAATGAAGGTGCGGAAACAGCTTTAACCATCGCCTTTTATGGCGGTTCGATCATGGGTTTGACGGTTGCCTCTCTCGGTTTGATTGGTCTCGGCACCCTGTATTTATTTTTCGGTGGTGATCCGGTCACCGCCCACGCGATTCATGGTTTTGGCATGGGGGCATCATCTGTTGCGCTGTTTTCACGTGTAGGCGGTGGTATTTTCACCAAGAGTGCTGATGTTGGCGCTGACCTGGTGGGTAAAATCGAAGCGGGTATTCCTGAAGATGATCCACGCAATCCCGGCGTGATTGCCGATAATGTCGGCGATAATGTCGGTGATGTGGCCGGTATGGGCTCGGATATTTTTGAATCCTATTGTGGTGCAATCATTGCGACTATCGCCATGGCTTCCACCATGACAGTCGATATTCTCGATCCGCTCGGCACACAGCAATCGTTGATGTTTTTACCACTGGCGCTGGCTTCTCTTGGTTTGATTTGTTCGATTATCGGTATTGTTCTGGTGAAAATATTTGCCAGCAAAGAACCTGCGCTGGCGCTGCGTATCGGCACGATCGGATCATCGGTTATTTTTATCATCGCTGCCTATTTTTTGATCACCATGATCGGTGTGGCGGCAGCAGTGTGGGGCGCAGTTATTTCCGGCGCGATTGGTGGCATTATTATTGGTGTCGTCACAGAATATTATACCGGCGGCAAGCCAGTGCGTGATATTGCCAAGGCCGGTGAAACAGGTCCTGCAACGGTGATGATTGCCGGCCTTGCGATTGGTATGGAATCGGTGGTGATTCCGGTGCTGACCATTGCGGCGATTATTTATGTATCGACTTCTCTAGTCGGCATTTATGGCGTGGGCATTGCTGCAGTTGGCATGCTGGCGACAGTCGGCATTACCATGGCCATCGATGCTTATGGCCCGGTTGCGGATAATGCCGGTGGTATTGCGGAAATGTCCGGCATGGGTGCTGAGACCCGTGAAATTACCGATTCTTTGGATGAACTGGGCAATACGACAGCGGCCATTGGTAAAGGTTTTGCGATTGGTGCCGCCGCACTGGCCGCACTGGCGATTATCGCCGCCTTTGTGGAAACCGTGTCCATGCACAATCCGGGTTTCTCTCTCAATTTGAATGAACCGTTAGTATTGATCGGTTTGTTCATTGGCGGCATTTTTCCATTTTTAGTGGCTTCATTGACCATGACAGCGGTGGGTGATGCAGCCTTTGAAATGATCAAGGAAATTCGTCGCCAGTTCCATGAAATCCCCGGCTTGATGGAGGGCAAAGCCGAACCCGATCATGAACGCTGTATCGAGATTGCAACGACGGCGGCGTTAAAGAAGATGGTATTACCGGGTGTGTTGGCGGTATCCGCTCCTGTGGTGATTGGCTTTGGCTTGGGGGCAGAAGCCTTGGGTGGCATGCTGGCCGGCGCTTTGGTCTGCTGTGTGTTGATGGCCTTGATGATGGCCAATGCCGGTGGGGCTTGGGATAATGCCAAGAAATATGTCGAAAAAGGTAATCTGGGTGGTAAGGGCTCCGATGTGCACACCGCAGTCGTGGTGGGTGATACGGTTGGTGATCCCTTCAAAGATACCTCAGGCCCGGCCATGAATATCTTAATCAACGTGATGGCGATTGTATCGCTGGTGATTGCACCGATCTTGTAAGTTCTGGCGCGTATTATCTGCTCTGCTTCGCAGGCGTTAAACGGGGAGGATTGATTGGACAAACAGGATATACTTGAACGTGCGAAAGCTTGGTTTCGTGACACTGTTGCGCAAAATCATATTGCCAATACCGAGAAATTGGTTGATGCAAAAGAATTTCATATCAACCCTTTTACAGCCGTGTATTTGGCCAACTTTTTAACAGGCAATTCATCACCGGAAAGCATTGCTAAAGCTTTGTTATTTCCAAGGGTTCTTGGAACCTCGATTTCAACTACCTTTGGAAACGGTATTCAACAGTTTACCAATGATGTGTTAGGGGCTTTTGGCAGTACAACCCATGGCATTGATATTGAATTTACCGATCAACTGGATGGATATAAAAAATATTGTCAGCTCAAATCCGGTCCAAATACCATCAATAAAGATGACGTTGAAACCATTGCAGGTCATTTTAATGGTGTTATCAATCTCGCGCGTACGAATCATTTGAGGGTGACACACAATGATATGATCGTTGGCGTAATTTATGGTGAGCAAGAACAGCTCAGCGGGCATTATAAAAGAATCACATCGCAATATCATTTTCCCGTTTTTACTGGGCAGACGTTTTGGCATAGGCTTACAGGTGATGAACATTTTTATAAAGACTTGATCGCGGCGGTTGGCTCAGTCGCTATTGAAGCGGACTATAGCAATGAATTTCAATCGATAGTTGATCAGCTGGCTGAAACCGAAACGGTACAAAAAATGAGTAACCATAACCAAGGTTTGACAAGTTAAATCTAAATCATATTGTTATAACCATGACTAAGGTTTATGGGGCAGCAATATGACCACAGAATATTATTCTATCGCTCAAGTTGCTGACATTATCAGTGTTTCAAAAGAAACACTGCGTCGCTGGGATAACAATGGAACACTGGTCGCCGAGCGTTGCCCCGAAAATAATTATCGAGTTTATCACCGTTCACAATTGGAGCTGTTTGAATCAGCCCAATCGTTATTTAATAGCGTTTGGGATGAAGAATTAACAACAAAACCTTTGCATTCGTATAAACTTATCGAGTTATTTGCAGGTACAGGTGGGCTGGCTCTTGGCATGGAGAAAGCAGGTTTTGAATCTGTTCTGTTGAATGAAATTGATAAACATGCTTGCAACACACTGCGTAAAAATCGTCCTGACTGGAACGTTATCGAAGGGGATATATCCCAAATAGATTTCACACCATACCATGATCAAATTGATCTATTATCTGGTGGCTTCCCTTGCCAGGCCTTCTCATATGCTGGAAACAAACTGGGTTTTGAAGATGCCAGGGGGACATTGTTTTTTGAGTTTGCAAGGGCTGTTAAAGAAACGAATCCCAAGGTGATCCTGGCTGAAAATGTGCGTGGTCTTTTAAAGCACGATGAAGGCAAAACCCTTGCGACAATCAAGCATGTTATTGACGAGTTGGGTTATCAACTTGTTGAACCAAGAGTGTTAAAAGCGATGTTTTATCAAGTGCCGCAAAAAAGAGAGCGGTTATTGCTTGTAGGTATTAGAAAAGATTTGGCTAGCGCGGCTGAATTTAAGTGGCCATCACCCTATCGGCGTATTATGAACCTTAAAGATGCCTTAAAAAAAGGTGAGTTATACGATTCAGATGTCTCGCCATCTGCAGGCCAGCAATACCCTGAAAAGAAACGAAATGTTTTAGCATTGGTGCCGCCCGGCGGTTATTGGCGCGATTTGCCTGAGGCGCTGCAAAAAGAATACATGATGAAAAGTTATTATCTTGGTGGTGGTAAAACAGGCATGGCCAGGCGACTATCTTGGGATGAACCGAGCCTCACGTTAACCTGTGCGCCAGCTCAAAAACAAACAGAGCGCTGCCACCCAGATGAAACCAGGCCGTTGGCTGTGCGTGAATATGCTAGAATTCAAACATTCCCTGATGACTGGGAGTTTAGCGGGCCAATCACCTCACAGTATAAACAAATTGGTAATGCCGTGCCGGTGAATCTGGCTTATGCGATTGGACGAGCGCTGGTTCGGCTGTTGAATGACTTAAATTCAGGTGACATTGAACGTTTCGGACAGGTTAAGTGAGCCAATCAACCACCCAGCTTTCTGGTTTCGGCTTCGATATCTGTTTCTAAGCGTTGCAACAACTCGGTTCGTTTCATGCTGCTGACTGTTTCGGCTGAAATATAGGGCAAAAAACGAAAGGTGATGGTACCCGGTTTTTTGATAAAGCCGCGTTTGGGCCATAATAGGCCGGCATTGTGTGCCAGCGGTAGAATGCCGGTCTGGGCTTTTTGAGCCACGATCACACCACCGGGTTGGTAGTTGCCTGTGCTGCCAACCGGAGCGCGTGTGCCTTCGGGGAAAATGACCACCCAGAGATTTTGCGTTAATCGTGTTTTACCATCCTGCATGACCTGTTTAATGGCCGCGCGCGGACTGCCACGACGAATACCAATCGCCCCCATCAAAGCCAATGCCCAGCCAAAGAATGGGATATAAAACAATTCACGTTTAAGGATCCAGGCATAAGGTGGCAACAGGATTGGCATGGCGATGGTTTCCGCTGCCGATTGGTGCTTGGCCATGACTACGCAGGCGTGCTCGGGCATGTGTTGCTTGCCTTCGATAGTGATGTGGATGTCACAGAGGATGCGGAGTAGTGCGAAGATACTGGCTGACCATGCACGTGCCCATGACCATGCGGCAGCAAAACCAAATGGACGTGATAGAATAACCAACAGGGAAAACACCACGGTTAGAAGCATAAAGCAGAGATTGAACAGGGCGGAGCGGATCAGCAGCATGATGATGCTTCGCCCAGCATATGATCCACCGCGCCAGCCAGATCGGCAAAAGCAATGACTGCTGGCATGCATTGGCGTGATTGCTGCAGGATGCTTGCTGCATCGCCATAGCCGCTTTGCACCAATATCCCTGCCACACCGGCACTGTGGGCAGCTTGCATATCACGCACAGAGTCACCGATCATGATGGCGGCATCAGCGGCCACATCACATGCCTTCAAGCTATCGCCTACCATGCCGGGTTTGGGTTTGCGGCATAAGCACCCTTCATCGGGTGCGTGTGGGCAATAGGAAACATGGCTGATAAAACCACCGGCATCTTCGATGGCCAGCATCATTTTAGCATGAATTGCATTGAATGTGTTTTGATCCATCATGCCACGCCCAAGGCCGGATTGATTGCTGACAATGGCAATAGCGATGCCCGCTTTATGCAGACGGGCAATGGCGTGCAACGAGCCGGGCACAGGTATCCATTGTTCAGGTGTTAAAATATAATCCGGCGAATCCAGATTAATGACCCCATCACGATCCAGCAGTACCGCCAATGGCCGTTGCGGTGTCATGGCCTTACTCTTGGGCAGAGAGCCAGCGTTCGGCATCAAGGGCTGCTTTGCACCCTTCACCGGCTGAGGTGACAGCCTGGCGATACACCGAATCGGCCACGTCCCCTGCGGCAAACACACCTTCCACCGATGTTGCTGTGCTCTTGCCAGCGGTGATCAAATAACCGGTTTTTTCCATATCGAGCTTGCCGATGAGGAAATCGGTGTTGGGTTTGTGGCCAATGGCTATAAATACACCGTGTACATCCAGATCACGTACGGTTTCATCAATAGTTGATTTCAAACGAATGCCGGTAACTCCGCTTTCATCACCCAGAATTTCCTCTGTCGTGCTGTTCCATGCGACATGAATATTATCGGTGGCGAGCAATTTATCTTGCATGATCGGTTCAGCACGCAGCGCATCACGGCGATGGATAAGGGTAACTTTATTGCACAAATTGGCCAGATAAATGGCTTCTTCTACCGCTGTATCACCGCCGCCGACAACCGCTACATCTTTACCACGATAGAAAAACCCATCACAGGTGGCGCAGGCAGATACACCGCGTCCGGCAAAAGCATCTTCGCTTGGCAGTCCCAGATACTTGGCCGAAGCGCCAGTGGCGATAATCAAGGCATCGCAGGTATATGTGCCATCATCACCGCTGAGGGTGAAGGGGCGTTTGGAGAGATCGGCTGCATTGATATGATCCCAAATCATTTCAGTGCCAAAACGCTCGGCTTGCGCCT
>JAUZQK010000135.1 GCA_030951025.1 Mariprofundus sp. | reverse complement strand
GTTGTTATGGCGAATCAGAATGAAACGGCCATAACCGCCTTTCCAGCCCCTGAACATAATCTTTCCACTGCCAAGTGCATGGATCGGTGTTCCACTGCGGCAGGCATAATCGACACCGCGATGGGCGCGTGTATAGCCGAGTACAGGGTGTTTGCGTTTGGTGCTAAAACGGGAGGAAATGCGTGAAAACTTCACCGGCGCTTTGAGGTATGTTTTTTGCAGGCCCTTGCCGCTGGGGGTGTAATAATCGGTTTTCCCCTTGCCATCTTGAGAGCGTACGGCTTGGAATGTCTTGCCCTGATTGACGAACTCGGCGGCAAAGATGCTGCTCTCCAGCATATTACCCTGATCATCAAAATGTTCTTCATAGACGATGCGGAAGGTGTCGCCACGGCGCATATCGCGGGCAAAATCGATATCCCATGCAAAGATATCAACCAGATTCATGGTGGTGCGCTGATCAATGCCAGCTTGCTCTGCGGCGGAAAACAGGCTGCCGTCAATGCTGCCTGTCGCCACGCGCAAACGGCTCATGACTTGGCGTTGTTGAATGCTGGCCTGCCAGTTATTTTGATCTTTATCCTGATGCACACGCAGGTATTTTGTTGCATCGATATTGTAATCGACATCAATGCCATTGCTGCTATCGGTGCGTTTGAAGACATGGCCAATGTGGATGTCTTTTAGTTGATAGCTGGTGTTGGCTGCATGCACAATGTTAAAGCTGGCCTTGTTGCCAAAACCCAGGCGTTCGAGTGCTGTCATGCTATTGTCACCGGTGCGGACACGGCTGATACGCACTTGGGGGGCATCAGCCTGGCGCACAGGGTTTAATTCTGCAGCCAGCCATTCAATATGTTCGCTACTTATACGGGCACGGGCATCCTGGCCTGCGCCACCGATAAACAGCAGGATAAAAAAGAAACCAGCCAACGCACCAAGGACTGGATACCAGTGCGGCGATAAGCGGCTTCGAGCTGTGTTTTTATGATCCGCTTCTGAAGAATGATATTTTAACGTATTGGGCAACTGAAAATCTCCTTACCGTCGTGAATCTAGGTACGGCGCATTGCTTGTCAAAGATTGAAAAGGCAGGGTTTTGCTTATCTTTTGAGTGAGTTGAGGAGTGAATGATGGCGAGTTTTGATATTGTCAGTGAAACTGATATGCAGGAAATGAGTAATGCGGTGAATCAGGTGATCAAGGAAATTACCACGCGTTATGATTTTAAGGGCAGCAAAGCCAGCATTGAGTTGGTTGATCATAATATCATTGTGCTTGGTGATGATATCAATAAACTCAATACTGTAACTGAGATTTTGCGCGCAAAGCTGGTGCGCCGTAAATTGGAGCCATCATGTCTGGAATACAATGATGCGGAAGATGCCAGTGGCGGCTGCAAACGGCAGGAAATTCTCATCAAACAGGGTGTTAGTATTGAACTGGCCAAGAGCATTGTTAAAAACATCAAACAGGAAAAGATGAAAGTACAGGCATCCATTCAAGGTGATCATGTGCGTGTTGTAGGAAAAAAACGTGATGATTTACAGGCTGTGATGGCATTGATGCGCGCAATGGACACAGACAGGCCGTTGTCATTCACCAATTTTAGGGATTAAGTCATGCTTCCAGTCACTTTATTGTAGCTATGCGACGGGCTTGTTCAACGTGCCAATAATGCTCAATCGCAGTAAGCTTTGTCATGAGAGGGCATAACATGAAAGTATTGTTTTTATGCACAGGCAATTGCTGTCGTTTACAAATGCCTGAGGGCTGGTTGAAACATCCGGGTGGTGAGGCTTTTGAAGTCTATTCGGCAGGCATTATTGCGTTTGATAAAGTCCCCGCAGCATTGCTGTGATGCATTTAATTCCATTATTTAAGGGGCTATCTGATCCTGTTCGTTTGAGAATCATCCATTTGCTATGCCAGAAAGGTGAACTGTGCGTTTGTCATTTAACCGATGCGCTAGTTTTACCTCAAAGTACTGTTTCAAGACATTTGAATACGTTAAGGAACTGTGGGCTGGTGGTGGCTGAGCGCCGGGGTGCGTGGGTGTATTATCAAATAAAAGCTGACGATTATGTATTGCCCATGATGGATATTATTAAGCGCGCATCGCATGATGATGAACAATTGCAGCGTGACCTTGCCATGCTACAACAAGCAACGTGTTGAATATCTAATTTACATATCCGCATAAGCAGATATAGTTCGCCTCCAGATAGAAGTACGGAGGTTATGATGTCATCTACACATAAAACCATGGGCTTGTTTGCCCGTTTTTTAACGCTTTGGGTGTTGATAAGTATTGTGCTAGGCATTGGCTTTGGTGCCGTATTTCCATCGCTGTTTCAGATGTTGGGTGGTATGGAGATAGTCCATATTAACCTGCCTGTTGCATTGTTGGTGTGGGCAATGATTTTTCCGATGTTGCTTAACATTGATTATGCCGAACTGCATGAAGTGTGGCATCATCGTCGTGGTATTGCGGTGACATTAGCAATCAATTGGCTGGTTAAACCATTTTCAATGGCCTTGCTGGGCTGGGTATTTTTACAATATCTTTTTGCCCCATGGTTGGATGTCGAGAAAATACCTGAATACATGGCTGGGCTTATTTTATTGGCAGCAGCGCCATGTACGGCGATGGTGTTTGTCTGGTCAGGCTTGGTCAATGGTCATCCACAATTCACCTTATCTCAGGTGGCATTGAATGATGTGATTATGATTTTCGCATTTGCTCCCATTGTGGCTTTGTTGCTGGGTGTCGCATCGATCATGGTGCCGTGGGATACGTTGTTGCTCTCTGTTGTATTTTATATCGTTCTGCCTGTAACTTTGGCTTATGCCGTGCGCCGCGTATTGGTGGCTAAAGGCTATTTGAATGAAGTGTTGCAAATCATGCAGCCGTGTTCGATGGGGGCGTTGTTGGCCACTGTTATCTTGCTTTTTGGCTTTCAGGGCGAGCAGATACTTGCACAGCCTTTGGTGATATTATTGTTGGCCATTCCCATTTTGATTCAGGTCTATTTTAATGCTGCATTGGCTTATGGCTTGAACAGACAGCTTGGTGTGGCACATTGTGTCGCTGGTCCATCGGCATTGATTGGGGCTTCTAATTTTTTTGAGCTGGCTGTAGCGACTGCGATTGCTTTGTTTGGCCTCCAGTCAGGGGCAGCGTTGGCAGTGGTTGTCGGAGTGTTGGTTGAAGTGCCAGTGATGCTTTCAGTGGTGGCCATGGTAAATCGCAGTAAAGCTTGGTACGAAAGGGGTATAATATGAAGGTATTATTTTTATGCACAGGGAATTCCTGTCGTTCACAAATGGCTGAGGGCTGGTTGAAACATCTCGGTGGTGAGGCTTTTGAAGTCTATTCAGCAGGCATTGTTGCGCATGGAAAAAATCCACGTGCCATTGCAGTGATGGCCGAGGCTGGCGTAGATATTAGTGCGCAAGAATCTGAGCAGTTGGATCCGGAGATGCTCAAAACATTGGATTTGTTGGTGACCGTATGTGGCAATGCCGATGCAACATGCCCCGCAGTTCCAGTGAATTGTGAAAAACAACACTGGCCCTTTGATGATCCAGCCAAGGCGAGCGGTACAGAAACAGAAATCATACAAGCGTTTGAACGTGTGCGTGATCAGATTCGTGACAGGATTGGGTTATTCGTTAAAGCATAAACTCATGATTAACGCCACTGAATGGGAGCGTGTAACCTCGGGCGGTCAGAGGATGTAAAATAGTTAAGCGCGAAACAAGGGCAGGCCTCTTTTTAACAACTCTTGCCATACGTGCCATGTCTAAATGCGAACGACAAGCTCTCATGCTGGCAATTAAATGATATACTGTCCCCGATTTCCCTTGGTGACCGTATGTGGCAATGCCGATGCAACATGCCCCGCAGTTCCAGTGAATTGTGAAAAA
>JAUZQK010000134.1 GCA_030951025.1 Mariprofundus sp. | reverse complement strand
AGCGAGCAGGTGGGGAAGTGAGTCAAAAACAGCATGATTTTGAGAATCATAGTGGCAACTATGTGACGATAAATCAGGATATTTTAGGCCACTTACCCTGCCGCGCAGTAGATTTCTCATAAGTCCGACAGACTCCTAGCCATTGATTACCCGAGGAAAACGTTCTCTCTCAAATTGCCGTAATCAATTCAGGGCAAGTACATTCAAGATTGTTTTGCTTCAGTTGGAACTGAAGCAAAACAGAACGGCATCGTTACTATTTTAGAAAGATCCTATATGCCTCATTATTGCTCTCATCGACGTAGGGATAACCGAGTGCATCGAGATAGGCTTCAAATTCAGGGCGCTCTGCAGGCGGCACTTCGATGCCTGCCAGTACGCGCCCGAAAGCTGCGGCATGGTTGCGATAATGGAATAATGAAATATTCCAGCGGCCATGAGCGCGGGTGAGGAACTCAAGCAGCGCGCCGGGGCGTTCCGGGAACTCAAAACGGTATAAGACTTCATCTTCAACGAGCCCGCAGTGGCCGCCGACCATGTGTCTGATATGCAGCTTGGATAGCTCATTGTCTTGCAGGTTCAGGGTGGGTAGCTGGGCTGATTCGAGGCTGTGATGGATGGCTTCGGACTCTGTTCGTTCACGAATGCTGATGCCGACGAACACATGCGCTTCGCTTCTGCTCGACATGCGATAATTGAATTCGGTGACATTACGATCACCAATAATACGGCAGAAATCCAGAAATGAGCCGGGTCGTTCAGGGATGCTGACAGCAAACAAGGCTTCGCGCCCTTCACCCATTTCAGTGCGTTCGGAGACATGGCGCATGCGGTCAAAGTTCATATTGGCACCACTGTTGATCGCCGCCAGCACCTGGCCTCGCGCCTGCGTGTTGTGCACATATTGCTTGAGGCCGGCAACGGCCAGCGCGCCGGCAGGCTCGACGATGCTGCGGTTGTCTTCGTAAATATCTTTGATGGCAGCACAGATTTCATCGGTATCAACCAGCAGAATCTCATCGACATAGCGGCGCACCAGATCGAAGGTGTGTACGCCCACCTGTTTAACGGCCACGCCATCAGCAAAAATGCCGACTTGATCGAGGGTGATGCGTTCATTGGTTTTGATCGATTCAAACATGGCGGCGGAATCGACCGGTTCAACACCGATGATTTTTGTCTTGGGGGAGTGGGTTTTGAGCCACACGGCCATACCGGCGATGAGTCCGCCTCCGCCAATGGGGATGAAAATCGCATCGAGATTGGAGGCGGGCAACTGGCGCAGGATTTCTTTAGCAATTGTACCTTGGCCGGCAATCACCTGTGGATCATCGTAGGGGTGAATGAATACCATACCGTTCTGACGACACAGTGCATCGGCATGGGCGCTGGCATCGGAATAACTGTCGCCAAACAGAATAACTTGTCCGCCCAAGTGCTCGACCGCTTTGACTTTTATTTCAGGCGTGGTGCGCGGCATCACAATGGTCGCTTCAATGCCGAGCTTGTGGCTGGATAGGGCAACACCCTGGGCATGATTGCCGGCAGAGGCACAAATGACACCGCGCTGGCGCTCTGCTGCACTGAGTTGGGCGATTTTATTGTATGCCCCGCGCAGTTTGAAAGAGAATACCGGCTGCATATCTTCGCGTTTGAGTAACACTTCATTGTGTAATCGGCCGGATAATTTGGGGGCTATTTGCAAAGGAGTTTCAATGGCTACGTCATAGACACGTGCTTGTTCGATGGCCTGAAGGTATAAATCGCTCATGGGCAGCTTGCTACCATGAACGTCGGAATGATTCGAGGCTGAGGGTGCAGATAACTTCAATTGATAAGATGGATCGCGGTTTGGCTTATGCTGAATGTTGTTTTGAGACGTTCCGCGTGATTGACGGGCAGATTTTTGATTGGCCGGGGCATTGGCAGCGGCTGGTTGCGGGCATGGCCGAGTTTGCGGTGTGCTTGTCAGCCTCTGATGGGGCGGATGCTCATGCCGCTTGTTTACGACAGGCCGTACTGCAGGCGGATGATTGTTTGCTACGCTTGACGCTAAGTGGCGGGGATGCTGATTGGGGTTTGTTCAATAGATCGAATGATCCACTGTTATCGATTCAGTGCATGCCGTATCAGGCTAATCATTCAGCTGTTGTGTTGGATTTGCAGAACTGGCCATTGCCGCTGCAGAAAAAAGTCGCCAAGTGTGCTGCGGATTATGCTGAAACGCTGCGCGTATTGCGCACATCGGCGGATGGCCACGTTTTGTTTGAGCAGAGTGGCGAGCTATTGGCCACGGCGACGGCGAATGTATTGATGTATCGGCAAGGTCGCTGGTGTACACCCAGGGCTGAAGCGGGCGTGTTGCCGGGACGTGTGCGTGCCTGCTTGTTGCGCAAGGGGGCAGTCGTCGAAACCAGTTGTTTGGTGGCGTGGCTGGATGATTGTGAGGCTATGCTGGTGAGCAATAGTGCGGTGTTTTTGCAGCCGGTTGCGCAAATCACTGGCATACAACGATCAGAGCCCATGTGTGTAGAACATGCGGCGATGGAGTCTTTATTTGATACCTTGCGTGGAGAAGAAGGGGTGCGTTTATGAGTAGGTTATGGCTTTGGCTGTTGTTGGCGGTGTTATCCGCTTTGGGGGGTGTGGCTGGCTGGTTGTATATGCAGACTGAAGCGCGCCATGCGCCAGCACAGGCGGTGCAAATCATGATTCCGCATGGTGCATCGACCATAAAAATCGCCCGTTTATTGCAACAGCAGGATGTGATCACATCAAAATATGTGTTTCGTCTGCTGATGCGTTTTGAAGCCGCGCCAAGCAGTTTGCGCAGTGGTTTGTATTCTTTTGAACAGCCAGCCCGAATGTCTCAAATTATAAAACGTTTGCAACGCGGTGATGTGATGCGTTTTAAAGTTACTGTACCGGAAGGTTTGCGTACCGACGAGGTGTTGAGTCTATTGGCGCGTAAAACAGCCACCAAACTGGCCGATTGGCAACGGGCATTGAAAACACTATTGCCCAATGACGATGAGGGGCGCTTATTACCCGAGACGTATCAGTACAATAAACCGATACAAATCAAACGCATGTTGAACGCCATGTTGCAGGCGCAGGATAAGATCATGGCGCAGCTCGCCACCGATGCGGCTGAGCAACAGCGCTTGCGCATTATGGCTTCGATCATTGAAAAAGAGACACGGCTTGAAAAAGAGCGGACATGGGTAGCGGCGGTGATTCGCAACCGTTTGATGCGGGGCATGCCGCTACAAATGGATCCGACGGTGATTTATGGCCTGTGGAAACGAGATGGTCATTTTTCAGGCAATATCCGTAAAAAAGATTTGAGCACAAATACGCCGTGGAATACCTACACCAATCGTGGTCTGCCACCGACACCGATTGGTAATCCGGGCGCTGCATCCTTGCGGGCTGCTGCTGCACCGGCTGATGTCACCTATTTGTTTTTTGTTGCCGATGGCACAGGTGGTCACCAGTTTGCCACCACGCTGGCTGGTCACAATGCCAATGTGGCGCGCTGGTTAAAGATCGAACGGAAAAAGAAACGTGCCAAATAATTCAGACGGTTCTGCGAGCAGGGTGGGTCATCTGCGAGCGGATCAAACACTGATTATCGAATTCACCATGCCAGCACGCCAACAAATTAGGTTTCAAGCCCTGTTGCAGGCTGAAGACGGTTTAGCGGTAGTACGCTGTTTTGATCCCGAAAAAAAGAAACAACAGCTTTGGACACCAGCCATGCAACAAGAAGAATTATTCGACTGGCTAGAGAGCCTGCCAGAGACAATAGAGCTAAACATATTACGCCAATGGTATTGGGGTGATGAATTGTAAACACCGCCGTCAAAAGCCATGCCCTAATCGGTGAGGGCTCCCTTTAACATGCACCATCAACGGGCGTATGTGATTGCCAAAACAGCCATGTGTACTAGAATACACATTACGAGGTGTATGCGTGAGGACTAATATTGTACTAAATGATGAACTTGTGGCCGAGGCTTTTAAATACAGTGATGCGACTACCAAACGAGATTTGGTGAATCAGGCATTGAAAGATTTTATTACCCACCACAAACGCAAAAACATGCTCGACCTTGTAGGCAAGGTGAAAATTTCCGACGACTATGACTACAAGGCACTGCGCCAAACCGAAAAAAACTGAGCATGTACCTGGTTGATACTTCGGTGTGGATTGGCCTGTTCCGTCAACAGGACACGGTGGCTGTTCGTCGCTTGAGAGCCATGCTTGAACAGAATATCCCTTATGGAATCAGTAGCGTGATTTATCAGGAATTACTGCAAGGGGCGAAGAATGAAGCTGATTATCAACAGTTGCAGGATTACCTTGGCAGCCAGCACTTTTATCACCCAACAGATGAAATCCAAAGTTACGCTAATGCCGCCCGCATCTATTTCGACTGTCGGCGCAAGGGATTGACCATCCGCTCAACCATTGATTGCCTCATCGCCGAGATTGCTATCGAACACAATATTGTCTTATTGCATGATGACGCAGACTTTTTGCATATCGCAAAAGTAATCGTCGAATTGAAAGAATGTTCGGCGTAAACGTGGTATTGCAAAACAAACCCGCGTCACTTTTCCCTAACTCGTCTCCTGAACTTTCGGAACTTGTGCGGAGTTATGTATTGCGTCCGGAACTTTCATTTTTTCCGGTTTGAGTTTTGCCATCACTTTGGCGACTCTGGACTGCGCCGCCTGTTTGCCTGCGCCCTGATCCTTCAACATACGCAGCAACGACGTTTCCAAATCACGATGCATCACTGCCATCACGGATGCAAAGCGGGATGCCTCTTC
>JAUZQK010000133.1 GCA_030951025.1 Mariprofundus sp. | reverse complement strand
CCTGCCGAATGTGCGTACCGCCTGGATTGAAGAGCGTGATGATACTGCACCCTTAACCGGCCTTTCTTCGGTATATGGTAATGCGCGCCGTGATGATGAAAGTCTGAATCATTTGCGTTTTGAACATGTCAAACAGCCGCGTAAAGCGCGTGCCGGCAAGAATGTGTCGCAGATGCATTATGCGCGTCAGGGCATTATTACCCCTGAAATGGAGTTCGTGGCGATCCGTGAAAATCAGCGTCGGGAACATTTGCGTGAAATTACCAGACAGCATCCGGGTCAATCCTTTGGAGCGAATATTCCGCGTGTGATTACACCGGAGTTTGTGCGTGATGAAGTAGCACGTGGGCGGGCGATTATCCCAGCCAATATCAATCACCCTGAGCTGGAACCGATGATTATCGGACGCAACTTTCTGGTGAAAATCAATGGTAATATCGGCAATTCAGCATTGTCTTCATCGATTGAAGAAGAAGTGGATAAAATGACCTGGGCGACACGTTGGGGCTCGGATACCATCATGGATCTCTCTACCGGTAAAAACATCCATGAAACACGCGAATGGATTATTCGCAATGCCGCAGTACCGATTGGTACGGTGCCGATTTATCAGGCTTTGGAAAAAGTAAATGGCGTGGCAGAAGATCTGACCTGGGAAATTTTCCGTGATACCTTAATTGAACAGGCCGAGCAGGGGGTGGATTATTTCACCATTCACTCTGGTGTATTGCTGCGTTATGTGCCGATGACTGCCAAACGATTGGCTGGCATTGTGTCTCGTGGTGGTTCGATCATGGCCAAGTGGTGTTTATCGCATCACAAAGAGAATTTCTTGTACACGCATTTCGAGGATATTTGCGAAATCATGAAGGCCTATGATGTGTCGTTTTCTCTCGGTGACGGGTTGCGCCCGGGTTCGATTGCCGATGCCAATGATGAAGCACAACTGGGTGAGCTAAAAACACTCGGTGAGTTGACCAAGATCGCCTGGAAACACGATATTCAAACCATGATTGAAGGCCCTGGCCATGTGCCGATGCAGATGATTAAAGAGAATATGGATCTGCAGCTGGAGTGTTGTGATGAAGCACCATTCTATACGCTTGGCCCCTTAACAACTGATATTGCACCGGGTTATGATCATATTACTTCCGGCATCGGTGCCGCCCAGATTGGTTGGTATGGCTGTGCCATGTTGTGTTATGTGACACCGAAAGAACATTTGGGTCTGCCCAATCGTGATGATGTGAAAACCGGTGTGATCACCTACAAGATTTCGGCTCATGCGGCCGATCTGGCCAAGGGTCATCCTGGCGCACAGCAGCGTGATGATGCTTTATCCAAGGCACGTTTTGAGTTTCGTTGGGAAGATCAGTTTAATCTCTCACTCGATCCAGACACCGCACGCTCCTATCATGATGAAACCTTGCCGAAAGATTCAGCCAAGGTGGCGCATTTTTGTTCCATGTGCGGGCCGAAGTTCTGCTCGATGAAGATCACCCAGGATGTGCGCGATTATGCCAAGGAGCATGGCATGGAAACATTTGAAGCCATTGATGCCGGCATGGCCGAACAGTCGGAAGAGTTTACCCGCACAGGCTCGGAGATTTACCACAAAGCATAGTGGCATCGCTCAATCGGATTAAAAATATTCACCGCAGAGGCCTCAGGGTAGGCAGAGGTTCCGGGTCCTTTGCGGTGAATCGTGATTGATTGGCGAAGCAGCGCTGTGTAGCAGCTTGCAGAGCTCTTGAGCAGCAGAATCAAACACATCATGTACGTGTTGCTGTTTTGTTGTATAATGGATGATATCGCTGTGGCATGCTTAAACTGCCACGCTAAAGTCAGGAGGTAGTTATGCCATATTCCAAAGTGCTTGCGTCTGATATTATGAATGCTGAACCACCGCATTGTCATATGGATACCTTGGTGGAGATCGTTGCCAAACGCTTTGCTGATGAAGATGTGAGCGGCATGCTGGTGGTGGATGATGATCAACGCTTGTTGGGTGTGATCACGGAAAGTGATTTGATTGATCAGCAGCGGAACCTGCATGTACCGACGGCGATTGCGTTGTTTGATATGGTGATTCCGATGGGTGAAGCCAGATTTGAACAAGAGCTATTGAATATGCAGGCCATGACAGTCGGTGATCTGGTACAGATTGATGTGGTCTCGGTGAACGTTGATCAGGATTTGAACGACATCGCCAGTATCATGGGTGATAAACATATTCATCATTTGCCTGTGCTTGATGCTGACGGGGATGGCGATACTGTGGTGGGTTTGATTTGTAAACATGATGTGATCAAGGCGCTGGTGCATAATCGCTAAGTTGTTGAATTTTTTATCGCACAACGAAACTGAAACCATTGCCATCGCCACAGACTTTGCTGCATCGCTGCAAGCCGGTGATGTGGTGGCCTTAAGCGGTGAACTCGGAGCTGGTAAAAGTGTATTTAGCCGGGCTGTGATGCGTGCTTTGGGCGTGTCTGATGAGGCTTTACCCAGCCCTACCTTTTCAATCATTCAGGAATATGATGGCCGCGATTGTCGTGTGGCACACATGGATTGGTATCGTCTGCATGATGGTGATGAGATCACCATGCTCGGGGTACACGATTATTTTCAATCACCGTGGATTTGTTTGATTGAATGGGCTGAACGTGCTGATGATTTATTGGCTGAGACGGCGATTCATGTTTCTTTGGCCTGTGTGGACGGTGATCTGGATAAACGTTCGATTGAGATTAGAACAGTGGCTTTGAAATCGCGGGCTTAAACCCTCACCTCAATCGGAGAAGGCTTCTCCGTAACGCGCCTGCCATTGCTCGGAACTGCGGAATTCAATGCCCAGCTGTTTAAGCAAGCCATCCTGAATATCGAAAATCAAACCGAACACACTGACTTCCTGACCACGTTTCCATGCTTCCCGCACGATGGTATTACGACAAATATTATGCACTTGAGCTTCCACATTGAGTTCGGACAAGCGTTTGGCACGTTGTTCGCGGGGTAGCTTTTTTAATTCTTTGGCGTGCCGGTTGTAGACAAAACGCACCTGATCCAGCCATAAATCAACCGGCTGAACGCCACTGTGTTCAAGCGCTGCATGAATACCACCACAGCCATAATGGCCACAGACAACAATATTGGGCACTTTAAGTTCATCAATGGCATATTCGAGCACAGCCAATGAATTCAAATCATTGGTGGCAAAGATATTGGCAATATTGCGATGCACAAACAACGAGCCCATGGGTAAACCACCCAGTTGATCGGGTCCGACACGTGAATCGGAACAGCCAATCCACAGGATTTCAGGCGATTGGGCCTGGGCAATGGTTTTAAAAAAATCAGGTGATTCCTGTTTAACCTTGCTTGACCACGTCTGATTGTAAGCGAGCATTTTCTTCACGGATGGCATGATCAAAGACTAAACTGCAAGCAAGTAGGGGGAAAGAAAATTGTGCATGCTGCGTCAGCTGGCAATACAAGAGAAACCGTAATCATCCAGCCTGACGCTAGTTATTCCGTTGAAGTCTTGGAAGGACGATTTTACTCGGGATGGCTATGATTCTGAACGGCTCTTGAGTGCCAGGCTTTTCTTTAAATAGGTTTGCTCCTCGATATAAGGCTGGATGACCCAGACATAAATTAACGGCGTGGTAAACGTAGCCAGGCATATCACATCAATAATGGACTCCAAATATGAGTTGAGATCAGCATCAAAAAAGATGAATGCATTCATGATCGTAAACTCGACCAGGGAAATAATAGTGATAATCCGCAGCAACACCTGTTTGCTGGTTAATGATTTGTTGGTCATGGAGCCACTGGCTCTGTGTTTTTCTGTTGCATGAATTATCCTCATCTGTATTTTGATAGCGCTTGATAAGGTTTTTTGAAATATCTCAAGAGCCCCGTACAAGCTTGTCTTAGTATAGAGCATCTTTGCGATAGTGGGTATGGCTTATTTGCGCAGGAGCATTTGATCAGAATCGTTGCTGATTCCGATGGGCTTAGATGGATAATTCTAACCCATCATCGTCGTCTCCGTCTTTTAAGGAACCACCAGTCTTGCCTTCGTTTGCATGGCTGGATGATGAATCGAGCGATTCCATTTTCATTTTCAGGCGCAAATTATTGGCTGAATCGGCGTTTCTGAGTGCTTCGATATCAGATATTTTTTTCTGTTTCCATAATTGGAATAGCGCTTGATCGAAGCTTTGCATGCCATATTGGCTGCTACTTTCCATGGTTTCTTTGATGCCACCGACATCACCTTTGAGGATTTGATCGGATAAACGTGGTGTGTTGATCATGATTTCGATGGCTGCAACGCGTTTGCCATCGATGGTTTTCACCAAGCGCTGCGACAGAATAGCGCGTAGATTCATGGCCAGATTCATATACACTTGTTGATGCAGTTCTTCGGGAAAAAAGTTCACAATGCGTTCGAGTGCCTGATTGGCATTGTTGGCGTGCAGGGTGGCCATGGCGAGATGACCGGTATCGGCAAAGGCGATGGCGTGTTCCATGGTTTCCCGTTCACGAATTTCACCCAGCAGAATGACATCGGGCGCTTGGCGCAGGGTGTTTTTCAGGGCAGCGCGGAATGAGACGGTATCGGAGCCGACTTCGCGTTGGGTGACAAAACACTTTTTATGGCTGTGCATGAATTCAACCGGATCTTCGATGGTGATGATGTGGCCAGCTTGATTGCTGTTGCGCCAATCAACCAAGGCAGCCAATGAGGTCGATTTACCGGAACCGGTGGCTCCAACCATGAGCACCAGACCGCGTTTGGTCATGGCGATCTCTTTAAATATCTCAGGCAGCTTCAAATCATTGAGTGAAGGAATGACGGTGGTAATTTGACGAATGACCATGCCGACTGAACCGCGCTGACGATAAATATTCACCCGAAAGCGGCCAAGGCCTGCAATGGCAGCAGAGAGATTCATTTCCATTTCAATGGAAAATTCAGCTTTTTGTTTTTCATTCATCAAACCACTCGAAAGGCGTTCGATGAGGGCCGGGCTGATGGATTCTTCACCCATGCGTAGAATGACACCGTCGATACGGTAACCCGGTGGTGCGCCAGCCATTAAATACAGGTCTGATGCATCTTTATCGACCATTACCTGTAATAGCTGTTTCATGGAAATATTATCGTTCATAAAGCCTCGTCGTTGTGTTCGGTTTGTTTGATCTATTTGATCTATGTCACCTGTTTGGCTTGTGTACTTTGAAAGCAGCTCAGTGCCAGCTGTTGAAATGCATCAATTTTGTATGGTTTTTGAATGAAACCGGCCAAACCTTTGCTTTGGAAACTGGCCATTGCATCTTCTTCACTATAGCCGGATGAAAGAATCACCGGCACATTCGGATTCATCTTGTGCAAGACATCAAAACAGGCTTCGCCATTCATGCGTGGCATGGTCATATCGAGAATGATGCCAATGATATCAGTGTGTTGCTGAAACACATCGATGCCATCCTGACCATCGATGGCCGTGACAACTGTAAAACCAACATCGCTGAGCGCCATGCTGGTAATTTCACGAATAGTTTCTTCATCATCAATGACCAGCACCATGCCGGAAGCATGGTGTTCGATCAGCGCTGCTGTTGCTGGCGTTATGCCAGGCGTGTTTTCTGTGGATATGGGCAGGGCGATATTAAAACTGCTGCCTTTACCCAGCTCTGAACTGACTTTAATCAAACCATGATGTCCATGTACGATACCGAGCACGGCACTCATACCTAGCCCGCGTCCGGTGAACTTGGTGGTGAAAAAAGGATCAAATATTTTTTTACAGACCTCTGGAGTCATACCACTGCCGGTGTCTGACACATTCAGGTAGACAAAATCACCCACAGCGGCAGGGCCTTGGTGCAAACAGCTTAGTAAATAGGTTGCATCGACTTGCATGATGCCTGTGCTGACAGTGATCTTACCCTGTTGTTTGTTGCAGGCCTCGGATGCATTGATAACCAGATTCATGATGATTTGCTGGATCTGGGTTAAATCGACATCAACAACGGGCAGCGCCCCGGATAAATCAAATTCAAGCGGCACATTTTTATCAACCGATACTTCTAATAATGATCGCATATCAGCAATCAGGCTGGATAAATCAACCGGTTGAATAATAAAACAGCCTTTGCCTGAATAGGCCAGCATTTGCTTGCACAGATTGGCGGCTTGTAAACTCGATTGCCCGATACGCTGCAAATGTGCTTGCACGGGTGAATGGCTATCCAGCTTGCTGGCGGCAATTTCTGAATTGCCGATAATCGCGGTTAGAATATTATTGAAATCATGTGCAATGCCACCGGCCAAGATGCCCAGTGATTCGAGTCGGTCGACATGCTCCATCTGTTGTTGCAGGGCAATTTCATCACGCAAATCGCGTGCAATCACAGCCAGACGCGAAGGATTACCTTGCTCATCAGGCAGTGACATAAAGATGCATGCCGTGGGGATAGCATTGCCTGCCCGGTCAATAAACTCACAGCTTGTTTCAAACACACCGTGTTTTATCACTTGGGGGAAAATGCTTTCACTCAGATGTTTGCATACACTGGGGCTGTGAAAATCTTTAAAGTTTAAGCTTTTCAGTGCTGTGTTGCGTTTTAAGCCCACCATCTTGCGGCCGGCTGGATTGATATAAAAAATATGCCCTTGCAAATCAGCCATGCCAACATAATTGACGGTGACTTCAAGGATGGAAGCCAGATGATTGAGCTCTTGAGTGCGTGCTTTAATTTGAGTTTCCAGATCATCATGTGAACTGCGCAGTGTTTGTTCAGCTGCTTTGCGTTCGCTGATATCTCGAAATACCATCGCATAGGTTAATAGTTCACCTTGTTTGACCACCGACCCGACAAACTCGACAGCTAATTCGGAACCATCTTTGCATTGCGCCATGCCTTCAATGCGTTTGTCCATCAATGCGCCTCTGCCGCGTTTTAAATGGCGGCGAAAAGTGCTTAGGTTGCCTGCATGCAAACGCTGCGGAAGCAGGGTGTCTTCTACCAGGCGGCCGTGTATCTCAGCCGCACTGTAACCGAACATCTGCTCGGCCATTGGGTTCCATGATTGAATGTGCCCCTGTTCATCGAGTTTGAGAATGGCATCCATGGAGTTTTGAATGATGAGTTCAGACCAGTTCTCAGCCATTTCCAGAGCTTCGGATTTTTCTGCAATGCGCTGCTGATAGGATTGTAACTGTTGTTGAAAAGGCAGCTGTGCAGCATTGCTATCGAGTTGGCGCATGCGCTTGCTTAAGGCTTGAATGGTTTCCTGCGCTGCGCTCAACTGCATTTGCAGTTGCTCTATACGGGCTTGAGAGTGGCTCACTTTGAACCCAGAGCCAAGGCAACCAGTGTTTGGTTGATATGCAGCCCTTGCCATTGTTCGCCATAGGTGTCGAAGCCGATGACATGATCAGCTACAGCCATTGTTTTGTCTGCCAGCAGTTGATTGATGTCTGTATTGCTGCCTTCCAGAGCGCGGTAAATGCAATTGAAGATCAGCAGCAAAGCTGCTTTTTCAGTATGTTGTTTCAGCTCATCCATGAGATGATCATATGCGCCAAGCATGTTTTGATGTTCACACAAGTTTAGCACCATACCTTCTTCAATGGCGCAGCCGAATTCAAGCGAGTTATCGCTGCAAACACGTCTGAGTGCACGCATATAACATTCATCACCATAGGGATAGGTGAGCGGGTTATCTGAGAATATCTGTGGTGTTAAGGCTTCGACTTCCAGACCAAGCAATTGCGCATAACGATCAGCCGCAGGCATGCCGTCGAGACGATAGACCAGTCGTTTGTCCACATCGGCTTTGGTGATCACCACACTGATGTCGGTGGCAATATAATGTTGATGTTTGATGGCATGAAACGGGAGTTTGCTTTCGGCCAGAATAAACAGGGCGGTGTGCTGATATGCCTTGCCATTGGCAATGATATAAGTGTGGTCGAATTTAAGATCATCAGCGGCTGAGCCCCCGAGCAATGGAATATGTCCGAGTGCATTGGCCATAGCGGCGATGATGGGCTCTTCACGGGCAGATAAACCATCAAAAAAACTCAGACAAAAATGTTTATCGGGTTTTAGTTCGTCCTTATTGAGATCCAGTTGCTGTAGCAGTTCGTCACAGACTTTGTTGGCACTCTCGCTGGCCTCCTTATTGAGATCCTCAATCAAGCTAATACTCCAGCGGATATCAGATGTGCTTAGAGCGGAGAGTACCAGAGCATTATTTTTATGTTGTCCGCTAAGCCATTCACCGGCAGTGGTGCAGCCGACAATCAGGCTGTCTGGAAAGCGCTCGCTAAGTGTTGCGGCGACTATATGCGGGTTTTGCTGTGAGGAGTGAAATACAAACAGGATGTCAGGTGAAACATCATCAGCCCAAGGCTCGATTGCTTCGCAAACGGCATCGTGTGCATCATTTTTATCTGATGAACCTTCTAATATCTGCATCTGTTATGCTCCTAAGCTAAGCCTGGTTAAGTTCATTCTTGTTAAGTGAGCATTTTTTATGCCAATGTATACCAACAAGACCATGCAATAAAAAGTAGTTTATGCTTTGAAGAAGCTTGAAGCAAACAGGTGATTCATTCAGTTTTCTTCTTTGTGTTTGAGTGATGGGCTAGCCCGGGCTAGAGATGATGACCTGAAGATCATGGAGAGAGAATGATGAAATGATTTTTGGCTCACTTCCCCACCTGCTCACTTCCCCACCGGCTCGCTACGATCACCCTAAGCCCGACAGACTCCTGGGTTTGTATTCAAGAGATAAGGGACAGTTTCAGGTGGTTGGACCACAAGGCTCACAGTTGGTTTGACTGCTGGTGTTGTACTTCAACAGGTGATTTATACGGGTTTACAGCTTGTATTTGTTGCGGTTCGATGGTGCATGCGTAGCTTGCCGTTTCATTTTTAAGCATCCTTGGAGTAACCGTAATGACAGCTGTTTCCACGATTTCTATCAAACAGGCGCTGATCAGCGTATCTGATAAAACAAATATCGAGGGCTTTGCCAAGGCATTGTGTGAGCGTGGTGTCAAAATTCTATCGACCGGCGGCACGGCGAAACTGTTGCGTGCAGCAGGCATCGAGTGCCGTGATGTGTCGGATTATACCGGTTTTCCTGAAATGATGGATGGCCGTGTTAAAACACTGAATCCGAAGGTGCATGGCGGGATATTGGCGCGGCGTGATAATGAATCGGACCTGGCTTCGATGGCTGAACATGGCATTGAACAGATTGATTTGGTCTGTGTGAATTTGTACCCCTTCCGTGAAGCGGTGGCGAAAGAAGACTGTAGCATTGATGATGCGATTGAGAATATTGATATTGGCGGGCCGTGCATGGTGCGTGCTTCAGCCAAGAATCATAAGTTTGTGACGATCGTGGTTGATCCAAACGATTACGATGTGGTGATCGAAGGCATTGATGCGGACAGCTTAAATGAGGATGTGCGCCGTGCTTTGGCCACCAAGGCTTTTGCCCATACAGCAGCTTATGATGGCGCGATTGCCAATCACTTCTCGGCCTTGAATGCCGATGGTTCCAAACGCAAATTCCCGGATATTTTTACCCGTCAATTTATCAAGACAGCCGATACACTGCGTTATGGTGAAAACCCGCATCAGAACGGTGCTTTTTATGCCGATGTGGAAGATGAGGGCATGTCGCTGGCTGATTGTGAGGTGTTGCAGGGTAAGGCGATTTCTTATAATAATATCGCCGATGCCGATGCTGCTTTTGCTCTGGTGCGTGATTTGAATGAACAAGCGGTGGTGATTGTGAAACACGCCAATCCGTGTGGTGTGGCCATGGGTTGTGGCACACAGGCAGAAGTCTATGAGCGGGCGCGTGCAGCAGATTCGGTGTCAGCTTTTGGTGGTATTGCAGCGTTTAATCGTGAATTAAGTGAAGATACGGCGAAACTGATTGCCCAAACATTTATGGAAGTGGTGATTGCGCCAAGCTTTTCTGAAGCTGCACGTGCGGTGCTGAAAGAACGCAAAAACCTGCGTTTATTGTTGGCTCCTTCTGTGGAGCCTGTATCTGGTGGTTTGGAGTTTAAGCGTGTGAATGGTGGTTTGTTGGTGCAGGAGCGTGATGCGCATATTTTGCTGCGTGATGCATGCACGGTGGTGACTGAACGCCAACCAACAGACACAGAATGGAGTGATATGCTGTTTGCCTGGTCGGTGGCCAAGCATGTGAAGTCCAATGCGATTGTGTTCGCCAAAGCAGGGGTGACACTCGGCGTGGGGGCAGGGCAGATGAATCGGGTGAATTCTACTCGCATCGCAGCTGAACATGGCGGCGAATCATTGGCAGGATCTGCTGTGGCATCGGATGCATTCTTCCCCTTCCGTGATGGTGTGGATGCGCTGGCGCAAGCGGGTGCAAAAGCGGTGATTCAACCGGGCGGTTCGATTCGTGATGATGAAGTCATTGCGGCGGCCAATGAACATGGCTTGGCGATGATCTTCACCGGCATTCGCCACTTTAAGCATTAAGTGACTCAGATTTATGGAAGTCTAAAATTATCTTAATCTTTTATTCACATCAGGATCACCCGAAGACTAGATAGTTCGACTTGTCTGAAGCGGATCTCCCTCCCCCTCCCTTTTGATCCCTTCAGACGTAGTTTCTACTCGAGTGTGATAAAACACTCAGGCCTCGGTTCTTACCGGGGCCTTTTTTTTGCTTACGGCAGGGGAGTGCGTTGCGCTGAAATCGAAATTATTGAATAACAGAGCGGACTCAGAAGAACCAATTTAGTTTTAATGTGATTACCCTGTACATGTCGCTTGCTGAATTCGGCTTGAGCGGGTTGGTTTTTAAATAATAAAGGCGGTATCATTTTTTTTAATCCAGCGTAAAATGCCGCTTCCATGATGATTGATACATTCAATGCCAAAGTTGATGCCCGTAAAGACCCGCCATTGCGGGTCGAATTATTTGATACCACGTTGCGCGATGGCGCTCAGACAGCGGGCATCAGTTTTTCTGTGGAAGATAAAAAACGCATCGCCAATCGCTTGGCTGATTTTGGTATGGATTGGATCGAAGGTGGTTGGCCCGGCGCAAGTCCAAAAGATGATCAATTTTTTGAGCAGATGAAGGGGCGAGACTGGGCGACCAGTAAGTTGGTGGCTTTTGGCAGCACCGCACGCCCCGGCGGCGCGGTGGACAAAGATCGTGGTTTGAATCGTTTGCTGGCCAGTGGCGCGGATGCCGTGTGTATCTTTGGCAAGAGCTGGGATGTCCATGTGACCAAGGCGCTCGGTATTTCGTTACAGGAGAACTTGGATCTGGTGTCTGAGTCGGTGGCGTTTCTCAAACAGCATGTTGAAACGGTGTTTTTTGATGCGGAACATTTCTTTGATGGTTTTGCAGCCAATGAAAGCTATGCCCTGAGCGTGATTGAAGCTGCCGCGACTGGTGGAGCCGACGCAGTCGTTTTGTGTGATACCAATGGCGGTTCGATTCCCTTTCCTGTCTTTGATGTGGTATCACGGGTGAAAAAACGCATGCCAAATCTGGTGCTGGGTATTCATGCGCATAACGATTGCGAAATGAGTGCAGCCAATTCGGTGGCGGCGGTACGCGCCGGCGCAAGCCATGTGCAGGGCACGATCAATGGCATTGGTGAGCGCTGTGGCAATGCTAATCTGATTTCGATTATTCCGGTGTTGCAATTGAAGGTGGGGGTGGATTGCGGTGTATCTGCACAGCGTTTGACACAGCTTGCAGCGCTATCCCAGTTTGTGAATGAAATGGCCAATCGCCTGCCATGGTTGCATCAACCTTTTGTGGGGCAGAATGCCTTTGCCCATAAAGGTGGTATCCATGTCTCGGCCATCCGTAAACAGAGTAGTCTGTATGAACATATCGATCCTGTGTTGGTGGGTAATACACCGCGTATTCTGGTGTCGGATCAGGCTGGTCGCAGTAATATCCTGAGTAAATTGCAACAGCTGGAACCCGATGTGGATTTGCAGCCAGATGATCCTGCCATTGCGGAAGCCTTGCAGTGCATTAAAACACTGGAAGCCAGTGGATATGCCTTTGAAGGGGCAGATGCATCATTTCAGTTGTTATTGCGTCGTTCGATGCGGCGTTTTAAACGCCATTTTGAACTGGTGCGTTTTCGGGTGTTTGATGAAAAGCGTGGTCACCATTCTGAAACCGAGGCTGAAGCTACGGTGCAAGTGCGTGTGGGCGGCGTAATGAAGCATGCAGCAGCGCTCGGTAATGGGCCGGTGAATGCGATGGATAAGGCCTTGCGGGCAGCCTTGGTGGATGCGTATCCGGGGCTGGAATCAATGTTTTTGACCGATTTTAAAGTGCGCGTGCTGAGTACCAAAGAGGCCACGGAAGCTGCAGTGCGGGTGCTGGTGGAATCATCCGATGGACAGCATAAATGGAGTACGGTGGGTGTTTCAGCCGATATGCTGGAGGCTGCTTATCGTGCCTTGAATGATGCGATAGAATACAAATTGGTGATGGATAAAGTACCACCACCGGCAGAGAGTATGAACGCACAATAACACTTGTGCCGGAGGTGCATGATGCCAACAACAGATGATTTGCAGGCTAAAACCTGTGTACCATGTCAGGGTGGTATCGCGCCACTCGATGCGGAAACTGCCAGAGTCAAATTGGTCGATGTGCCGGGCTGGGCATTGATTGCTGATGATAAACAGCTGCGGCGCTCATTCACCTTTAAAAACTTTGTTGCAGCACAACAGTTTGCCAATCAAGTCGGTGAATTATCAGAAGCAGAAAATCATCATCCGGATATCACTTATGGCTGGGGTTATTGCAGTGTTGTTTTTTATAGCCATAAAATAGGTGGCCTGCATCAAAACGATTTTATTATGGCAGCCAAGGTGAATGCAATTGTTGATCAAACGTAACGATTGAAAAACAGATTCAAAAACTTTTAGCGCAAAGGAACGCAGCGTAAAGACAAAATCAAGCAGGGGTTTCTTTGCGTCCCACTGCGTACTTCGCGGTGATGCTTTTGATGCGTTCTTATAGACCAAGTCCAAAAAATCCGGAATCTGTATTTTCCTGTGGTTCATTTGCAGGATTGGTGGCCGGTGAACTTTTAGTCGGTGCGGTATCGGTGCGGAAGGCTTCCAGCGAGATATCTTCACTATCAGGGCCGGGCAACAAACCGGTTTTGCTATCAATAGCAACCCATTCAATACCTGCAGGTGGAATAAAATCACGTACTTCTCTGCCCTGATGAAAAGCTTGCATAGCCTCAAGCCAGGCGGGTAGTGCGGCATGTGCGCCGGTTTCGCGTCGACCCATCGGCGTGGGGCTGTCACGGCCTGTCCAAACGCCGGTGAGCACCTGAGGGGTGTAACCCATGAACCAGGCATCGACCTGCTTGTTGGTGGTGCCTGTCTTGCCTGCTGCTGGTCGTTTTAGGGCTAGAGCGCGTCGGCCTGTGCCGTGTTGGATGACACCTTTCATCAAATTGGTGATCAGAAAAGCATCAACCGGATCGATAACCTGCTCGGCTGGGCGCATGGATTCGTTCACGCTCATGACCGGATCAACATGACAAATCTGGCAACGCTGGCCTGCAACGGCGCGGTGTAATGTTTTACCATTGCGGTCTTGAACCTGTTGCACGGCAACCGGTTTCCAGCGACGACCATGATCGGCCAGTATTGCATAAGATTCGGTTAGTGTTTCCGGTGTGACTTCGGTGGCACCGAGGGCGAGGGCGAGCTGAGCCGGAAAAGGATGGCCGAAAGGGTAGCTTTCAAGATCATTCAGGAAATGTTTAATGCCGACATTCTGCAAGACTTTAATGGAAGCCAGATTACGTGAATGCTCGAGCGCATTGCGCAGCGTGACAGGGCCTGCGACTTTATTTTTGTAGTTTTCAGGTCGCCAGAAATCATTGTTTTGGCTGTTTTCAAAGATCACCGGTGTATCCATGACAATCGTTGCGGCAGTTGAGCCACTGGCCAGGGCGGAGGTGTAAAGGAAGGGTTTAAATGCACTGCCCGGTTGTCGTTTGGCTTTGGCGACACGATCAAAGCCACTGGTTTTATAATGGTAGCCACCAACACGTGCCAATACCGTGCCGCGTTCGAGATCAATGGCGTAGAGGGCTGATTCAACGGAGGGCTCCTGAGCCAGACGAACGCCGGACTTGGTGCCCTGTAAACGAATTTCATCACCGGCAATCCAGTGGCGTGGGCGCTGCTTTAATTTGGCAAGTGCTTCGGAGTCTAGGCCTTCTTTTTTATAGTCCCTGAGTGATTTCCAATGCCAGCGAGGTTTCTTCAAATGCCAGATACGATGGCCATCATTGATGGTGAGCGTACCTTTTTTATCAACCTGCTCGATCAGAGCTGGAATGAGTGCATCATCTGAGGGTTGTGGTGGATTGGCTCCGGCAGTTTTTTTCCAGCCGGCCAATAATTCAGGCCATGCAGCGCGTGGGTGATGCACGGGATAACGATAATATTGACGTTGTTCGACTGCCAAGACATTGCGCCGAACAGCGTGAATGGCAGCGTTCTGTGTTTCGACATCATAAGGTACGATAATACTCAGGCCTTGGCGGCGCAGCGCTTTGAGGCCAAAGCGAGCGGATAGTTCACGGTAGATTTGATCGGCGTAGGCATCGCTGAGCTTGGCTTTTTCGAGCCGGGTAATGATCATCGGGGATGCTTTGGCACGAGCGGCTGCATTTTCATCAACCATACCATTTCTCTGCATCAGTCCCAAAATAATATTGCGACGCTGGGTGGCTTTTTTAGGGTTGATATGGGGGGCATATTTACCCGGCGCCTTGGGTAAACCTGCCAGTGTGGCGGATTCGGCCAGGCTGAGTTCATCAAGGCTTTTATGGAAATAACGCCATGCAGCAGAAGCCACACCATAGGAGCCACGGCCAAGATAAATCTGATTCAAATAAAGATAGAGAATATCATCTTTGGAGAAGGCTTGCTCGATGCGGTAAGCCAGGATGGCTTCACGTATTTTGCGTGTGTATGATTTCTCGGATGATAAAAGAAAGTTTTTGGCCACCTGCTGGGTAATAGTTGAGCCACCTTGAACAGTATGACCGGCACGCACATTGGCCAAAGCTGCTGATAGGATACGGGCTGGGTTGATGCCGGGGTGTTCATAAAACTGTTGATCTTCAGCGGCTAAAAAGGCGTTGATTAACTGTTTGGGTATCTCATTAAAGGGTGCAAGGATGCGGTGTTCATCAGCATATTCGGCCAAGAGTTCGCCTTTGTCATTGTATACACGTGAGACCAAGGCTGGCCTGTATTCGGATAATGTGCTTAGTTCGGGTAGGTTGCTGGAGAAAATCATATATGCTGCCGTGAGGCTGATGAACAAGAGAATACTTAAGGAGAGGGTGAGTTTGACGATAAAAGAAAAGATGCGCATGAATCGGAATCTAAGCGGAAGCAATCAGGGCAGGCAAGCCGGAGTTTTTTGCGGTGCGGGTTTGACGGGCAAACAGCGTGGTTTTACACTGATTGAAGTGATTATTGTCATGGCGATTATGGCGATTATAGCGGTGATCGCGATTCCTTCTTTTTCTGCTAATATCGAGAAACAATCGGTGCGCAATGCGGCGCAGACGTTGTTGTCGCACATGAAACAAGCCCGAGTACGCGCGCTGGCGGAGAATCGGGTGGTGAGTATTAAGTTTGCAGTGGGTAGCTATGTGTTTGATGCAGGTACTACGGGGGTGGAGAAAAAGGTGACAGTGCAATATAGTGAGTTTTCAAAAAATCTTTCCATTACCAAAAAGAACTCCAGTGCAAAACCTAATACCATGAACTTCAGGAGTCGTGGTACGGTGGGCAATACAACGGTTGATTTTTGTAGTTCGGGTTTCACCAAGCGCATCACCATCAATAAGATTGGTCGCGCCAGGCTTTGCCTTGCATCTGATACGCTGCCACCGTGCAGCGATCCACATCTATGCCCATGATGCATGCAAAGCATCATAGCATGCATGCCAAATCTCCGCAGGGTTTTACCTTAATTGAGATTATGGTTGCCTTGACCATTATTTCGGTTGCGATTTTATCGCTGGGTAGTTTTTCACTCGGAGTTGTGGGCAATGGTCAGATGGATAGGGAGCGATTGACAGCCATTCATCTGGCTGAGCAGGTGCTGGAATTTTGGCAAAATGATGCCAATAATTATGCACCGGTGATTGCATCGAGTTGCACCTTTACAACGGCAACGGCATTACCATCTTATCCGCTTACTTCAGCCTGTACACCGAGCAGCGGCGTGAGCGCAAACTTTAGCGTTCAGATGGCAATCTTGACTGCAACTGCGCCATTGCCGACCAACCCCAACGCCAATAACTCGAATGCCGGAGCTTTTGCAGTGCGCAATATGATTGGCGGGGCAGCATCGAATCCTATCATCAAGGTGGCGACGGTAAGCTGGAGCCATAAAGGCAAGACGCATTCGGTTAGTCTGACGGGCTTGGCTAAGCCATGACAGATAGAATTGATTTAGATGGAAATGATTCAATGACTGCCAAGCTTGTGTCCGAGGCTGGTTTCACCTTGATTGAAATGATGATCAGTATGGCCATGGGACTGATCCTAATCGCCGGTATTGCATCGGTATTTGCTTCGATGGGTAAAACATCCTCGGTTGTATCCAGCCAGACGGAACGTATGTCTGATCTGTATTTGATGTCGCAAATCATGCAGGAAGAATTGAGATTATCCCGTAAGGCTCAAGATGTGAACCAGAAAGTTTTGGCAAACCTGACGACCCGTGGCGTGAATATAGCCACGAGAATACCGGGTTATCCAGCCACTGATGCGCTCTTTGATGTGTTACCCTATTGGGATCAGACAACACATACCCTGACCTATCAAAACATCGATGGCGATGTGGGCATCTTTAGTTATCAATATGGTGGCAATAATGATTCGGTGTATTGGCTTAGAGCAGATGCCACAACCTTTGATGAATTGAGCCGTAATATGGATTTGACCACCGGCATGTGTGCGCTTGATGTGAATAATGTTTGTGCGACTGCGGCTGTTGCGGGTGTGTCATCGATTAAATTGTTGGCGGCTTATAAAAATGAAAGTCATTTGGCTAAAACAATGTCATTATCATTTATGATCTGGCCCAGGAATTGATATGCATACACTGGTGAAAAATGAACGTGGTTTTATTCTGCCGACATCGTTGATGTTACTTACTTTATTAACCATGCTGGCTACGACCATGTATTATGTTAGTCGCTCCAGCATGCTGACTTCTGCTGCCTCCAGCACATCGACGACTGCGATCTATTACGCTGAAACTGGTGCCCATTATATGTCATGGGCGTTGAGCAATGATGCTGAGCTGGATAGTTATAATAATTATGCAGGCAGCTACCTTGCACCGGTATTTGCAGAGGCTTTTATGCCAGCCATTGCGGCTACAGCAGTATCGGTTGGCGATTTGTCTGAGCTGAATGCTTACCGCTGGTATCCGGGGCCAACACTGATCAGTGATACTGGTATCGGTGCATCGGGGCAAGTCAGGTATCTGGATAATTCACCGATGGAGGCGAGGGCTGTGTGCATGCAGACTGCGGCAACATTTAATAACTGCATTGATGTTACCTTAAGCCCTGCAAGTCGGGTATCGCCTCGTATGCATCAGATCAGTGCATCGTTGCCGCGTTATATTAAGCTCGATATTGCTTCCAGCGGTACGATCACACCGTCTATCCCGGCCTTGCCGCATCATACAACGCCGGTTGTCGGGCAAGATATTCCTTTGAATGGTGCGATTGTTTGGCTGGTTGCTGTTGATCCGGCGAACCTTGATCATGATGTGGAAATTTTTCCGCTCGATCCTGATCCTGCGAGTATTTATACGGGGCTGAGTGTGCCGAGTGCATGCAGTCTGGGCGCTGCTCCCGGTAGTTGCCCTTGTGATGGGAATAATATTCCGCCAACGGCTCAGGCCTGTGATGCCAATAGTGGCCTCTGGCTGTCCAATTATAATATTGCCGTCTATGCGATTGGTTATGTGAATGGTAAACCGAGCTATCTCTTGCGTTCAATTATTCGCTGATGTGATGGGTAATAATTATTGGTTGCTAAAGCCAGTGTGATTCATGCATAGTCTAGATATCATTGATATTGTGAGCTGGATCATATCAATCAGCAGATAGCAACTTAGTTTGGTCGATGCGGTTTGCATCGGTTTTTTAAAAAAAAGGAGAGGGGTATGATAAAAAATACAGTTGGGCTAGGTTTTTTTGCAGCATTATTTGCGTTTTCAACGGTTGATCAGAATGATTCATTATCATTGATGGTTCCGGCTGCTTACGCGGATAACTCGAACAACTCGAACAACTCAAACAACTCGAACAACTCAAACAACTCGAACGACTCAAACAGTTCAGGTGCTTCGAATGGCATGCAACGCATTTGCAGTTGTGGGGTTAGCCTCGCCAATGTCAGTAATGATAGTACTGATAATGTATCGGGTGATGATAATGATAATGCATCAGGCGATGATAATGTCGAGAATGATGATAATACATCGAACACGGCCAATACATCCAACGATGATAATATCGAAGATGATAGCATTGCGAATATCGAAGATGATGATAATAGTGCGAATGTCGCCAACGTGGCCAATGACGATAATGTTTCTGGTGACGATAATCAGAGCAATGATTCGGGTGATGATAACTCTGCCAACGATAGTCAGGATAATATTGATAACAGCAGTGCCAGTGCTGCGGCATGTACCTGTTCCAATGGCTCAACCGGTTTTTGGACGAATGGCGGTGTGGGTGGTCCAACACAACCTGGCACGTCAACTGCACCAAGCTCGTTCAGAGAAATTATGGGTCAATAAGCGATTCATCACACACCGCTCTATGCCGGCCTCATTTGATGGGGTCGGCATTTTCTTTGAAGGGCGAATCCACACTCGCAACAGGGAAATAAAATGTATTCGATGTTGAAACGTCATATATCGTTGATTGCAACGTTTGTTGTTTGCATGATTGTAGTCGGCTTCTTGCAGTTTTCTGGGCCGGGGCTGGCTGGCAATGATGGTTATTATCATATTGCCATGGCCTCATTGGTGTGGGATCAGGGTTTGCCGGTGGCTTTCCCATACCTTGAATTCACCTTGTTGGATCAGGCGCATTTTGTCGATACCCATATGTTATTCCATGTTTTTCAAGCGCCCTTTACAGCTTTTCTTGATCTGGAGACTGCGGCCAAATTATCTTCTAGCATTTTTATCGCCTTGGCCTTTTCGTTGTTTGTATGGCTGCTCAAACAGTATGATATTCCATACCCCTTGTTCTGGGCGCTGCTGCTGTTGGTTTCATCCGAATCCTTTTTGTATCGCATGATGATGCCAAGGCCACCGATCTTTGCCTTGATTTATACATGGTTGGCCTTTCATTTTTTGATGCAACGAAAGTTTGTATTACTGGCCGTGATTGCTTGTTTGTTTACCTGGACGTACAAAAGCTTTTTTATTCTCTTTCCCATGGCCTGCATCGCTATGCTTGTTTTTTATGTGGCAAACAAAGAAGTGAACTTTAAACCGCTGTTGGCTGTTGGCACGGGTGTTGTCGCAGGCTTGCTGATCAACCCGTTTTTTCCGGACAATATTTTCTTTTTGGTCGATGCCTTGCGCATGAAGATATTCGCCGGTGGCTTTAATATCGCGGTTGGCAATGAATGGTACCCCTTCAAAACCTTAACCCTGTTGAAGGATTCAGCAATTCCTTTGGCGGCATATTTGGTTGGAATTGTTTTAACCAATCGCGATGAATGGAAGGCGGATCCGCATCGTTTATTTTGGTTTTTATTGGCTACATTGTGGCTGTTGATGGTGTTCAAATCGCGTCGTTTCATTGAGTTTTTTCCACCGGCAGCATTGTTGTTTTTTATCTTTGCGATGAAACCATGGGCACAGCGCTTTTCATGGGCATCGCTTTATCAGCGACGTGTGTGGTGGTTTCCTGCTGTGCTGATGGTGCTGTTGTTGGGTTTGGCAGGCTATAAAACCCTGCATGGGGAATACCAAAAAATGCAGAAAAAAGCGCCGGTAAATGCCTATCAGGGTGGTGCGCTGTGGTTGGCCAAGCATACACCGGCAGGCAGTACGGTGTTTCATACCGATTGGGATGATTTCCCGCGACTGTTTTTTCATAACCGCCACAATCATTATATTGTTGGGCTCGATCCGGATTATATGCGTTTGAAAGATGCTGCGCGTTATGATCTGTGGAAGCGCATCAGCAAAGGAAAAATCAAACATCCGGCCGATTTGATTCGGAATCAGTTCGGTGCGGAGTATGTATTCACCGATAAAAAGCATAAACGTTTCATCAAAATCGCCAAGCGTAGTCCGCGTATGAAGCTGGTTTTCAGTGATAAATATAGCATGGTTTATCGCGTGCAATGAGTGTAATGCTTAAATAACAAGATCAAAAGCTTGCACCGCAGAGTACGCAGCGTTACGCAGAGGGAAAATCTTAACAGGTTTATTGGATTGCAAAATAACATTCATCGTCTATCCTAGCTGTATCAATTCTGGAGGGAGGCGATTATGAAACGATTTATTATTTTATTTACCATGTTTTTTGCCGGGCTACAAACAGCTCAAGCCGGTGGTTATCAGATTCCTGAGATGGGGGCAAAAGCAATGGGTATGGGCAACGCTTTTACTGCCGTAGCCGATGATGCATCAGCAGCCTGGTTTAATCCGGCAGGGGTGGCTTTTGGTCATGAAGGCATGCAAGTTATGGCTGGGGGCGTAGGTATTTTTGCTCCCGGATCGAAGTATGCACCGAATGCTGCAACAGGCTCATTTGCTGTGCTTGGCTTTCCAGCTCCAGCGGCGACAAGGGCTGAGAGTAAAACCTTCTTCGTTCCTCATGCTTATTT
>JAUZQK010000132.1 GCA_030951025.1 Mariprofundus sp. | reverse complement strand
GGAGGTGCTTGCTATCTGCAGGCTGTTTGAAGTAAACCAACATGAATCCCTATGAAGACAATCAGTTCAATTCATTATGCAATATACTGTTGAGAGAAAACCTATTATTGCTTGATTTATAAAGCTTTTTTAATTGTTGTTAAACCTCTTTAAATCGATATGGCAAGGTTATTCAGTCAGCTGAATGTGAGAAAAAACACCCAATATGAGAACATTAATAAGGTTGCAGTGTGTTGGTTCTTTTTGTGCATTGTTAGTTCCCCATCATACAAATAGGGTGCATCCCTGAGAAAGAACCAACAGTTCGATTTGATGGTTTATATGTTGGTTCTTTATGTCTAAAAAAGAACCAACACAGGAGGTTGCAATGGCTTTGTCGGATGCTGAAATTCAAGCCACCAAAGTACCTTATGGTAAAAACCAGTTTAAGGTCAGTGATGGTGCTGGTCTTTATTTGCTGGTGAAATCTTCCGGACGCTATTGGAAGCTGGCTTACCGTTTTGAAGGCAAGCAGAAGACTCTGGCCTTTGGTGTGTATCCGGCAGTCAGTATCGAGCAGGCGCGCGAGAAGCGCGATAGTGCCAAGCAGCTTCTGGCACAACATATTGATCCGGGTGAAATTAGAAAACAGCAACGACTGGAGCAGCGCCAAACGAATATCGTGGATGCTAGCCCGGCACCGTCATCGCATGTGAGCAATGAGAAGCTTATCCCACAGCCTGTATTCATTGATCCGGTCGTACAAAAAAACATGCAGCAACGACGTTTGTGTATTCTGCAAACACTCGAGTCTGCCAAGGCTTATTCGGCCGATGAACGGGGGCTGCAAGGTGCTCTTGATGCACAGGGTTGGCGCATTTCCTTTGATCGTCTGCGTACAGATATTGCCTGGCTGTATGAACAACAGGTTGTGCAAATCGAAACACCGATGCACACAGCCGCGCACACAGAGGCACAAACAGATACATTATGGGTGATTCGCTTAACCCAGTCCGGACTCGATGCAGCCCAAGGGCGTATGTGGATACCGGGCATAGCGCGCCCTGCAACAGATCAAACCGAGCAGTCGGTTTGAGTGGTTAATTCTCTTTGCGTTGAAAGCGAATGATTTGCCTGCGGGCTTTTTTGTCGGGTCGTTTATCCGGTGCGGGTGCGGATGCCGCATGCATTTTACGCAGCTGCTTTTGCTCTGCGCGGGCGGCAAGGCTTTGCTCGGTTTCCAGATACAAGCCTTGGGCAATAGTGGCCGAACCACGTTTTTCAGCCAGCGCAGTAATGCTGATGATGAACTGTTCCGGATTGCGATAGATGCTTAATTGATCACCGACCTGAACCAGCTTGGAAGCTTTGACCGTTTGGCCATTGATTTGAACATGGCCAGCACTGACCATATCTGTGGCCAAGCGGCGCGTTTTAAAAAAGCGCGCTGCCCATAGCCATTTATCAATGCGAACCGATTGTTTGTCCATGGCGAGTAATCTATGGTGCTTGGCTTGTTCGCGCCATCGCTTCATCGGTTGATTTGAAATGGTGGGGATGTACCTTGCACAAGATTTTGATAAGCACACTGGAGTAGACGCATGAGCATTGAAGATCGAATTTCTGGATTTAGAACGCGGGCAGAAGATTATACCAAGCGTCTGGATTCCATGCGGAGGTCACTTTGACGTTGATGCCAAAGAAGAGGATCTGCGTGAATTAAACGCGCGTATTGAAGACCCTTCACTTTGGGATGATGCGGCCAAAGCGCAGGATTTGATGCAGGAACGCGCCCGTGTTGAGAAAGTGTTGATAGACTATAAGAGGGCAATGAATGAGCTTGAGGATGCATCCATGTTGTTTGAAATGGGTGCGGAGGAAAATGATACCGAATCACAAATTGAGGCCGTCGATGGCATTGACGTGGTGCAGGGGCAGGTCGAAGCCCTGGAGTTGGCACAGATGCTCGGTGGTGAAACCGATATAGAATCAGCTTTTTTGGACATTAATGCAGGCTCTGGTGGCACAGAGGCGCAGGATTGGGCAGAAATGCTATTGCGTATGTATTTGCGCTGGGCAGAACGTAAAGGCTTTAAAACGGAATTGATGGAATGCACGGCAGGGGAAGAGGCTGGTATTAAATCGGTGACGGTGTCGATTAAAGGCGAATATGCTTATGGTTTCTTGAAAGCTGAAATTGGTGTTCACCGTCTGGTGCGCAAATCACCGTTCGATTCGGGTAATCGTCGCCATACTTCATTTTCTTCCGTATTTGCATTTCCTGATATTGACCGTGAAATCGATATTGATATTGACCCGGCCGATGTGCGCACCGACACTTATCGTGCCTCTGGTTCCGGTGGTCAGCATATCAATAAAACCGATTCGGCGGTTCGATTAACCCATATCCCGACCAATGTGGTGGTGCAATGCCAGAATGACCGTTCGCAACATAAAAACCGTGAAGCTTGTTGGAAAATGCTCAAAGCACGTTTGTATGAGTTGGAAATTGAAAAACAACAATCGGAAAAGCAGGCCATGGAAGATACTAAAACCGATATTGGCTGGGGTCACCAGATTCGCTCCTATGTGCTGGATCAGTCGCGCATCAAGGATTTGCGTACGGGCATGGAAACCAGCAACACGCAGGGTTTTTTGGATGGTGATATTGATCCGTTCATTCAAGCGCATTTGATGGGTATCAAGCGCGGTGTGAATGATGATGATTAACACCAACAGGCTCGGGTAATTTATATGAAAGTCATTCATTTTCCTTATCTCGCTCTGGTTTTGGGCATTGTCATGCTGATGATTGTGAGTATCGGGCGACAAGTAGGCCCTGATGGTGCGGTGGCTTTACCTTTGCTAACCCTGCTGGTGATCACTGAGTTCGCTTTTTTCGCCACCGGTTTTGGAGTTTATATTGCTTTAAAACACAGTTTGGCTATTGGCTTTAAACCCGTATATAGCCTTGTTGCATTATTGTGTGCTGCATTGTCTGTGCGGTTGATGTTATTGGGCATTGATCTCTGGCCATTATAAAAATAAAGTTTCAAACTTTTAGACTTTTATCGATATGTGAAGATAAATCGTTGCTTGTTCATGGTTTATTCATCGCGATACAGGCATGCTTCGCGATCGGTAATTTCCGCAGGTGTAAATCATGACAACAAAAGACAATAATCAAGCCAACGATCAAGCCAATGATCAAGACAACGGCCAAGATAGTAATCAGGACAACAATCGGGTTTCATTCGCTGACCTCAATCTTGCAGCACCGTTGCTGCAGAGTGTGCAGGGCTTAGGCTATGAAACGCCATCGCCGATTCAGGCGGAAACCATTCCCTTGCTACTGGAAGGTCGGGATGTGATTGGTCAGGCGCAAACAGGAACCGGTAAAACGGCGGCCTTTGCCTTGCCACTCTTATCCAACCTCGATATGAATCAAAAAACACCGCAGGTGTTGGTCCTGGCTCCAACCCGCGAACTGGCGATTCAGGTGGCTGAAGCATTCCAGACTTATGCGCGTCATCTGAAAGGCTTTCATGTGCTGCCGATTTATGGTGGGCAGAGTTATGATATTCAGCTGCGCCAGCTCAAGCGCGGTGTGCATGTGGTGGTGGGTACACCCGGACGTGTGATGGATCATATGCGCCGCAAGACCTTGAACCTGACCGGTTTGAAAGCACTCGTACTCGATGAAGCCGATGAAATGTTGCGTATGGGCTTTATCGATGATGTGAAGTGGGTACTGGAACAAACACCGGATAATCGCCAAATTGCTCTCTTTTCTGCCACCATGCCATCGGTGATTCGCCGCATTGCCGAGCAACATTTGAACAACCCAGCCCAGGTTACCATCAAGGTAAAAGAAGCTACGGCTGAAACAATTCGCCAGCGTTATTGGATGGTTAGCGGACGCAATAAACTCGATGCTTTAACACGCATTCTTGAGGCTGAAGCGTTTGATGCGGTGATTATTTTTGTGCGCACCAAAACAGCGACGGAAGACTTGGCCGAGAAACTTGCAGCACGCGGTTATTCTGCCACAGCTTTGAATGGCGATATTGCCCAGAAGCAGCGTGAGAATACAGTCAATCGTTTAAAGAAAGGTCATCTGGATATTATCGTGGCCACCGATGTGGCTGCGCGTGGCTTGGATGTGCAGCGTGTTTCGCATGTTATCAATTATGATGTGCCGCACGATACGGAATCGTATATTCACCGCATTGGTCGTACAGGCCGTGCAGGGCGCGAAGGTGATGCGATTCTGTTCATTTCGCCGCGTGAAAAACGCATGTTGTATTCTATTGAGCGGGCAACGAAAAAGACGATTGAAAAATTCGAAATGCCAACCACTGACAGCATCAATGATAAACGCATTGCTGAATACAAGCAGCGCATCACCGAAACGCTGGAATCCGGTGAAGGGCTGGAGCTGTTTACCGAAATTGTAGAACAATATCGTCAGGAACATGATGTGCCTGCCAATGAGATTGCAGCGGCATTGGCCAAGTTGGTGCAGGGTGATCAGCCCTTATTGCTTAAAGATCAACCGCAGCGTCGGGAACACTCGGAACGTTCCGAGCGCCCTGAGCGTCCACAGCGCTCCGACCGAAACCCACGCTTTGATGCGCCGGAAGATAAACGCCGCAGCACACGTAACCCCGGTCAAAACCAATACGAAGATGCAGATATCAAGGCCAGGCGTGAATCAAGCCGTGAGCGTGGTCCAAAACTGGAGCAGGGCATGGAACGCTTTCGCCTCGATGTGGGTGAAGTGCATGGTGTGAAGCCGGGTAATATTGTTGGTGCGATTGCCAATGAGATTGGTTTAGAGAGTGAGTTTATTGGTCGTGTCCAGATTATGGATGATTATACTATTGTCGATTTACCTGATGGTATGCCCAAGGCTATTTTCAGTGATTTGAAAAAGATTCAGGTCTGTGGTCAGCGACTCAATGCCACGTTGATGGATAGTGCCGCTACGCCTGAACGGGCACCACGCAAACAGTTTAAACCACGTGTTGGTGATCGTCATCAGCGTCCGAACCGGGGCGGTGATCGTGGCCGTTCAGACAATGCAGGCGGCAGAAAACCACCGCGTCGTCATAAAAAATAATTGCTAAAAATCGTCTCTGTTTGAAGCAACGACGGTTATACCGCAGAGGACACGAGGGATGCAGAGGAAAGTCAAAGGCTATTTGAATAAAGAGGCTGCGTGGTGCAGTACCAGTTTTTGACGATATTCTTCTGGATCTTTTGTTTGCACCATAGCGCCGTCACGCGGGAAGAAGGCATCATACAAACGCGATACCCAGAAACGCAGTGCCGCTAGCCGGAGCAATAAGGGTAAAGCTTCGCATTCATCTTCCTGCAATGGGCGGAGGGATTGATAACCATCCATAAAGGCTTGTATGCGTGATTCATCCGCATCACTGAGCAATACCGCCTGAGCATTGAGGGCGATGGCAATGTCCATTGCAAAAGCGGCATGGTGAGCATAATAAAAATCAATAATGCCGGAGACTTGCTCGTCTTTAAACAGGATATTATCGACGAATAAATCACCGTGAATGAGGCCCGCCGGTAAACTACCCCAGGCGCAGGATGATTGAAAATCCAGTTCGTTGTTCAATAACTGCCCTGCTTCAGAGCCATAACGGGCGCATGTTTTTTCAAGCACAGCATCGATATGTTCAGCCAGCCAATTCGAATTGGTAGGGTTGGCGCGTTGCATGCTGAAATCGGCTCCGGCCAGATGCAGTTGAGCCATGGCCTGACCAGATGATTTGAGTTGCGCGATATTGAGCTCATCGAGTGTGCGCCCGCTCAGGCAGGAGACAATACAACCTTGTTTGCCATGCACTTCAAATAGCAATGCATCATCGTTTCTCACCATCACATCGGGACAGGCCAGTGCGTTGGCGGCCAGATGTTTCATCAATAACATAAAATAAGGTAATTCATCTGCGGCCAAGCGTTCAAAAACAGTTAATACATAACGCTTACCTTGTGAGGTATCGATGAAAAAATTGCTATTTTCTATGCCGGCAGCAATGCCTTCAAACGAAATTAGTGAGCCAATCTGATAATCGGCCAGAATGGTGCTGATATCAGCATGTGAAAGTTCAGTATAGACAGACATGAGCCAATGCTAGCGCCGTACAAACACAAAGCCCACGGACTTTTAATCCGTGGGCTTTGATGAATCGTGGGACGATTGCCTATGATCGATTGGTGTAAACGATTGGCGTGATCGGTTGGGCTGTTATTGAATATTGTTGTTTGGAATCACCAGCATTTCCACACGACGATTCAGCTGTCTGCCAGCTTCAGTATCGTTAGAGGCTCTAGGTTGAGATTCGCCACGTCCATCAATTTCAATCCTGTTGGAGGCCATGCCGCGATCCATCAAATACCATTTCACAGCCTGTGCACGTTGTTCGGAGAGTTGCTGATTGTACTGGCTTGAGCCACGGCTATCGGTGTGGCCGGTGATTTTAATGGTGGTGCGCGGATAACGACTTAAAATATCAGCCACCTTGTTCAAGGTGTTATGGAAAGCCGGTGTTAATTGCGATGAGTTGTAGGCAAAAGAGACTTCGCTGTTCATGGTTATTTTCAGGTTTTCATTTTGCAGGCGTTCGATTTCAATCTGGTTTCTGCGCTGCTCTTCAGCCAGGGCACGTTTGAACTCTGCTTCCTGTTTATCCATATAGACACCGGTGCCTGCACCGAGTACGCCACCTGCAGCACCGCCAATTAACGCACCACGCAAGGCTCCGCCGGAATGATCGTTTTGAAAGCCAATCACAGCCCCTGCAAGCGCACCAACACCTGCACCAATGGCGGCATTTTGTTTGGTATACCTGTTGGGGTCATTCGGGTCACTGGCGCAGCTGGTTAAGACTAGACCTGCACTTACGACAATAAACATCATTCTTTTCATCTGTTATCTCCGTTGATCGGTTTATTTACTGTGTAGCTGTAAAATCACTGTTGGCTGAATCTATCCATTAAAAACAATAAACCCAAGTGGAATATATGCACCTGTGATGAAACAGCCATGTTGTTGATTCAAACATTGATTTTGCGATTGGCTGGTTTTTTATTCAGACTACGGAAATGGATGATGCGACACTTCGATTAATTATTTTTCTCACCGTTTTATTGCTGATGGCATGGCTTGAATGGATAGCACCACGGCGTGTTTTAAGGTTCGGGTATAAACGCTGGCCGGCCAATCTGGGCATTGTGGTGCTCGATGCGCTTATGGTGCGCATAGTGCTGCCTGCGGGGGCAGTTGGTGCGGCATTATGGGCGCAGGAACTGAATTTTGGATTGTTTCATTGGCTGGCTGGATTCGATGGATTGAACTTGCCCGGTGCTCTGATTGTGTTCATCGCCGTTGTATTGCTCGATCTGGCCATTTACGCACAACATGTATTGTTTCATGCGCTGCCAATATTATGGCGTTTGCATCTGGTGCACCATGCCGACCGTGATATTGATGTGACGACAGGTTTACGCTTTCACCCCATAGAAATACTCCTGTCGATGATCATTAAAATAACGCTGGTGATGTTGCTGGGCGCACCTGTCTTGGCGGTGATTATTTTTGAAGTCGTGCTCAATGCTATGGCGATGTTTAACCATGCCAATGTGGCGTTGCCGTTAAAGCTCGATGGCTGGCTGCGCTGGCTGCTGATCACACCGGATGTGCATCGTATTCACCACTCTATACACAGGCATGAAACGAACAGTAATTATGGTTTTAATCTATCCGTATGGGATCGTTTGTTTGGCACCTATCGGGCACAGCCGCAGGATGGGCATGATGATATGGTGATTGGACTGCAACACCTGCAGGATGAACCGACCCATAAATTGGCTTTTATGCTGCGCTTGCCGTTTGGCAGTCATATCGGTCAGTATCCGATTTTAAAGCGTGATGGTTTAGATCGGAATGGATTGAAGCAAAATAATCCAAAGGGATAAGAACACGGAGGGGCAGAAGCATGTGCGATGAAAAGGTGAATCGCTGCGAATGTGTACATAAAACATTTGAGCAATTGAAAGCCTATGCGGATTTTGATACCGCACAGGCTGCTACCGGTTGTGCCGCAGAATGTGAAGGTTGTACACCTTATATCAAATTGATGTTTGCCAGTGGTGAAACAGAATTTGATATCGAAGATCCACGTTTAAGTCTGTACGAATAGATGCCTGTGCGTAGCTCCAATATATTAATTTCCGCCGCAGCGTTTGTGCTACTTATTGCTGGCATGCAGGCTGCGGCCACCTTGTTGGTGCCCTTTCTGCTGGCTGCATTTATAGCGATTATTTGCCTGCCCATGTTGAGCTGGCTGACGGCCAGACATATCCCTGCAGGTTTGGCGGTATTTATTATTACCCTGGTGATTGTCTTGATTGGATTATTGCTGGCGGCTTTCGTGGGTTCATCATTATCTGATATTTCGCAAAACTTACCGCTTTATCAACAGCGCTTGAAGTTATTGACTGCCGAATCATTGCACTGGCTCTCAGCTATGGGCATTAACATTTCATCACAATCGATGCTTGAAGCACTGGATCCATCAGCAGCCATGGGCATGGCGGGTAAACTGCTCTCTGGCCTTGGCAATGCTTTGGCCAATACTTTTTTGATTGTACTGACGGTGATCTTTTTATTGATCGAAGCCACGGCAATACCGCATAAATGGGCAGTGATGGGTGAGGACGCACCATCAGCGCATAGCTTTAAGGCTTTTGTGGATAGTGTCAGTTCGTATTTTTCCATCAAAACCTGGATCAGTCTGGCCACCGGTGTGTTTATCACTATCTGGCTGGCGGTGATTGGGGTGGATTATCCATTGCTGTGGGGTCTGGTCGCATTTTTGTTTAATTTCGTACCGAATATAGGCTCTATCATTGCGGCCGTGCCAGCAGTTTTATTGGCCTTGGTGCAACTCGGTGGTGGTGACGCACTGCTTGCCGGCTTGGGTTATGTGATTGCCAATGTGGTGATGGGCAATGTCATTGAACCCAAATTTATGGGGCGCGGTGTTGGCCTGTCTACCCTGGTGGTTTTTCTATCGCTGGTGTTCTGGGGTTGGATATTGGGGCCGGTGGGCATGTTGTTATCGGTGCCTTTAACCATGATTGTCAAACTAGGACTGGAATCGAAACCGGAAACCCAATGGTTGGCAATATTGCTGGGGCCGGATGTGTCGCCCAATAAAATGACCAGTGCTTAATTTCGATTGATTGAATTCGAGGCATTGATCATGACTGACAAACTTTGACACATTGTCCATCTGTTTCTAAGCTAACAAACATGAATATTAATGGCGCAAGCAAGATCTATGGCATCATCGGATGGCCGGTGCAGCATTCCTTATCTCCGGCCTTTCAATGCCGCTTTATTCAAAATAAAGACATCAATGCCGTGTATGTGCCTTTCGCAGTGGCACCTGAATTGCTCGTGACGGCCATGCATGGTTTACAAGCGCTGGGCGTGGCAGGTTTTAATGTCACCGTCCCCCATAAAGAATCACTTTTTGAACTGGTAGAAGCTGATGCCGATGCCAAAAAAATCGGTGCGGTGAATACTGTGCGGCGTAGTGCTGATGGCTGGCAGGCAAGCAATACCGATTGGCGTGGATTCAAGGCCGTGGTTGAGGGCTTGGCTGTCGATGTGTCGGGAAAACAGGCATTGTTGTTTGGTGCTGGTGGCACGGCACGGGCAGTGCTGCATGCGCTGGCTGTATTGAAGCTCGATAAAGTAATCATCTGTAACCGTAATCCTGATCGCTTGGACAGCTTCATCGACTGGGCACGGGAGAGTTATCCGGCATTGCATATCGAGCCTTTGGCTTGGCAACAGAGCGATGTGAGTCTGGCTTGTCAGCAATCGGCCTTGCTGATCAATAGTACCAGTATTGGTTTAAAGCCAGATCAGGCTTTTCCGTTTGTATTATCTGGTGATGGCATGGCCATGGATGCAGTCTATCGGCCTGATGGCAAAACAGCTTTTGTTGAAGCAGCCAGCCAGGCTGGACGATTGGCGGTGGATGGCTTGCCGATGTTGATTGCGCAAGGAGCCATCGCTTTTGGCTGGTGGCATGATTGTGATACACCTGACTTTAGTCAGGCACTGCAACAGATGCAGTTGGATTTAGGGCGCAGAGAGATGCTTTTGCCAGGCTGGAGTAGTAACTGATGCAGACGGCTTCCCGTTTGGGAGATATACTGCTTAAACAGAAGCGCATCACGCGTGAGCAGTTGGATTTATTGTTGCGTGAATCCAAGTTGCATGGTGACACATTAACCGCGCAATTGGTGCGGCAGAATATTTTTAATGAACGTGAATTGGTGGCTTTTATGGCACGTTCATTCGGGTGTCCGGTTATTGATCTGAATAAGGTCGAAGTGGATGAAAAAATCAGCGTGATTCCGGCAGATGTTTTACGCAAACACATGGTGTTGCCGCTCAAGAAAACAGGTAAAGTATTACAGCTGGCCGTCATTGATCCGTACAATATCAATGCACTCGATGAACTTGCTTTTATTTCAGGCTGTAAAATTGAAGTGCTGATCGCATCTGAAACGCAACTCAACAAAAAGCTCAATGAATTCAATGATGATGAATTACATTTGGCTCAGGTTATGGCTGAGCTCGGTGCAATTGATGTCGAAGTTATTGATACACAAGAAGAGGATATTGATGAATATTCCCTGAGTGCTGAAATTGAAGCGGCACCGGTGGTAAAACTGGTTAATCTGATTTTGATGGATGCAATCAAACGTGGTGCTTCTGATATTCATCTGGAACCGTATGAAAAGATATTGCGTGTGCGTTATCGTATTGATGGTGTATTGCATGAAATCATGCGTCCGAATATGGCCATGCGTGAGGCCATTGTTTCGCGTTTGAAGATCTTGGCCAGACTCGATATTTCCGAACGACGTTTGCCACAGGATGGACGCATTAAATTGCGTTTATCACGCGCCAAGACGGTTGATTTCCGAGTCTCTGTTCTGCCAACACTCTTTGGTGAGAAGGTGGTGATGCGTTTACTCGATCCATCCAGCCTGCAATTGGATATGACCAAGCTGGGTTACGATGCACAATCGCTGGCATGGTTAAAAGAAGCCATACATCAGCCTGATGGCATGGTGCTGGTGACCGGCCCTACAGGTTCCGGTAAAACGGTGAGTTTGTATTCGGCTGTATCGGAGTTGAACCAGCCAGGTGTGAACATCTCAACGGCTGAAGATCCGGTTGAATTTAATTTCATGGGTATCAATCAGGTGAATGTGAATGCTGATATCGGGCTGGATTTTCCGGCTGCTTTGCGTTCGTTTATGCGACAGGATCCCGATGTGATTTTAATCGGAGAAATCCGTGATCATGAGACCGCAGCGATTGGTATCAAAGCGGCTCTGACCGGACATATGGTATTGGCGACCCTGCATACCAACGATGCACCTTCGACCATGACCCGGCTGGTGAATATGGGCATCGAGTCCTTTTTGGTGGGTTCAGCTATTAATCTGATTTCCGCACAACGCTTGGCGCGATGTATTTGTCCGGATTGTAAAACCGAGATGAACGTGCCCCAAGCTGCATTGATCGATGCGGGTGTGCCTGAGCAGGATATTGCGGACTATCACCCGATGACCGGCAAGGGCTGTCAAACATGCAATGGCACGGGCTGCAAAGGACGCACAGGTATTTATCAGGTGATGCCGGTCTTTGATGAGATTCGCGAAGCGGTGTATGCTGGTAAAAATTCCGATGTGATCAGTGCAATCGCAGTCAGTAAAGGGGTGAAGACACTGCGTATGGCCGCCCTGGAAAAAGTGCAAAGCGGTGATATTTCACTGGAAGAGTGTTTACGGGTTACAGTGGAGAGATGATGTTGAGGGAATGGCGGAAAAACGGTGGAATGTTGGTGATCAACTGATGGCAATATTTATTTGGACAGCAAAAAACAAACAGGGTGTAAGCCAAAGTGGTGAACTTGAAGCGAGTAACCGTGAAATCGCCACAGCAATATTGCGGCGTAAAGCGCTGCTCGATGTGAAGGTGAAGAAAAAGCCTATTGAAATTATCCTGTTTCCGGAAAAAGTCGATGATAAAGATATCTCTGTATTCTTTCGTCAGTTATCCACCATGATCAATGCCGGCCTGCCGTTGGTGCAATGTTTTGAACTGGCTGAACGCGGGGCTGAAAAAAAAGCCATGATCAAACTACTCAATGATGTGCGTATGAATCTGGAAGGCGGTAATCCGCTCGGTGAAACCATGCGCAAGTTTCCCGATGAATTTGATCGTTTAACCTGTGCGCTGGTGGAGGCTGGAGAGCAGGGTGGTATTCTCGATACCATTTTATTGCGTCTGTGTGTGTACAAGGAAAAAGCGCTTAGCCTGAAAGCCAAGATTAAATCGGCCATGGTTTATCCGGTTGCGATTCTGGTGGTTTCATTCATCGTGACATCGATTTTGATGATTTTTGTGATTCCAATTTTTAGTGAAATGTTCGCTGACTTTGGGGCTGAACTACCCATGCCAACCCAGATTGCCATGTCGATATCCGATGTGTTTGTCGAATTCTGGTATTTGATCGTAGCTGTGCCGATTGCCTTGGTGGCTGGTGTTAAAGCGTTGTACAACACACCCAATGGGCGTTACCAACTGGACAAGCTATTACTTTCCTTACCCATTTTGGGTGATGTGTTGCGTAAAGCCTCGGTGGCTCGTTTTTGTCGCACATTTTCAACCCTGACCGCTGCTGGTGTACCAATTCTTGAAGCACTCGATACGGTGGCTGAAACAGCCGGAAACGTGGTGATCGAAAAAGTTATCCTGTCATCCAAAGATTCGATTTCTCAGGGGCAAACGCTGACGGCTCCCTTGGAAGAAAGTAAAATATTCCCCTTGATGGTGACGCAGATGATCTCCATTGGTGAGCAAACCGGTAGTCTGGAAGATATGCTGGGTAAAATTGCCGATTTTTATGAAGAGGAAGTCGATACTGCGGTGAACAATATGCAGCAATTGATGGAGCCGGTGATCATGGCTTTTCTGGGTGTAGTGATTGGTGGTCTGGTTATTTCCATGTATTTGCCGATCTTCCAGATGGCATCCATTGTCTAATTATTATTAGCCATAAAAGCATTACCGATGCTAGATCATTGCCCACACTAGGCCTGTCATGCATATAATCCTTTATCGCACACTGGCTGCGAGCGCCATTGGTTTATTGTTGCTCGGCTGGTTTTATCCCATGTCCACAGCTATGCAACAGGCGTTGATTTTGGCAGTGGGTTTTGGCAGTGCTTTGTTGTTGTTATTGCAAGTGGCATTGAGTTTGTCGCAACGTATTACGTTATTATCACAATGGGTGTTTCAATATGCCGCTGATAGTCTGCTTGTCAGTGTGTTGATTCTAGCTACCGGCGGTATTTTTAGTCCATTTTCATTCCTGCTGGGTGTGGTTGTGATTGCATCCGGCATCCATGCGCAAGCGCTGCTACCTTTGTTGATCAGTACGGTAAGTTGCATTGGTTATCTTACTGCCATCTACACTGAGCTGTGGTTAAGCCATAGTGGTGTGATGAGCACCAACCAGGCGTTGCATGTGTTGTTGCAAGTCTCTGCTTTATTGCTGGTCGGTGGGGTAATGGCATTTATTGCCCGTCGTCATGCCAGTTTGAGTGCCAGCAGCGATCAAGCTGTGCGTCAGCATCGGAAGTTGAAAGATCTGCATGATAAAATCATGGCTGAAATGCGCGAAGGTGTGATTTTATTAAATCAGCAACTGGATGTGATCGACAGAAATGAAGCTGCTAGACTGATACTCAAACGCGAATCGTTGGCCTCGTTGTTACTATTCCCACCCTTGGCTGAGTTTTTTCATCGGGTGTTGCATCAACATCCTGCTGCAATATCGTTTCAATGTGAATATAAGCGACACGATCAAATATTGCTGTTGGCAGTGCGTCGATTGGAAATCGATAGTGATGCAATATGGTTGCTGACGCTGGTTGATATTTCCGAAGTCAGGCTGTTGCAAGAGCAATTGATACAGCAGGAAAAAATGGCTGCGCTCGGCAAAATGGCCGCCATGCTGGCACATGAAATCCGTAATCCGATTCAAACCATGGCTCAGTGTTTTGAAATCATGGGCAAACGACCGGATAACGCAGCTCAAATGCAGCAGATATTTCATGATGAAGCACAGCGCTTGAATCGGCTGGTGAATGTGATGTTGCAATATTCCAAACCATTGCATGCATGCATGGCTACAACATTGATGCCTGAATTGATTGAAGCGTCGATCAAGGCATCGTTACAAGAGCTTGATGCGCCACAGGAGAATCAGGTGCAATGGCAGTCTGAGCTGGATGAACTGTATCTCGATGCGGATCATTTTCGCTTGGTGCTGGATAATTTGTTATCGAATGCCTTACTCAATCGCTCTGATCATAAGAGTCCGGTGACGATTCATCTTAAGCGTGTTGCAGGCCAATGGATATTAAAGTTATGCAACCAGGGTGAGATTGCTTTGGATGTGCGTGAGAAATTATTCGAACCCTTTGTCAGTGGCCGTCCGGCCGGCATTGGTTTGGGGCTGGCTACGGTGCAACAGGTATGCATGGTGAATGGTTGGCAGGTTGAAGTGATGACAGATATTCGAGCTTCTGAAGCTCAGAAAAGCAAAATCCAGACGACAGGGGCAGGGCAGGTGTGTTTTATCGTGCGCGGTTCAATCAAGCGACCGGAAGCAACAACAAGGAACAAGCCGATATCCGCTGCAACACACTCGGAGGCAAAGCATGGCTGATATTTTATTGGTTGAAGATGAAGCCAATGCACGTCAAGTATTGGTTCTGGGTTTGGAGATCCAGGGGCATCAGATATGTGCTTGTGCATCATCGATGGAAGCTGAAAAGCATTTAAAACAACAGGCCTTTGATGTGGTCTTAACTGACTTGCGGATGCAAGGGCGTGATGCAGGGCTCGATGTGATTCGTGCCAGCCGTCAAATCCAACCCCATGCCAGGGTGTTGTTACTCACAGCCTATGCCAGTGCAGATACAGCTGTGATGGCTATGAAAGAGGGGGCCTTTGATTATCTGACCAAACCGGTATCGGTTGAAGAATTGGCTGCTGCTGTAGAGCGCGCGTTGGCTGATTGTGCCTTGATAGAGGGCAGATTGGCAGGTGGCAGGTCGAAAAATCCAGCTGATGGTAAAACAGCCACACAGCCACTAAAGGCTGGCGACGAAGCGAGTGATGCAGAGATGTTGATTGGTGATTCGCTCGCCATGCAGCGTGTGCGTCAGCGTTTGAAACGTGCGGCACAATCAGAATTTACCGTGTTGATTTCCGGTGAATCAGGCACAGGTAAAGAATTGGCAGCGCGTTTTGTGCATGCCCATTCAAGCCGTTCTAAAGCTGTGTTTGTGCCGGTTCATTGTGGCGCTATTCCTGAATCGTTGTTTGAGTCTGAATTGTTCGGACATCGCAAAGGTTCATTTACCGGAGCTGATTTTGATCGCCCTGGCTTGATGGAGTCAGCCGATGGCGGCACCTTGTTTTTGGATGAAGTGGGGGAGTTGCCGGCCTCTGTGCAAGTGAAACTGCTCAGGGCATTGCAGGAAAAGCGTATTCGCCGGGTCGGTGATGATCAGGAGCGTGATGTGAATGTGCGGGTGGTTGCAGCGACCAATCGTGATTTGCAGGCTGAAGTGCAACAAGGCCATTTCCGTGAAGACTTGTTTTTTCGTCTCAATGTGGTGCCTGTGCACATGCCTGCGCTACGTCAGCGTAACGAAGATATTCCGATGTTGGCCAAACGCATCGTGCGGCAATGCAGCGAGGGTAAGGCGCATTTGAATGAGGACTGTATGCCCTATCTTAGTAGACTGCCGTTTATGGGTAATGTGCGTGAGTTGGAAAACCTCATGCAGCGGATGTTGGCCTTGTCTGATCATAATGATTTGACCCTTCATCTGTTGGAAGAATTGTATTGCGGCTTAAAAAACCATACTGCGATATCGTTGGGCAGTATGCAGGCGCAGGGTGATAATCTGGATAGTTTAATGGCCACTACAGAGCAGCAATTGATCGATGAAGCCCTGTCCAAAACCGGAGGGAATATCACCAAAGCCGCTGCTGAGCTGGGTATTAGCTTTCGCTCATTGCGCTATCGTTTGAAAAAACCGCTTCAAACGGATGATGAACAGACATGATATTTGAACTGGCGGCACTATTTGCTTTATTGGGTTTGATGCTGGGCAGTTTTGCCAATGTCTGTGTGCACCGGATTCCACGTGGCCAGTCGATTGCTTTTCCAGCCAGCCATTGCCCGCACTGCCAACACGAGATTGCGATGTATGACAATATCCCCTTGCTCTCTTGGTTGTTGCTGAAGGCTAAGTGTCGCCATTGTAAGGCTGCAATTGCCTGGCGTTATCCGATGATGGAACTGATCATGGGCATCAGCTGGGCAGGGCTGGCGATGCATTACGGTTTAAGGCCAGAGTTGCTTGTTGCGATCAGCTTATTTTTCCTGCTTTGGGTGCTTAGTGTCATTGATCTGGAAACCTTTTTATTACCCAATGCCTTAACCTATCCCGGCATTGTGATCGGTTTATTGTCTTCCTATTGGTTGGGCGGCATCCAAGGCGGTTTGGATGCATTGATTGGAGTTGTAGCCGGTTATGCGATTTTCTGGCTGGTGGCGCGGCTATTTTTATTACTGACCGGCCGCGAAGGCATGGGCTATGGTGATTTCAAATTGTTGGCCATGCTGGGTGCATTCATGGGTTGGCAGGCCTTGCCGTTTATTATTCTTGCCTCATCGGCAGTCGGTACGATTGCGGGGTTGGTGTTTATTGTATTGGCACGGCGAGGCATGCGCACAGAGATACCCTTTGGCCCGTATTTGGCTATGGCAGGCATGATTTGGTTTGTCTGGGGCTCATCTATTTTGGACTGGTATTTACAGTTCGCCGGTTTTCAACGATGAGTCTATTCAAAGTTGGCCTGACAGGCGGCATTGGGAGTGGAAAAAGTACGGTGGCTACAATGTTTGCGACGCTCGGTGTGCCGGTGTTGGATCTGGATCAGCTTGGACGTGATGTGGTTGAATCCGGATCGGCTGGATTAAAGAGCTTGATTGAAACCTTCGGTGATGATTTTTTGCAGGCCGATGGCAGTTTGAATCGATCTGCTCTGGCGCGACATTGTTTTGCCGATGCCAATGAAACCGACAAGCTCAATGCCATCATGCATCCGCTTATCTGGCAGGCAGAGAATCAATGGTTGGCGCAACAAGATGCTGCTTATGCTGTGATTGAAGCATCGGTATTGCTGGAGTCTGGTGGTGCCGCACGCATGGATGCCGTGCTGGTTGTCTTGGCAGATGAAGCGTTGAGACGTGAGCGGGTAGTGGCCAGAGGCGATAGAGACCGTCAACAATTTGAAGCGATTGTGGCTCGCCAATGCAGTGATGAAGAGCGCCGAAAGTCCGCCGACATGATTATTGAAAACAACAATGATTTTAATGCATTGCGCTTATCTGTGTTGAAAACACATGAACTGTTGTTAAAGCCTTTTAAGTCATAAGCCCCGATATCAGGACACGCTTGGTTTTTGGAGCAACCTGTTGACGGCAGAATAATTTATAAAAAAGAGCGCGCTTCGACCTGAGAATATTATCGGTGGTTTATTGGGATCAGTTTTTGTGGGAAAGTGAGCAATATACATGTGGAATTATTTTCATGTTAAGGACAATAAAAAAGGCCTGCGCATGAATCATGCACAGGCCTTTGCGATACTGTTTGCTGGGCTTATTTCTTGGAGGTGCTGCGTTTTCGTTCGTGTTCCTTGAGGAAGCGTTTGCGCAGACGAATGGAGGTCGGTGTGATTTCTACCAGCTCATCATCGGCAATGAATTCGATGGCGCGTTCCAGGCTCAGGTTCAATGCGGGAACCAGGTCAATCGCATCATCTTTACCGGACGAACGTACGTTGGTCAGTTTCTTTTCACGGATTGGATTGACGGTCATATCTGCATCACGGCTGTTGATGCCGATAATCATACCTTCGTACAATTTCACACCGGAGCCGATAAACATGCGGCCACGTTCCTGTATTTTCCAGATTGCAAAGGCAACAGATTCACCATTTTCCATGGAGATCAATACGCCGTTAATACGGCCGCCCGGTAGATTGCCAATGTACGGGCCATATTCGTGGAAGATGTGATGCATGATGCCGGTACCACGGGTATCGGTTAAGAATTCAGATGTGTAACCAATCAGGCCACGGGTCGGGCACATGAATTCAATGCGGGTGCAACCATCAGCATTGGTAGCCATGGAAGTCATTTCCGCGCCACGTTTACCCAGCTTCTCAATCACAGCACCCTGATATTCCTGTTCCACATCAACGGTAACGTGTTCATAAGGTTCTTGTTTTTGGCCATCAATTTCA
>JAUZQK010000131.1 GCA_030951025.1 Mariprofundus sp. | reverse complement strand
CTATACTGGTATAAACGGCATTTTCTTTTTGTCTTGTTACAAAATAAATATCATCATAAGTCGATCAAAATACGTAACAGAAAGGAATTTAAATTATGAGCAATGCCCATGATGGATTATCACAAACCTAGAACATAATTCAAGTATCGCTTTTCCCGGCTCTTGAAGAGAGCCTTGGCTCGCTCCCTAAAAAAGAAAATAAACTAGTTACAATCCGTGAATTTATTCGCATTGAAGAGCACATACGAGGCTACTATGGGGTGACTGGTCGCCCACTCAAAAATCGCGCAACGATAGCGCGTGCCTTTGTTACCAAGATGGTTTACAAAATTCCATGCACGAATCTTTAATTTCCAAGATTTCACGCAAAACAGCCCGCCTTTGCGGACTGTTTTTTGTGAGACCATCTTTCAGACACATTCAAACCAATCAAAATCGAACCGCGAATTCACACGAATGAACGCGAATGAAAACACTTTAGTCAGCACCCCTTAGAGACATGTTGTAGCTGCTCAGTGAGCTGAGTAGTTACTATTTGGTCTTGGTTGATTTGGCTGGCTTTGCATCATCAATAGCGAGTAATTCTACTTCAAATACCAAGACAGTGTCCGGTCTAATTTTTGCACCTGCGCCGCGTTCGCCATAAGCCAAATCAGATGGCAAAACGAATTTGAACGTAGAACCGACTGGCATTAACTGCACACCTTCAATCCAACCTTTAACTACACCATTGAGTAAAAATGTAGCAGGCTTACCGCGTTTATATGAAGAATCAAATTCAGTACCATCAATCAAACTGCCTTTGTAATTTACAGTCACTTTATCAGTGGCAATCGGTTTATCACCTTTACCTTGCTTAATAACTTCATACTGCAAGCCGCTAGCAGTGGTAACTACGCCCGGTTTTTTACTATTAGCAAGCAGAAATGCTTTTCCTTCAGTAATATTTTTTTCTCTGGCTAGCTTTTGTTCTGCCTTACGTTTTTCAGCCTGCTTTTTAAAGAAATCCTGTTTCACCTTGCCAGCATCTTCCGCCGTTAATTTGACTTCACCACCATCGAGCCGGTCATTGATTGCCGCAATCAATACAGCACGATCCAGATCGGTTGCCAAGCTCTGCAATGACTGACCAATATCCAGACCAATCGCATAACTGATTTTAGCTTTATCATTATCCAGCGTTAAGGCTGCTACTTTGGCTGGCTCTTCAGCCTTTTGACTGCACGCAGCCAATATCGCCACACAGGCAATCATCATAATTTTTTTCATATCTTCTCCTTATTTTTTAATAGATGCAGTTGATTCTGATTGTAGACTATTCCCTCTGGACTATTCCCACTCGATTATTCCCACTCAATCGTAGCCGGTGGTTTACCGGACACATCATAAACCACCCGGTTGATGCCACGCACTTCGTTGATAATGCGATTCGACACCTTGCCCAGCAGGGCATGCGGTAGCTCTGCCCAGTGCGCTGTCATGAAATCCTCTGTTTGCACCGCTCGCAGCGCCACCACCCATTCATAGGTACGGCCATCACCCATCACGCCCACCGATTTCACCGGCAGAAAGACCACAAAGGCTTGTGATGTTTTGGCATACCAGCCGGACTCAACCAGCTCTTGCATAAAAATCGCATCGGCACGGCGCAATAAATCGGCATATTCTTTTTTTACTTCACCAAGAATACGCACACCCAAGCCAGGTCCTGGGAAGGGATGGCGATACACCATTTCGCGTGGTAAACCGAGTGCTACCCCCAGCTCACGCACTTCGTCCTTGAATAAATCACGCAGCGGTTCGAGTAATTTCAAATGCAGCGTATCGGGCAAACCACCAACATTGTGATGGCTCTTGATACTCTTCGCCTTACCTGTTTTGGAACCGGCCGATTCAATCACATCGGGATAAATCGTACCCTGCGCCAACCACTTCGCATTCGGCATACGTTCAGCTTCGGTCTGAAATACTTCCACAAACTCACGGCCAATAATTTTACGTTTGGCTTCAGGATCCGTCACTCCCGTCAAATGCCTCAAAAAGGCTTCTGATGCATCAACATGATCGACTTTAACCCCCATATTCTGGGCAAAAGTCTCCATCACCTGCTCTGCTTCATTCAAGCGCAACAAACCATTATCGACAAAAATACAGGTCAGCTGATCACCGATTGCGCGCTGCAAAAGCGCAGCGGCAACCGAGGAATCTACCCCGCCGGACAGACCAAGAATGACATCTTCATCACCCACCTGTGCCTTAATCTTAGCCACGGCTTCATCAATATAATGCGGCATCGTCCAATCGCGGTCACAGCCGCATATTTCATGCACAAAACGCGATAACATGGCTGTGCCCTGCTGCGTATGGGTCACTTCCGCATGAAACTGCAGACCATAAAAATGACGCGTTTCATCTGCCATGCCGGCAATCGGGGTGGAGTCATTGCTACAGATAATTTTAAACCCATCGGGTAAACCCGTGACCTTATCACCATGGCTCATCCATACATCGAGGATACCATCGGCTTTATCTTCAATACCGCGCAGCAATACCGAATCACCACAGGACTGAATTTCAGCATAACCAAATTCACGCGATTCACCGCTTTCAACCATACCGCCCAACTGCGCTGCCATGGTCTGCATGCCATAACAAATACCCAATACAGGCACGCCGAGCTCAAAGACAACCGATGGCGCTAACGGTGTCTCATCATCATACACCGAGTTCGGACCACCAGAGAGAATAATGCCCGCCGGTGCAAAAGCTTTGATCGCATCGGCATCCATATCCCAGGCGTGCAGTTCAGAATACACCTCAGCCTCACGCACACGCCGCGCAATCAACTGGGTATATTGCGAACCAAAATCTAAAATTAAAATTTTATCCATTGTTTATAACCTTTTTCCTGACGGCTAACATTGTTAAGATTCCATGCGGTAGTTTGGAGCTTCTTCGGTGATGGTGACATCATGCACATGCGATTCGCGTAAACCTGCACCGGTAATGCGGATAAACTGTGCGCGTTCATGCAGATCAGCAATGCTGGCTGCACCGCTATATCCCATCGAGGCACGCAAACCACCAATCAATTGATGCAAGATATCGCCAACCGGTCCTTTATAGGCCACGCGACCTTCGATGCCTTCCGGCACCAGTTTCATATCCTCATCCACATCACCCTGAAAATAACGATCTTTGCTGCCCTTTTTCATCGCTCCAATCGAACCCATGCCACGGTAAGCTTTGTAGGTGCGCCCTTGAAACAAAATCTTCGCACCGGGTGCTTCTTCGGTGCCGGCAAACATCGAGCCGAACATGCAGGTTGATGCACCTGCAGCCATGGCCTTGGCAAAATCACCGGAGAATTTAATACCGCCATCAGCAATAATCGGAATACCCGCATCTTTACCTGCTGCGGCACACTGCATCACAGCTGTTAATTGTGGCACTCCCACACCAGCCACAATACGCGTGGTACAAATCGAGCCCGGCCCAATCCCCACTTTCACCGCATCCGCACCCGCATCAGCCAGATCACGTACCGCCGCAGCCGTGGCCACATTGCCTCCGATGATCTGAACATCATCGCCATGCATGCGTTTGATTTCACGCACCTGATCAATCACACCTTGCGAATGACCGTGTGCGGTATCCACAACCAAGGCATCAATGCCAGCGGCATACAAAGCTTCAAAGCGTTGCATTTCTTTATCACCCACACCGATAGCCGCTGCCACCAGCAACCGACCCAGATCATCACGCACCGCATTGGGGAAGGCTTTGGATTTTTCAATATCACGCACTGTAATCATGCCGGTCAATCGACCAGCAGCATCAATCACGGGTAATTTTTCAATGCGATGTTGGCGAAACAGCTCTTTGCAGGCATCGAGTTCAATACCATGATGTACCGATACCAAACGATCTTTTGGGGTCATCATATCAGCTACTTTTTTATTTGAATCTGCTTCAAAACGAATATCACGATTGGTCACAATACCACAGACTTTACCATCGTTATCCACCACAGGAAAACCGGAAAAACCATTTTCAGAAGCCAACTTACGCACTGCATCTAAAGTAGTTTCTGGCGATACAGTCAGCGGCTCTTGCACCACACCGGCTTCATAACGTTTCACAGAACGCACTTCCGCAGCCTGCTCTGCATCGGTTAGATTTTTATGAATCACACCGATGCCGCCTTCCTGCGCCAGTGCAATCGCCGTACCCGATTCGGTGACGGTATCCATAGCAGCAGATACGACTGGGATATTGAGGCGAATTTTACGTGTCAGTTGCGCTGACGTATCAGCCGCTCGCGGCATCACAGAGCTTGCCTGTGGCACCAGCAGCACATCATCAAAAGTTAAACCCTCTTGCAGCTTATCCTGACTTGATGCGTTATTATTCAATGCTCCATTCATGCAACACCTACCTATAAAGAAGAAAGGTCGGCATCATAGCGCAACAACTCTCATCCCGAAAGATGCGGTCATACAATGATTCACAGGACAACGCCCACAGGCAATAAAAGACTGTTTTTACGACACTAATGTCCTCCAAAGCAACCAATCATTGCACCGCAAATTCAAGCTATCCAAGCTGGATTTCACCCATACATTCAGATTCATGGCCTGAAATTTGCTTAATTATAAATAGATCATGATTCACATCATTGGCGGGGGGCTCTCATGAAGCGAATATGTTTTGGTTTTTTAATACTCATCTTCATGGCTCCATTTGCCCATACAGCACATGCTGCAGATGACAATCATGAAGCCTCAGATATGCTCATCACAGCCAATCAAGTCTATGCCGAAGTGGAGCGCATTGAAGCCGATGTATTGAGCATCATGAAATCCCGCAAGCGCGCATCAACAGCCAGAATAAAAACCATCGCCGCACATTTCAAGCCACGTCATGTCTGGCAAAAAACTTATGAAGTGCTGGTGAAAATCAATATTTTCCGCCGTGCCGAAAATTATCCGACCATTTCTGTCAGCGCACTTGAACCCACCAAGACCCTACATCCCAAAATGCTTTTTGATCAAAGCCAGCGCATTTTAACTGAACTCAACTTAATCAAGCTGCGGCTGAATATTCAGCATTCATCCCCCACCCCACCGGTCCGAAAGCTTACGGGCAAAACATCCAACGATGTTTATGCCCTGCTCGATAAGGTTTCAAACGATCTCGATAGTCTGATTGGTTATGGTTTCACACCATCCGATGTGTTTTCACAGGCAATTCGTCTAAACAGCGATATCGAACTCATTCTGCAGGCGCTGGATGTAACCGACGACTCATTTCCACCGCTCAAACATAAAAACAGCCAGCCAGCCGATGCCTATCGGGCTGCCATGCAATTATTGCAAACCGTGAACAGATTACAACGCTTTCTATCCATCGATGTCAGTGATTTTTCCGGTCTAAAAAAAGACACCATTCGACCAGCCGATGTATTTGAGCTTATCGGCCTCATCAACGCCGAATTACAACCGATTAAATTTGCATTATCGCTGCCTTATGCCCGCACACCTGCCAGTAAACATTATGAGGCCAAGATACCTGCCGATGTTGAGCAATTGATTGGCTGGAGCAACAACAGACTCCAACAAGTTCATTCATCCAGCTTGTAGGAGACGAGATGCCAACACCATTAACTGCTTTACCCTCCATTGTACGCAATCTATCATTGCAAGCCAAATTGACGGTTATCGTACTCATTGCAACACTTATTCCCATCATGATCATCGCAACATACAGCTATGAAAAAGCCTCAACATCATATGCAAAAGCAGCCGAATTGCTTGATTCAGCCAGACTCAAAGAAGCCAAATCCACCATTGATCATGCGCTTAATCAGGTACCGCATGATTTGGACTTCCTGGCGCAATTTCATGATTTAAAACGTTATCTTCTGTGGCATGCTATCGGTGCCGATGGTGAAGCCAATCAATGGTTACGCAGCACCATCAATGGCTTTTATTCGTTCATGCAAAGCAACGATCAATATATGCAACTGCGTGTCATTGATACCAAAGGCTGGGAAGTCATTCGCATCAACCGCGATAACAACGGTGCAGTATCGATCAGTGAAAAGAAAGATTTACAGCGCCAAAATGAAAGTGATTATTTTATTCAAACCATGCAACTGCCAGCCCATAAGTATTATGTTTCCAGGCTCAACCTGAACCGCGAACATGGTAAAGTGCAACAGCCTTATACCCCGGTCATTCGTTATGCTTTACCCATGATCGATAAAAACGGCACCCGTCACGGCATTATTATCATCAATCTATTTGCCAGTACATTCCTTAACCAAGTCAATCACCTGGACGATGTTTCTCAAGAGAATAACAATAATGGATTTTATATCGTTAATCAGGATAGTTTTTTCCTCAGCCATCCGAATCAAGCCAAAACATTTGGTTTTGACCGCAATCATATTGCCAATTTAATTATTGAGCACCCCCAGCTATGGGATGCCATTCAAGATGAGCAGACCGGTCACCTTATCACCGCTCAACGGGCTTATTTTTTTGATAAGGTCTACCCGCTGGCACAAAATAAAGATCTCTACTGGCATGTCATTCATACCGTACCACGTGATGTTTATCTAGCTGAGCTATCCACCTTTCAACAAATCTTTTTTGCCATCATCCTGTTCCTCATCATCAGCATCGTACTTTTATCCAGACCCTTGATTCGCATGCTGATCAAGCCGGTGCTGTTGGTGACAGCCAATATGCAGCGTTTGGAACGTGGTGAAATCAATTTGCGACCCATCACATACAATGCCAAGGATGAATTGCGCGATATGGTGGATGCATCCAATGGTATGGGAGCACGCATCGCCGGTGCGATCAAACAAGCCAACACCATTGCCCAGGGTGATTTTCGTTCAGAGATCACCCCGTTATCTCGAAAAGATGAGCTCGGCATCGCCTTGCAATCAATGACCACCACATTGCAAAATGTAGCCGATATTGCCGAAGCAGTTGCCAAAGGCCATTTGGACAAAGACATCAGTATCAGCAATGACCATGATCGACTCAGTCTCTCCATCAATAAAATGATCAGCACCATGCGCAAAACTGTCACCCAGGCCAATAAAATTGCCCATGGTGATTTCCGCAACGATTTTGAACCCAGCTCCGATAAAGACACACTCGGCATCGCCTTGAAAGATATGACCCTGACCCTGCGCCATGTCTCCCAGATCGCCTCCACCCTGGCTACCGGTGATTATAATATTGATATCGAAGTAAAGGGTGAATTTGATCAACTCGGCCGCTCGATTTTACATATGACCCGCGTACTAAAAAGCAATGCTGAGGACAATCAACAGCAGGACTGGCTCAAAACCAATCTGGCCAATACAGCCAAAAGCATGCAGAACCAAACCGACACACAGACACTCGCCAACAATATCATGCAATTATTGCCACATTTATTAAATGCCAGTCACGGTGCATTTTACATCATGCAGCACTACAACAGCGAAGTTGAATTGGTACTTGAGAGCAGCTATGCTTTTAAACAGCGCAAAAATATCAGCCATCGCTTCAAACCGGGTGAAGGTTTAATCGGCCAGTGTGCATTGCAGCAGCAGTCTATTTTACTCACCCATGTGCCTGATGATTATATTAAGATCCAATCAGGCCTGGGTGAAAGCACACCCAAGCAAATTATTATCGTGCCACTATTGGCTGAAAACAAACTCATGGGTGTGATTGAGCTGGCCACAACAGCCGAATTTTCAGATATTCAAAAGGAATTCCTTGAACAAGTCAGCGATAGTATCGGCATTGGCATTTACACGCTGCAATCATCCCAGCGTACCCATCAATTGCTCGAAGAATCACAATCGATGACAGAAGAGCTACAAGCTCAGGAAGAAGAACTGCGTACAAGCAACAGCACACTGGAAGCCAGAGCCAAGGAACTCGAAGAGTCAGAAGAACGACTGCAAAGCCAACAGGAAGAATTACGCCTCAACAACGATCAGTTGGTAGCTAAAAACGTCATGGTTGAAGCACAGAAAACTGAAATCAAGGCATCGGCTGAATCACTTGCATTGCAAGCAGAGAGGCTACGTCAGGCCAGCCAGTACAAATCGGATTTCTTATCCAATATGTCACATGAGCTGCGTACACCGCTCAACAGTCTGCTTATTTTATCTGATATGCTGGCCAAAAATAAAGATGGCAATCTGAGTAAGAAACAAGTCGAATTTGCTTCCACCATCCATGCGTCCGGCTACGATTTGCTCGAATTGATCAACAGCATACTTGATCTGGCCAAGATCGAAGCCGGTAAAATGAACCTGGACCCGCATCGTTTTCCACTGCTCGATATCAGCGATTCCATGCAGCGTGGCTTTGCCCATGTGGCCAACAACAAATCAGTAATATTTCATATTGAGCAGGCTTATCAACTGCCTGAGATGATGTTTCAGGATGCCATGCGCATCAAGCAAGTTCTCAAAAACCTATTATCCAACGCCTTGAAATTCACCCATGAAGGTGAAGTGACTTTACGCCTTGAACGCGTTGATAAAAACCAAATCAGCTTTAGCGTCCATGATTCAGGGGTCGGCATTGCGGCTGAAAAACTGCATGATATTTTTGAAGCCTTTCAGCAGGAAGATGGTTCCACCAGCCGCAAATATGGTGGTACAGGCCTAGGACTCTCGATCTGCCGTGAACTGGCCAAATTGCTTGGCGGTCATATCACGGTGCAAAGTGAGCTGGGTAAAGGCAGCACCTTTGCATTAATTATCCCGATTGAATGCAGCAAAGAAAAACAGCATGACGATGAAGCAGACACAGTCATAAGCCTGCCTCAAGCACTGCACCATCAGGATCAAGCAGAGCATATCAACAACATTGAGGACCGCTCGGAAGACCTTGTGGATCTGGAGCACATCCCCAACCTACTGGCTGATGATCGTGATCAGATCAATGCAAAAGATCATAGTGTGTTGATTGTTGAAGATGATGCAACGTTTGCATCCATTCAACAGGGACTGGTACGCGAACATGGTTTTAAGGCCATCAATGCCCTGCGCGGCGATCATGCCTTGAGGCTTGCACAGCAATACAATCCCGATGCCATTTTGCTCGATCTGCAATTGCCTGTGCTCGATGGCATGAGTCTGCTCGATCGACTCAAACGGCATCCCGAGCTGCGTCACATCCCTGTGCATGTGATTTCCTGTATGGATAAACATGCAGAAAAACGGGTATTGCAGGCTGGTGCTATATCTTTTATTCACAAACCGGCTCAAAAAGACGAGCTCGATCAAATGCTCGATCGCATCAGCGATTTCATTGAACGTGATATTCGACGTTTATTGATTGTCGAAGATGACGACAAACAGCGCCAGGCCATGTCTGCCTTACTCGAGGCCAATGATGTGCATATCGTCACCGCCAAAAGTGGTGCTGAAGTGATGCAAATCCTTAAAGCTGAACATGTTGATTGCATGATTTTGGATCTGAGTCTGCCGGACATGAGCGGCGAAGATATCCTCGATCATATTAACCGGGCAGGTACAGCTATCAATCAGGGGCATGTGTTGCCCATCATCGTGCATACGGGCAAGGATTTATCCGAAGCGGAAGTAGAAAAGCTGCAAGGCATGGCCAAGAGCATTATTGTGAAAGGCAGCTATTCACCCGAACGTTTATTGGCAGAAACGAGCTTATTTTTGCATCAGATTGAAGGTGATCTGTCGGCAGGTAAACAGCAAAAAATAGACAAGTCGCGTGAACTCGACATTGATATCGCAGGGAAAACAGTATTATTGGTTGATGATGATATTCGTAATATTTATTCTTTATCGAGTTACCTTGAAGGTCATGATCTGGTGGTTCACACCGCTCGCAACGGTGTAGAAGCACTCAATGAACTGGCCAAACACAGTGATGAAATCAGTGTAATTTTAATGGATATTATGATGCCGGAAATGGATGGGTATGAGGCCATGCAAAAAATCCGCGCCATCGATGAACATAAAAATCTGCCCATCATCGCCCTCACCGCCAAGGCCATGAAGGGAGATCGTGAACGCTGCATTGCTTCGGGTGCTTCCGATTATATCTGCAAACCCATCAATACGGATAAACTGATCTCGCTCATGCGGGTATGGTTGCATGAATAAAAGCGTCAAATGCCTGCAACTCGAGTGCATCTATCGGCTGGATATTCTGGTGGAAGATTGTGTTATTCTTGAGTTAAAGTCTGTCGAAAAGATACTTCCCATTCATGAAGCACAACGGTTAACGTACTTGAAGCTGACGAATCATAAATTGGAGCTACTGCTAAATTTTAATGTTCCTATCATGAAACAAGGAATCAAACGTCTTGTGCTTCATCTGTAAAGCAATATTTCATTTTTCCCTTCGCGTACTTTGCGTCTTTGCGGTGATAGTCCTGTGATCGAAAATATCGAACTCAAGCTGCTGCTCGAAGGGGTTTATCAGCATTACGGTTATGATTTTCGCCAGTATGCCCATGCTTCAATCAAGCGGCGTATCAAACGCCACATGGCTTTGAACAATATTGCAACCATGTCCCAGTTGCAGGATCGGGTACTGCATGATGTGCAACTCATGGATAAGTTATTCAAAGATATTTCAGTGCATGTCACAGATATGTTTCGTGATCCGGATTTTTATCATTCATTTCGTAATAATATTGTACCCTTATTGCACACCTTTCCCCTATTCCATATCTGGCATGCCGGCTGTTCAACGGGTGAAGAGGTTTATTCTCTGGCTATTCTATTGCGTGAAGCAGATCTGCTTGAGCGCGCCCGTATTTATGCCACCGATATCAATGATGTCGCGCTAAAAACAGCCCAACAAGGTATTTATCCCCTATCACATATGCAGAACTCAATAGCACTCTATCGCGATGCAGGCGGCAGAGAAGATTTCTCCGAATACTATGTTGCCCGTTATGGCAATGTATTATTTGATCCGGCTCTAAAACAATATATTACGTTTTGTAATCATAATCTGGTCACGGATCAACCTTTTCAGCGTTTCGATATTATTTTATGCCGCAATGTGATGATTTATTTTAACACTGAACTTAAAGCACAAAGTATTAAATTATTCCATCAAAGCCTGAACCCGCGCGGCTTGTTGGCCGTTGGTGCCAAAGAGTCTGTAGACATGAAAAAACATTTTGAATCGTTCGATAAGGCAAACAGAATTTACCGGAAAATCGAGCCATGAAGAGCAGCGCCATACAAGCCCTAGTGATGGGCGCATCGGCTGGAGGCATAGAGGCATTATCCACTATATTACCGCAGCTACCGGCTGATTTACCTTTTCCCATCTTTCTGGTTCAACATCAAAAAGAGACAGGTAAACATTATCTCTGCTCTATTCTGAATAAGCTTTGCCCTTTATTGGTCGTTGAAGCCGAAGATAAAATGCCCATCCAAACCGGCCATTTGTATCTTGCGCCTCCCGGCTACCATTTACTCATTGAATCAGCAGATCAGATCGCTCTATCACGCGATGAGCCGGTACACTATTGCCGTCCGTCGGTTGATATACTGTTTGAATCTGCTGCTGATATATTTCAATCTCAACTCATTGGCATTGTTTTAAGCGGCATGGGGCAAGATGGCGCTGAAGGCCTGTTGGAAATAAACCAGGCTGGCGGCCTATGTGCTATTCAAAAGCCTGAATCAACCCCTTATTCATCCATGCCTGAGGCAGCCCTGCGCAAAGTACCCACAGCCCAACGTATTTCTCCTGAATCATTTGCTCTATGGTTGAACGATATTGTATCGGCTTGAGCAAAAGAAACTAGGCATAAAAATTGCTAAGGTTTCAAGATGATGCCCTTGACTCAGCAACGGTGCAAAATACTTACCGTCGATGATACTCCCTCCAATTTATTGGCGCTGCAATCTGTGTTGGATCACAAAGACTACGAACTCATTGAAGCCAGTTCCGGTGAAGCTGCTTTGGAAATCCTGTTTCAAGACCAGGATTTTGCCCTGATTTTAATGGATGTTCAGATGCCGGGCATGAATGGTTTTGAAACAGTTTCATTCATCAAGTCACGCCCACAATGCGCCAGCATTCCGGTTATATTCTTAACCGCAATCAACAAAGAAAAGAATCATATCGATCAGGGTTATGAAAGTGGCGCGATTGATTTTGTCACCAAACCCTACGATCCTGTTTTTTTACAAGCCAAAGTCGCAGCGTTCATCGAAATTTACACCGTCCACAAGCAGCTAAAACTGGAAATCATTCAACGGGAAGAGGTATCCCGCCAACTGGATTTGGCTTCCAGGGTATTTGAACATGCCGGTGAAGGTATCATGATCACCAATACAGCCATGGTGATTGAAACCATCAATCCGGCTTTTGAAGAAATCACCGGTTATTCAATACAAGAGACTGTTGGGAAAACCCCCGGATTACTGTCTTCCGGTAGACACTCGGCTGGTTTTTATCAAGCCATGTGGGATGAAATTAATGCCAAAGGCAATTGGGAAGGTGAAATTTGTAACCGCCGCAAAAATGGTGAAACCTATCAAGAATGGTTAAAAATTGTGGCTGTTAAAAACAAAGCCGGTGAAGTCATCAATTATATCGGCAGCTTTTCTGATATCACCGCCCATACATCAGCTCGCCAGCGCCTCTATCATCTGGCGCATTATGATAATGTTACAGAGTTGCCCAACCGGGTATTATTCAATGATGTGCTTGAACATGAACTTAGCAATGCGCGTCGCCGTAAATCGATCCTGGCTGTCTTTTTTATGGATCTGGATCATTTTAAAGATATCAACGACACCCTCGGCCATGCTGCCGGTGATGAACTACTTAAAGAGGTTTCCAAGCGTTTATTGTTTTGTAAACGGGATAATGATCTGGTCGCCAGGCAAGGTGGTGATGAGTTTACCGGTGTCATGGTTGACCTCAAACATGCGGAAGATGCCGCCATTGTAGCCAAACGCATGCTCAGCCTGCTGGCAGCACCTATCACACTCGGCACTGACACCGTACACATCTCGGCCAGCATTGGTTTAAGTATCTTCCCCAACGATGGAGAGGATGTCGCCAGTTTAACCAGTAAGGCAGATACAGCCATGTACCATGCCAAAGAAGCCGGCCGCAACAACTTTCAATTTCATACCGAGCAAATGTATCAGGATTCAATCCAACGCATTGAGCTGGAAAGCAACCTCAGAAATGCGATCAAACACAATGAGTTTGAATTGTATTACCAGCCTCAAATTGATGCCAAAAGTAAAAATATAATCGGTATGGAAACACTCATTCGTTGGAATCAGCCGGATATGGGCATGGTCTCACCGGCTGATTTCATTCCCTTGGCAGAAGAAACCGGCCTGATTGTGCCGATTGGTGAATGGGTGTTACGCACCGCATGCCAACAGGCCAAAGTCTGGCAGGATAAGGGCTTCCCCACGTTATTGTTGTCGGTCAATCTGTCGAGTCACCAGTTTCGCAAAAAAGAGTTCATGCAGATGTTGCATGCTGCTTTGCATGATAGTGGTCTACCGGCTGAGCAACTGCAACTGGAATTAACCGAACGCATCATCATGCATGAAGATGATTTTACCATTGCCCGTTTACAAAAAATTCACGACCTCGGCATCCATTTGTCTATCGATGATTTTGGTACCGGTTATTCATCCATGAGTTATTTAAAACGCTTTCCATTGAATGAACTGAAAATTGATAAATCATTTGTCGATGATGTATGCGAGGATGGTGATGATAGAGTGATTGTGGCGGCCATGATCAATCTTGCTCATGCGCTCAATCTTAGTGTCATTGCTGAAGGTGTTGAGCAAAAGAATCAACTCGACTGGCTGGAATGCAATGGTTGTGATGCCATTCAAGGTTATTATTTCAGCCGGCCTTTAGCCGTCGATGCATTTGAAGCCCTGATGCTTCAACAGCAATGAGTCGCACATGGAGGCGCATCGATGCAAAGCTCAGCATCTGTGATAACGGCTGTGGCATTGAGCCTGATCAAGTCGATATCATCTTTGAACCGTTTTTTCAGCACCAAAGGCAATCGGGGCACAGGCCTTGGTTTATCCATGCTGTATGGCGCGGTGCAAAAAAACACGGCGCGAAACTTGATGTGATCTAAACACCCCGTCAGTCTGCGCCGCTATGTCGGCACTATCCTTTGAAATTCTCGCTAAAGATGAACACGGTTACGCACGCCGTGGCCGCATGAGCCTGCCGCATGGCGTGGTGGAAACGCCTGTATTTATGCCGGTAGGCACTCAGGCGACGGTAAAAAGCCTTACACCTGCCGATCTCACTGATGATATCCATGCCAGCATTATTCTCGGTAATACCTATCACTTGATGCTGCGTCCCGGCGCTGATCTGGTGGAAAAGATGGGCGGCTTGCATCAATTTATGGCCTGGGATCGACCGATTCTGACCGATTCCGGTGGCTTTCAAGTCTGGTCGCTGGGTGAATTACGCAAAATTGAACCACATGGTGTACGTTTCCGCTCCCATATTGATGGCAAAGAAGTCTTTCTAGGCCCCAAAGAAAGCATGCAGATTCAGCGTCAGTTGGGCAGTGATATTGTCATGGCCTTTGATGAATGCACGCCCTACCCGGCTACGTTTGACGCAGCCAACGACTCAATGCAAATGTCGATGCGCTGGGCGGCCGAATGCCGCGAAGCCCTGCCTATCAATGATCAACAAGCTTTATTCGGCATTGTGCAGGGTGGCATGTACCCTGAATTGCGCCGCGAAAGTTTAGATGCCATTGCTGATATCGATTTTGAAGGCATTGCCATCGGTGGCCTGTCGGTCGGTGAACCCAAAGAGGAAATGATGGCCATGCTCGATGCTTTGGCACCGCACTTGCCCCAAAGCAAGCCGCATTATGTTATGGGTGTTGGTACGCCGGATGATCTCATCGAAGGCATTGATCGCGGCATCGATATGTTTGATTGTGTGATGCCGAGCCGTAATGCACGTAATGGCACTTTATTCACCGATGATGGCAAGATTAATATCAAAAACCTTAAACATTTTGATGATAAAAACCCCATCATGCACGATTGCACGTGTTATACGTGTGCAAACTTCTCGCGTGCCTACTTGCGCCATTTGTACATGGCCAAAGAGATTTTAAGCGCCAGATTGAATACATTACACAATCTACACTACTATTGTGATCTAATGAGCCGCGCCAGAAAGGCGCTTGAAGATGGAAACTGGCCTGATTTTAGAGATCAGTTTTTACAACGCTATCGTAGATGTGCATAATCGCCGCCTTTCAGAAATCAGGAGCACTCACCACATGAAATCCCAATCTATTCTTTCCCACTCGATCGTTTCCCAATCGATCCTTTCCCGTTCAATCAAAACACTGACCGCATCTGCACTCGCTGCAATGGCGATCATCAGCCCGGCCTTTGCTGCCGATGCTGGATCAAGCGGCGGCTTCGCCTCATTGATCCCATTGATCCTGATCATGGTGATTTTCTACTTTTTGCTCATTCGTCCACAGCAGAAAAAATTAAAAGAACATCGTAATCTGGTAGATGAACTTAAAAAGGGTGACAGCGTGCTCACCGCCGGTGGTTTATACGGTAAAGTCATTGACGTAAAAGATGATGTGCTCAAAATTGAAATTGCCGATGGCGTACGTGTTAATGTCAAACGCGATACCATTGCCGGCCTTACATCGGTTGCAACGCCCAAAGAAAAATCTACCAAAAAAGGTAAACCTGCCAAAAAGAAAATCAACGACAACAAGTCTGACAACTCAGACGCTGCAATAACCGATTCTCAAGACAAAGCCTAAGGACTCAACCCATGCATAGCTTCCCGCGCTGGAAAATCTGGATGATTCTATCCGTATTATTGGTCTCCATGATGGCCTCCCTACCTAATGTTACTTCTGTACCATCGTGGTGGCCGTCATCATTGAGCAACCCCATGAGTCTTGGCCTTGATCTCAAGGGCGGCATTCATCTGGTACTCGATGTGGATGTGGATAAAGCTGTGTCACACAGTGTGGAAGAAGATATCGATACGGCCAGACAAGCGCTGCGCAAAGAAAAAATTCGTTATCGTAAATTGAGTGCGGAGGGGTTGAGCTTAAACATCACCATTAAAAACAGCAGCGATCTTGCTGCCGCACAAACAATATTGAACGAAACCTTCACGACATATTCCATCTCAGATGCGGTAGATAATACCTTCACCCTGACACTCAAAGAATCTGTAGCCGATGAAACACGTCAATTTGCTGTTGATCAGGCTATTGAAGTGATTCGTGGTCGTATTGATGCACTCGGCACCACCGAGCCTGTGATCATCAAACAGGGTAGCCATCGTATTCTGGTTCAAATACCCGGTTATGAAGATTCAGCCCACGCCAAGCAGTTGATTGGCCGCACAGCCCAGCTGGAATTTAAACTGGTGGATGAAAAAGGTGATTTGGATAAAGCCCTGACCGGCATCCTGCCTCCCGGTGATATTATCATGTATGGCCCGGAAGAAACGCGTAAGGATGGCACAACATACCGTCAGCCTTATCTGCTCAAGAAACGCACTGAACTCTCCGGCAACGAAATCTCCGACGCACGTGTATCGATTGATTCCCGTTACAATGAATATGCCGTAACGCTAAAATTCAACAGCAAGGGCTCACGCAAGTTTGACAAACTCACATCTGCCCATGTCGGCGAACGTTTTGCCATTATTCTTGAAGGTGAAGTCAATTCAGCACCAGTGATTCGTGAACGCATTGCTGGTGGCTCCGCGCAAATTACCGGCAGCTTCTCACCTGCCGAAGCCCATGATCTGGCGATCATTCTGCGTGCCGGTGCCCTGCCCGCTCCGGTCAAAGTGGTTGAAGAGCGCTCCATTGGCCCCAGCCTCGGTCAGGATTCCATCGATCAGGGCATGAACTCGATCATCGTCGGTTGTGTTATGGTACTGATCTTCATGGCCGTTTATTATCGTATGTTTGGTGTCGTAGCCAATATTGCACTGATCTTCAATATGCTGCTGATTCTGGCTGTCATGAGCATTATCGGTGGCACACTGACACTACCCGGCATCGCCGGTATCGTGCTTACCATTGGTATGGCTGTTGATGCAAACGTACTCATATTTGAACGTATTCGAGAAGAGTTGCTACTGGGCAAAACACCATTGGCAGCGATTGATGGCGGTTACAACAAAGCCTTCTCAACCATTGTTGATGCCAATATCACCACCCTGATTGCTGCTATCGTATTGTTCCAGTTTGGTTCAGGTCCGGTCAAAGGCTTCGCCATCACCCTGTCTGTCGGTATTCTGGCTTCGATGTTTACCGCCATCACTGTTACCCGCGCCATCGTTGCCATTTCAACTGAAAGAAGTGGCCGCATTGAAAAGCTGAGTATTTAAGGTTTATAGGTAACTATTATGCAACTGATTCGCTCTGATATTAATATTGATTTTATTGGCAAGAGTAAAACTGCCCTGATCATTTCCGCCCTGATGATTCTCATCTCATTGGGGGCACTGGCTACCAAAGGCCTGAACTTCGGCATTGATTTTACCGGTGGAACTCTGGTTGAAGTAAAATTCGATCAAGCCCCCACCATTGCTGATGTGCGCGATTCCATCTCACCCAAAGGTTATGGTAACGCAGTCATTCAGGAATTCGGTTCGCCTGAAGAAATCCTGATTCGTGTACAGAACAAAAATACTGAAGACTCATCCACCATCAGCAACGCTATCCTGGATGGCCTCGGTGAAAAATTCGGTGCAGATGCCATTGAAATGCGCCGTGTTGAATTTGTTGGCCCACAGGTTGGTGAAGAACTAACCCGAGCCGGTATCATGGCTGTGCTGGTCGCCATGTTGGCGATTCTTGTTTACGTCACCTTCCGTTTTGAGTTTCGTTTTGCCCTCGGTGCCGATGCCGCGCTATTGCATGATATTACCATTGTGATGGGGCTGTTCGCTTTAACCGGCAAAGAATTCAGTCTACCTGTAATCGCTGCCCTGCTGACCGTGATCGGTTATTCCCTGAATGATACGATTGTGGTGTTTGACCGCATTCGTGAAAACTTCGCCATCAACAAGAAACGTAAAAAGCCTGAACAGGAACATGTTGTCGTCAACGGCTCGATCAACCAGACACTGGCACGCACCTTGATGACATCCCTCACCACCTTGTTGGTGGTATTCGCCTTGTTCTTCCTGGGTGGTGAAGTGATCCATGATTTCGCATTTGCTTTGATTGCCGGTATTGTGGTCGGTACCTACTCATCCATTTATGTGGCCAGTCCTGTGATGTTATCGTTGGCCGGTCGTTTCAAGGCTGATGAAGATGAAATCAAAGCCATGGAAGCCCGTCCCTGATTCGGGTCCTATGTTCACATTAAACACGTTGGTCTTGTGCCTTGAAAGGTGACATCAGTGCACTCGTGCCCAAAGGCACATTGCTATTTAGCGCTTATGGTGATGACTTCCTGCAGCTCAATCAGCACAAACATCATACCGGTTTGTATATTCATCAAAACATCATCACAGCCCCCTGGGGACCGAATCGTTTGCATGCACTCAGCATCGCAGACTTGGAACCGCTAGTGGCGAGCCCGCCTGAAGTGATTATTCTGGGCACAGGACGACTCACAGCCTTTCCAAACTCCGAAATATTGGATTACATGGCAGAGCACCACATAGGTTTTGAATGCATGGACAGCCGCGCTGCTGCCCGCACCTACAATATCCTCGTTGGTGAAGGACGCAGCGTCTCTGCCGCCATGCTGTTGCCCGGAGTCAGGAAGTGAGCCCACGCTTCGAATTATCCATTACCACCCACTTTTCAGCCGCCCATCAACTGCGCGATTATCCAGGTGATTGTGCCCGCCTGCATGGCCATAACTGGCATGTTACCCTCTATATCGAATGTACCGAACTCGATGCGCTCGGTCTCGGCATTGATTATAAAATCATGAAAACCGAACTCAAACAGGCTCTAGAGCCATGGGATCATTATAATCTGAATGATGTAGCTCCATTTGATCAGATCAACCCATCGAGTGAAAATGTTGCGCGAGAACTGTACAACGAAATGAGCCGCCGACTGGATAACGAACGCCTGCATGTCTCACGCATCGACATTTCAGAAACCTGCACAGCCAAAGTCACCTATTGGCCCTAATCGGATAATTGTCCCCAAGTTAAAAAACACCTACAGGATTCAAAAAGGCACCTGATCACGTACAAAGCTCAGCTTTTTTTACGGTCTACTTCAACAGAAACGAAACACAATCAAGCCACGAATAAGGCAATAATCATAGGTTTTTAATTCGTGTAATTCTTGGCTAAGGTTTTCTTGATTCATGCAACAAGAAAAAAAGCTCAAGTATTTGAAATTTTCTCTTTTTGTATTTGGCGTTATTTTCATTGTGGGTGTGCCAGCAATGATGATGTGGATATGGCCTTCAGGTTGGAGTTGGACTCCGCCACAATCAGAATACGAACAAATGATTATGGGAATTTACGTTACATTAGGAGTGTTTTTAGTTAGAGCTGCGAAAGCTCCCATGGCTAATACAAGCCTTATATGGTTTACGATCTGGTCGAGTAT
>JAUZQK010000130.1 GCA_030951025.1 Mariprofundus sp. | reverse complement strand
TTGGTTTCAGCCGGCACACGATCTGAATTATGGAACGTAAGGAAGAACATGCGGAAGGTATAAAAGGCAGTCATGAAGACCGCACTCAACACCGCAAACGATGCAAACTCACCAATCCAGCCCATCTCACGAATCATGGTTGCTTCGATAATCAAATCCTTCGACCAGAAACCGGCAAACGGCGGCACACCCGCCAGCGCCAGCGCTGCAATAAACATGGTGATATAGGTAATCGGCATGTATTTGCGCAGCTGCCCCATTTTACGAATATCCTGATTGGCCATCACAGCATGAATCACCGAACCTGCTGCCAGGAACAATAGCGCTTTAAAGAAAGCGTGCGTCATCAGATGAAAAATACCCACCGAATAGGCCGATACACCACAGGCCACAAACATATAACCCAGCTGCGAACAGGTGGAATAGGCAATCACCCGTTTAATATCATTCTGAACCAAACCAATCGTAGCGCACATCCAGGCAGTAATTGCACCCACCAGCACCACTGCAGCCAAAGCTACTTCTGAATATTCAAACATCGGTGACAAACGCGCCACCATGAATACACCGGCAGTCACCATCGTTGCAGCATGAATCAAAGCAGAAATAGGGGTTGGGCCTTCCATGGAATCTGGCAACCAGACATGCAACGGCACCTGACCGGATTTACCCATCGCTCCAACAAACAGTGCCAGACAAATAAAGGTGATCGCACTGATCTGCCAATCGAGGAAATGTAAGCTGATGCCCTGCTCAACAAAACCAGGCACCATGCCGAAGACTGTTTTATAATCGACACTGCCAAAATAATACCAGATCGCCAGCACACCAACCAAGAAACCGAAATCACCTCTTCGGTTCACCACAAAGGCTTTAAGGGCTGCATAATTGGCCTTTTCACGTTTAAACCAGAAACCGATCAACAAATAAGAAAACAAACCCACTGCTTCCCAGCCGAAGAACAGCGTGAAGAAGCTATTGCCCATCACCAGCACCAGCATGGAGAAGGTAAAGGCTGAAATATAGGAGAAGAAACGTGCATAACCCGGATCACCATGCATATAACCAATAGTGTAAATATGCACACAGGCTGAAACAACCGTGACTACAACCATCATGATGGCGGTCAGTTGATCGATCATCATGCCCACAGGCACAACGAAATCACCTGAAAGCATCCACGTCCAATAATTGCCGTAAAAAGATGCACCAGCCAGCACCTGAGTAAAGACATGGATCGATAACAGGGCAGAAATAATAACTGCACCGGATGTAATGATATGGGATAATCTATCTTTTAATGCCCAACCGAATAGGCCAGCCAATAAGGCGGCCAACAATGGCAGGCCGGGAATAGCCAGCAGCTCTGTTGTGCTCAGTGTGATCTCTTGCACCTGTGCTCCCCCTTAACCCTGCAACGTATTGATGTCTTCGATTTCAATCGAACGACGCAAACGGTAGAAACTAACCAGAATCGCCAAACCAATGGCCACTTCACAGGCTGCGACCGTCAATACAAAAAAGACAAAAATTTGGCCGGATATATCATTCAAGTAGTGCGAAAAAGCCACCAGATTGATATTCACAGCCAGCAACATCAATTCAATGCACATCAAAATAGCAATGACATTTTTACGATTCAAAAACAAGCCAATCACACCGAGTGAAAACAATGCGGCCGCCACAATCAGGTATTCAGATAATCCAACCATTACAATTTCACCATTATAATCCCACCATCACATACTTACCTTGCGCACACGATCTTCTCTACGCACATTCACCTGTTTCGATATATTCTGATATTTAGCATCTTTGCGCCCACGAATAGTCAGCACAATTGCGCCCACCAGAGCCACCAATAAAATAATTGCGGCAATTTCAAAGGCCAATAAATACTTGGTGTACAATACATAACCAATTTCTTTGGTATTGTTCACATCCTGGGCAAAATGCACCGCTGTTGCTTTGGCTCCCTCGGTAAAGACACCGGAGGTTGAAGCAGCAATAAATTCAATCAACAAGATGACTGCAATCATACCGCCAATAGGCAAATACTGTTGAAAACCTTCGCGCATCTTCGAGACATTCACTTCCAACATCATGATGGCAAACATAAACAACACCATCACCGCACCAACATAAATCAGAATCAAAATAATGCCCAAAAACTCTGCATCCAACAAAAAGAACAAACCGGCAGCATTAAAAAAGCAGAAAATCAAAAACATCACGGCATGCATGGTGTTACGTGACAATACAACACCGAGGCCTGCGAAAATCGACAAGCCGGCAAACAGATTAAAAAATGCAGTTTCGAGCATTACTTCTCCTTTTACCTAATCCCTATCAACTGTAACGCGCATCAGCTGCGATATTTGCGGCGATCTGTTTCTCATAACGATCCCCCACAGCCAATAACATGTCTTTATCGTAATACAGTTCAGCCCGCGTTTCAGTTGCGTACTCAAATTCCTGTGTTTCCACTATCGCATCGACTGGGCAAGCCTCCTGGCAAAAACCGCAATAAATACACTTGGTGAAATCAATATCGTAACGGGTCGTACGACGCGAGCCATCATCACGCTCTTCCGATTCAATCGTAATCGCCAACGCCGGACAGACCACTTCACACAACTTACAAGCAATGCAACGCTCTTCGCCAGATTCATAACGGCGTAGCGCATGCAGGCCACGAAAGCGCGGTGACAACGGTGTTTTTTCTTCCGGGTATTCAATCGTAATTTTTTTCTTGAAGAAATAACGACCGGTCACAGATAGACCGATCAACAGCTCCCACAAGAACCATGTTTTAAATGCACGTTTCAGCATCAGACCATTACCTCCACGCCAACCAGAAATCGATAATCGAATCCAGACCCGGTGTATAAATGAACACACCCAAGACAAATATCCAGCCAAGCGTCCAAGGCAGGAAGATCTTCCAACCCAGACGCATCATCTGATCATAACGATAACGCGGGAACGTTGCCCGGAACCAGATAAATACAAAAATCAAAAAGGCAGTCTTACCCAGCAACCAAACCGTGCCTGGAATAAAGTCCAAGGCCGGAATCGGCGCATACCAACCACCCAGAAACAGAATCGACGTTAGCAAGCTGATCAAAATCATTGCGCCATATTCCGCCAGCGAAAATGTTGCGAACCACATGCCGGAATATTCCGTATAATAACCGGCAACCAACTCTTCAGTTTCCGTCAAATCAAACGGCGTACGTCCAGTTTCAGCACAGCCGGAGATAAAGAAGACCAACAGCATCGGGAACAAGGGAATCATATACCAGTGCAGGATGCCACCAGCCTGTGCATGTACGATATCAGCCAGATTTAGAGAGCCTGCCAACATCATCACAGTCACCAGACCGAAGCCCATGGATATTTCATAAGAAATCATCTGACAGGTCGAACGAATCGAACCCATAATCGGATACTTGGAGTTGGAAGCCCAACCCGCCATCAATACACCATACACCGACAAGGAACCAATCGCCATCACATACAACAAACCAACATTCAGATTGGAGATCGCCATGATATGCGGTGTCTCCCAAACACCAAACAAGGATGTTTCACCAAATGGCACCACAGCAAACGCCACCAGTGCAGGCATCAGCGACAATAACGGCGCACCAATAAACAATAATTTATTGGCCTGCGCAGGAATAATGGTTTCTTTAAGCACCAGCTTCAAACCATCTGCCAAAGGCTGCAATAAACCCGCAGGACCAACACGGTTACAACCTTTACGCGCCTGCATAAAACCAATCACCCGGCGTTCACAATAGGTGATATAAGCAACAGATAAAGCAATCGGAACTGCGATAGCGAGAATTTCCAGTGCCCATATACCGCCCTGAATCGCCATATCTAATCCGCTCATGATGATGATCCTCCTGCAATGGATGCTTCCGACACATCAGACAAATCACCAGCCACACCACGCTTGGAAATAAACAACACACCCGGACTCACATCATCGCGTGCGCCGATATGATAGGTCGATTCACCCAGGAATGTCCGCACTGTGTTTTCACCGGCAATCAAACCGTGCGCAACCAAGGTATCCGGATGCACCAACACGTCATCGAGTGCATGAATATTACCCGCTTCAGTCAAGGCTTCAGATGCACGCACCCACATGCCCTCACGGTACATCGAATAACGGCTCACCACATCCAGATCAAAACTCTCAGCCGCTGCTTTCGGATCGGTTGTCAGTCCCTTATTGCGAGCCGGTTTGATCAATATCTGATCCTGTTCACCATCCTGCCATGCATCAGCCAGAGCCGGTGTGTTTTCACGCACGACATCGCGTAATTCAGCCAAATCCACCACAGGTACTTCGCCACCCATCACCTGCACCATGCGCATCATGACTTTCCACAACGGCCGCTCCTGACCCAATGAACGAATAGGATTACTGGCCACACGGATACGGCCTTCCATATTCACAAACGTACCTTCGATTTCAGCATAAGCTGCCGCCGGCAATTGCACTGCAGCATGTTCACTCACAGCTCCGGAAATCGCGCCAATCTGAACCATGGGTACGTTTGCCAAAGCCGCTTTCGCAGCCGATGGAAACAGGCCATCACCCAGAGGATCACTGCCAATCACAATCAAGGCATCGAGTTCACCCGCTGCCGCAGCAGCAAACAGATCACCAGCACTCACACGCACATCACCACAGCTTGCACTCAAGACCTGTGTATTCATGCCTTCAGGCAACAGGTTACGGCCATCATTATCTTTTTCCGCATGACCACAGGCTCGCATCAATAAATCCAGCCCATAAATCAAAGCTGCGGCATCCGCATGTGAACGAATTTCTTCACCCACGAGCAAGGCACAGCCATCCGACATCAAAGCATCAGCCAGGATTTTACCGGCTTCATGACGTTCTGGCACTGCTGCAAGCCAAGTTTCAAATCCAGCTGCAGTTTTGCCCAGCACACTAACCTGCTCCATTGCACGGGCAATCACTGCCGGCCAATCACGCGGACGAATCAAAGCATCGTCCGTGATACTCATATTAGTCCGATAATTCATCGCACCGATTCTTGAAACAGGCTTGCCTGCATTGCCACGTTTACGCAAACGCTGCATCAACAAAGGCAAGCGTTGCCTGGGATCGGAACCCAGCACCACCACCTGATCAGCATCAGCAATTTGTGCTGTGGTCATGGCAAAGCCTTCTTCAAAAGCAAATGGCCGCATATCACGACGATGCAAATCATAAGCAATATGCGCATCAGGAAAGGTCGTATCACGCATCAAACGAATAGCCGCTTGCCCCTCGACACTCCAATCCGGTGAAAACAGAATACCAATGCGTTTGCCTTTCAATATATCTTTGGCTTTGGCAAACGCTGCATCCCAATCCACTTCAGACAATTCACCATTTTGACGAACTTTCGGAGCTAAAATGCGATGTTCTGAACGGAAAGCATCATAAACATAACGCCCACGGTCACAGATCCACGGCTCAGGACTATTTTCAATGGGCTGAATGCGCATCACTTCATCATCACGCGATTCAATCTGAATATCACAGCCATTCGGACACTGTGTACAAGTGCTCTGATGATGGGTCATTTCCCAAGGACGCGAGACATCATGCGAAGGCTTATCCAACAGCGCACCAACAGGACAAATATCCGGCAAATTACCAGACAATTCGGATTCCAGTGCTTCTTCAACTATACCTGCGATGGTCATATGGTCGGAGCGATTCAAGACACCGATATCACCAGTACCAGCCACTTCATCAGCAAAACGCACACAGCGCGTGCAATGAATACAGCGGGTCATACAGGTATTCACAAACGGGCCGAGCTCATAATTCACCACTGCACGTTTGGGCTCAGAGTAGCGTCCACGAGAAGCACCATGATCAACTGTATAATCCTGCAATTTACAACTGCCACCCTGATCACAAACAGGGCAATCTAAGGGATGGTGAATGAGCAAATATTCCATCATCATTTCACGATCTTTTTCCAACGAAGGTGATTGCGTAATCACCTTCATGCCTTCACCCACGGGTGTGCAGCATGAAGCGGCAGGTTTATTCCAACCTTCGACTTCCACCAAACACATGCGGCAATTGGCCGCTACGGATAATTCAGGATGATAACAAAAATAAGGTACATCATGGCCATACTCACGGCATGCTTCCAAAATACTGGTGCCAGCTGCAACTTCGACTTCCTGCTCATTGATAAATAAAGAGGTCATGCCATACCTCCTGGTATGTCACACTGCGTGCGCGCTAAAGCGCGTGTGGTTTTGCTATCCTGCAAAAGCATCATGCGTTCTCTCCCAGATAAGCTTGCACATCTTCAGGGAAATGTTT
>JAUZQK010000013.1 GCA_030951025.1 Mariprofundus sp. | reverse complement strand
CCACCCTCAATCAAATCAACTTCAAGCCCTTCATCTGCATAAAAACCCTTTTCAAGCGCGGCATAGAAACCTGCAAACTGGAACTGATGTTGCCATTTTAATTGCACATGAATATGGGAAGCCTGACATGGCAACAACATGGAAATCCATGCAAGACACAGCACAGACATATAAATCAGCGTTTTTTTCATGACGCTAGCTTAACTCACCGAGCCGGAAGTTCCACCACAAACACCGACACCTTGGCCACGCTGGCCGGATTGGAATTGGCTATTTCAACAATCAAATCATCCTGCCCTGTGACATTATCAAAACGTGTCTGAAACTCATGGTTACCGATGCTATAACTGCGCCGCTGCACCTCGGTTGTCTCGACATCGCCCTTCACCCGGACAATACGGAAAGTTAACGGCCCCACCGAATCTGAAACCAGCGTCACTTCAAAAAAGCCTTTGCGATTGGGCATATCAAAAAACTCGCGCGACTTCTGAAACGGCGGCACATTGGCATCACGGAAATAAAGATACTCTTTGTCAAAATCCAGCCTTTGAGCACTGGCAGTGTTTGCCATCAACAGCAAAGCCAACATCAATGCGGCAAAGCTATATTTCACCGAATTCACGATTGGGTTCATAGCGTTTCATGCACCTCGATATCATATTTATCACACAGATAACGCATTTTATCTTTGGCTCTGTCACCAAAACCCAACCAGCGACCAGCTCTGGCTTTAATATGCTGATTACGCTCCAGCGCCGTTTCCACCAACTTCATTTCAAACGCAGCCACCGCCTTTTCAGCTCGAATACCCGAATCAGGCAATTGCTGTAGCCATTGTTCCAGCGGATCCGCATCTGCATTGACCACCTGCGGCCCCATCAATGAAGGAATCGATTGCACCTCATCCCCCGTTGCCAAAACCACAGCACGTTCAATGACATTTTCCAACTCACGCACATTGCCCGGCCAGCTGTAGCGCCCCAACTGCTCCAGCACTTCATCGGACAAAACGTCCATACGCTTACCGCACATGGCTGCCTTACGCAATAAAATCGCATCCGACAACAAAGGCAAATCATCACTGTGTTCACGCAATGCCGGCACCTTAATTTCCACCACTTGAATACGATAATAAAAATCATCCCGAAAACTGCCAGCCTGCACCTTATGCTCCAAATCTTCGCGGCTGGAACAAATCAAACGCACATCCGAACGAATGATCGCCTCACCCCCCAAGCGGGAAAACTCGCCTGATTCCAATACCCGCAGCAACTTCCCCTGCACCGATAACGGTAAACCAGCCACCTCATCCAGAAACAGCGTGCCGCCAGAAGCACGTTCAAACCAACCCAGTTTACGTTTTAGCGCTCCGGCAAAAGCACCTTTCTCATAACCGAACAATTCCGATTCCAACAATTCAGCCGACATGGCCGCACAATTAATCGCAATAAACGGTTGCTGGGCACGCGGACTGGCGGCATGCAATTGCCGCGCCACCAGCTCTTTTCCCGTCCCTGTTTCACCACGAATCAATACGGTTGAAGGCGCTGAAGCCACTTGCGAAATCATTGTACGCAGCGCCTGCATAGAGGCCGATTCACCGAGCAAATCACGATTGACCCGTGTATCAAGCGCACGCTGCATATCCTGCTCTCGCATCGCCTGCCAATGCGCCTGCATGCTGCGATCAATCGTCGATTTTACTTCATCCGGATCAAAGGGTTTACCAAAGAAATCCAGCGCACCAAGTCCCTGCGCCCGTTGCGCCAAAGCCCGCTCATCGTGACCGGTAATCACCACCACCGGTGTATCCGGACTCTCTGCACGCAGCTTCTTCAGATAGGCCATACCTATTTCCGGGTTATCTGGCTCCGGTGGCAAGGCCAAGTCGAGCACCACCAAATCAACCCGATTGCCTGACAATACCGCATCAGCAGCATCGAGGTCACCAGCTTCAAGAATCTGATATGACTCTTTCAACAATAATTTCAAATTCAGTCGATTGATATCATTATCATCGACAACCAGCACTGTTTGTTTCATCTTTGTCACCCCCCCAATCATTCCGTTCAACTATCCCGCTCATTCTGCCACAGCGGCAAAGACACAATGAAGGTGGAACCTTTACGCGCTCCTTGGCTTTCTGCTGCAATCGTTCCACCATGGGCTTGCACAATCCTACGGCTCAAATACAGCCCCACACCCAGACCATTGCTTTTGCTGGTGGCAAACAAACGGAACAAACGTTGCTCGATAAATTCCTGACTCATGCCACAGCCTTGATCGCTGATGCGCACCTCTGCCCGCGCCCCTGCCAAGCCTTCATTCAATACGCGGGTTTCAATATGAATTTCACCCTGTCCCTGCATGGCTTGCACGGCATTGTCATACAGGTTCTCAAATACACCTTGCAACATATCCGCATCAGCCGCCACCGCAGGCAAGCGGGCATGCTGCTGTTTGACTTGCATTGCTTCCGGCCACAAACGATCACGCACGCTGCGTTGCAGCAAGTCTACCAAATCAAGCGGCGCAATATTTGGCTCCACCGGTGCATTGGGATCAGAAACACGTTGCATCAATGTCTGCATGCGGCCGGTCACCTTGCGAATCGCACTGATCATACGTTGCACATCATCTTCATCCAGCTTACCTGAGCCCAGGTGATGCGCCAAAAAAGACAGATCATGCAAACGATTTTTCAAATCATGTGAATGCAGTTGGCGTGTCACACGGGACAACGAATCCAGTCGCGCCGCTTCCGATTGCAAATGCGTTAACCGCGCATGCTCCAAGCTCATGGCTGAAAACTTGGCCAACGATTCCAGACTGGCACGTTCCTCGGCATCCATAGCACGCCCATCCTGCCTTGGCCCTAACCACAACCATGTTTCACCATGCGCTGCAGGCAGCTTCAAACACAGGGCATAGTCCTTATGTTTATCAATATAGAGTTTATCAATATAATCTTTATCAGCAGGCTGTTGATCAGCTTGATGTTGCGCATCAATAAAAGGCGCATGGGCTGGAAAAGAGAACCAGCCTCCACCGCTCAGCTGACGTTCATCCAAAGCTGCAAAACGACGATGGCTGACATTACAAATACGCTCCAACAGTGCCGTTTCAACATCTTCAATGGGCAGTTGCGCCAAATCACCGGCTCCGAGTTGCCTGATCGCCGCCAGAGTATCCAGCTGATGACGAAAAAATATCCGATCCAGTGCCCGCAACATCGTCTGCACCAGCGGCGCATATCCAAAAGCAGCCGAAATCGCCGCAATCACCATCGCCCAGACAGATACAGGCTGACCACTTAGGGCATAAACAGCCGACTCGGCCAACATCAATACCAGCGCAAATACAGCAATCGCCACCAGCGTGGCAGATAAATAAGCAAACGAATGCACCAGGCGCCTGAAACTGAACATCAGGCGCAAGGAGGATACAACGGAATCAGTGATCAGTTGGCTCCAGTCTGATTCACCATCAACTGTTCAACACCGCGATCTGTATCAAATTCAAAGCCCTGCATACTTTGCAATAGCGATGGCAACAGATCGGCATCGAGCGGCAACAAGGGCAATCGCAGCTCATCTCCACACCAGCCCAAGGCATGGCATGCTGCTTTCACCGGAATCGGATTGGCATCTATAAACAATACGCGATTAAGTTCAGCCATGGCAAACTGAGCCTGCCGCGCCTTAGCCCAATCACCAGCAGACATCGCATGCGTCAATGCTTTCATTGTCTTGGGTGCGATATTGGATACAACCGAAATCACCCCGTCACCACCGAGTGCCATGAACGGCATCACCGTTGCATCATCACCCGAATAAAACTCCATACGCCCATCACAAGCAGCCAGACTATGAATCAATTGCTCCATATCCGCCGTCGCATCTTTGATAGCGATGATATTCGAGACATACGATAAACGCCCGACGGTAGCCGGCAAGATATTTGAATTGGTGCGACCCGGCACATTATAAATAATCTGCGGCAAATGCACCGCATCGGCCACGGCTTTATAATGTTGAAATATACCTTCCTGGCTGGGTTTATTATAATAGGGCGAAATCAACAGCGCCGCATCAGCCCCCAGCGACTTGGCGGCTGTGGTCAAAGCAATCGATTCAGCCGTGTTATTACTACCCGTACCAGCAATCACCGGCACACGTCCTGCCACCTGATCGACCGCAATAGCAATCACCTGCTTATGTTCATCAAATGAAAGCGTCGCCGCTTCACCGGTCGTTCCGGCAGGCACAAGCCCATCAACACCAGCCTGCACCTGGCGTTCCAAATGCGCACGAAACGCCTCTTCATCAATGCGACCATCTGAGAATGGTGTAATCAAAGCGGTCATTGTACCATGAAACATGTAAGCCTCCGTGCAACTATAAAACAATCGTGCGGACAACTATAGCCGATGCACAGCATCGAGAAAGTGTATTTTAACAAACGCTGTTTTCGTATCGCCTAAAAGCGCTTCAATACGCCCGTTTCAACAAAGCCCAACTACTCGGCCACATGGCTTTCAACTCTAGCTGTTTACCCGTCACAGGGTGTTCAAAACGCAAACGCCACGCATGCAACATCAGACCACGTCCGCCGGCTTTTTTATATGCAGAGAGCTCTGTTTTATCCGCATATTTCCCATCGCCCAGAATAGCATGCCCTTCTTGTTGCAACTGCACGCGCAACTGATGCGTGCGGCCACTGTGAGGAAACAACGCCAGCATGGCATAATCCAAAGGCGCTTCCTGCCACTGCATCATCACCTGATAATCGGTGATCGACTCTTTGCCTTCGATTGCATCCACCACCATCCGTTCACCACCCTGCACCACGCCTTTGGCCAGATGAGAAATCATACGCCCGGCCGAAGTAAAAGGATGACCTGCCACCAACGCAAAATATGTTTTCTGCATATCACGCTGACGAAACGATTCGGTGAGTTTACGAAGTGCCGCCAGATTCTTGGCCATCAACAACACGCCGGATGTATCCCGATCGAGGCGGTGTGCCAGACGCAGATCTGGCAAATCACGCATCACTTTCAAGCCTTCAATCAAGCCGGCCTCATGCCCTGAACCACCATGCACCACCATGCCTGCCGGTTTATTGACCACCAATAGACACTCATCTTCAAACAATACCGGCATCACACGCAGCTTGTTCAACAAGCTTGCAGGCAGTTGATCAGACTGCTGATGCGACAAAGCCTGCTCCGTCTGACGCAGACTCGCAGGCAAGAATATTTCATCACCACTTGCCACACGCGATTCCGGTTTGCAGCGCTTTTTATTGATGCGCACATTACCCTTGCGTATCAAACGTAACATTAGAGCCCGCCGTGCCGTACCCAAATGGCGCATCAAAACCCGATCCAAACGGCTACCATCTTCATTTTCATCAATCGTTAAAATACTGTTTTCTTGCATTTTTCTTGCCAAACCACCTTCACTCGATAGAGTCACCAGCCTGTGCAGTGAGCTCCGTGTTTTTCTGCATCGCTTAACTCATCAACGCAGCTTAAACGAGTCATGGCAATGGTAGTGATTTTTTTCCGGGAATCCCAGCCTCCGAATGATCGAAAGATACACCGAGAGATAGCAAGGACAGTTTTTAATCCCGCACCATTGGAACCAACCGGTTCAACCAGACCACACTGCGTAGTGACAATATCGATGCCCCTAACGTTGAGCCTGCATAAATAAACTGCATTTGAAAGCTTGTACTCGCGCCTCAAACCATCTGCTCACAGCACTGGGGGGGCAAGAGCCAATAGAATAGCTAATCACCATCCGGTTTTTACGACCATGCGAGTCTGTAAATCTACCTAGTGTGATCAAGCCTAACACCTATTCCAAGGAATAGTTTGTTGTCGATGCATGCATCGAACACGTCTTCAAATGCCACAAGGAAACTGCGTGACTGTAAAAAAACTCATGCTTATCAACGCGTTACACGAAGAAGAAAGCCGTGTCGCCATTATCGAAAATGGTTATCTTCATGAACTCGATATTGAATCTGCCCACAAGGTATTAACCAAAAGCAATATCTATCGGGGTAAAATCACCAAGGTTGAAGCCAGTCTTCAAGCCGCTTTTATCGAATACGGTTCGGCCCGTCAGGGCTTCTTATCGATGAATGAAATCCATCCGGATTATTGGCGGGACGGGGTCGACAAATCGACAAATCCGCGCAACCTATCCATTCAGGATGTATTGCAGGCCAAGCAAGAAATTCTTGTGCAAGTGGTCAAAGAAGAGCGCGGTAATAAAGGCGCAGCACTGACCACCAACATCTCATTGGCCGGCCGTTATCTGGTACTCAGCCCCAACTCTGTGCGCGGCGGTATTTCCCGCAAGCTCTCGGATGACGATCGTCGCTCCATGAAAGAAATCCTCAAGCAACTGGATGTGCCCGACAATATGGGCTTGATTATCCGCACGGCCGGTAAAGATCAGACGCTGGAAGCATTGCAGCGCGATTACCAATACTTGCGCCGGCTGTGGGACGAAATCCGTATCACCAGTGAAACCACCCCTTCACCCGCGCTGATTTATCTCGATGGCGACTTGGCCACACGTGCGATTCGCGATCATTTCTCCGATGATATTCAAGAAATCTGGGTGGATAATCATGAGGTTTATACGCGCACCAAAGATTTCATTCATGCCGTTATTCCCGGCAAAGAAAAGCTGGTCAAGCTCTACCGTGGCAAAAAACCATTGTTTCGCCAGCATAACATCGAATCGCAATGCGAAGAAATTCACCGGCGTGAAATTCACTTGCCTACCGGCGGCTCGATTGTGCTCGATCCAACCGAAGCGTTAACTGCCATTGATGTCAATTCTGCCCGCGCCACCAAGGGCAAGCATATCGACGACACTGCTCTTGCCATCAATCTGGAAGCCGCAGAAGAAGTCGCCCGCCAACTGCGCATTCGCGATATTGGCGGTTTGATTGTTATCGACTTTATCGACATGGCCAACCGCAAACACGGCCAACAGGTTGAGGATGTACTGCGCAAAGCCTGTAAACAGGACAAAGCACGCATTCAATTTGCCCGCATTTCCCGCTTTGGTTTATTGGAAATGTCACGTCAACGTCTGCACCCTTCGGTACGTGAATCCACCACAGAAGTATGCCCTCGCTGTCAGGGTCGCGGTTCAATCCGCACCGTTGATTCCATGGCACTGCAAATACTCACCCGCATGGAAGACTGGTCGGAACGTGGCAAACAGCCTACCCTGGTTGTGCAAGTGCCATCTGAAACCGGCGAATATCCGATGAACAACAAACGCAGCATTATTGCCCGCATTGAAGAAGCGTATGATATTCAGATCACCCTGCAGATTCGGCCTGAGCTGGATATCCCACACTACCGTATCGAACGGCAGTGGAATGAAAACAACCAGCAACGCATCGAGGTGCTTGAAGACACTGGCAAACGCATCAAAGCACCACGCCCGAACCGCAAACTCAAGCCAATGAAACCCGTTGTGGGCATCCCTACTCCCGTTCCCGATGCTCCGGTCGAAGAGAGCAAAAAGCGGGGGCCACTACAAGCATTAATCAACCTCTTTACCGGCAAAGCTACAAAAGAACCGGTCAAAGCAGCTGATACGAGCACTGAAGCAGCTAAAACAGAGCTGCCCAACAAACGTCGCCGTGGTGGACGCAATCGCAAACGCCCCAACCAGCCAAACGGACAAACAAACGGACAAACAAACAGTCAGGGAAACAGTCAAGGAAACAAACAGGAAAACAAACAAAGCAGCGAGAAAAGCACGCCACAGCAAAATAAACCTGCAGCAAAAAGGCCTGCCAAACAACAAACGCAAAACAAACAAAGCGCTGCGCCATCTGACCAAGCGGATGAAGCAACAACAAACCATGGCGAAGCTGGTGCAAGTGAAAACAAACCACGTCGTCGCAGACGCAGACGCAGGCGTTCACCTGCCAACAAAGATGTTGCTGCGCATAACAACAGCGCTGACAATACAGCTTCTGATGCATCCAAACCGGCCAATACACCTGCAGCAGCATCAACACAAACGGTAACAACGCCAGCATCTGCAGCAAAAACGGCAAGTGCACAAAAAGATAACGCTCAGACAGATTCGCCTAAACCTGCCGCCAGCAAAACGACTTCATCCAAGAATGAGCCATCTAAGGCTGATTCATCTAATGTTGATTCGTCCAAGCCAGCACCTGCCAAGACCGATGTCAAAAAGCGAGCGCCTAAGAAAAGTACAAGTAAGAAGAGTACGAGTAAGAAAAGCGCTGACAAACAACAAAGCACCGCAACAACAGATACGCCGGCTTCAAGCGCGACCGCTCAAGACAAAGCCAACGTAGCCGAAAGCCAGGCTCCACAAGCAGCGCGTGAATAAGGCAGCAAACGACACCACCCTGAGTTTCAGCATTGATGAAACTCAGGATGGCAAACGTCTCGATACTGCCCTGACCGCACTCAGCGGCTTGAGTCGCACTCATGTTCAACAGCTACTCAAGAGCGGTCATGTACACAATGCAGCTGGAAAAACCATGCAGCAAGCCTCATTGCGTGTGCTTGAAGATGAGCATTATAGCTTGCATATCCCAGCCCTCGAAAGCATGAACCTCGAAGCCGAAGATATTCCACTGGATATTTTATTTGAAGATGAGCATATCATCGTCATCAATAAAGCTGCAGGCATGGTGGTGCATCCGGCTCACGGTCATGATCACGGCACATTGGTGCATGCGCTGCTGTTTCACTGCGACAGCTTATCCGGCATCAACGGCATGCAACGTCCGGGCATCGTGCACCGACTCGATAAAGACACATCGGGCAGCCTGGTGGTCGCCAAGAGCGAGACGGCACATCGACAACTCAGTGCAATGTTTGCCGAACATGATTTGAATCGTCAATACATCGCATGGTGCAGGGGTAATCCGCGCTGGCGACAAAGCTGCATCGAATTGCCCATTGCCCGACACCCCCAGCAACGTCAGAAAATGGCTGTCAATCCGAATGGTAAAGAAGCCATCACCAATGCCCTGGTCGAGCAGTCGTACGGTCCATTCAGTCAGCTGCGTTTAACCCTGCATACAGGCCGCACCCACCAAATCAGAGTGCATTTATCACATGAACAATTGCCTATCCTGGGTGATCCTGTGTATGCCCGCAGCTATAATCCTGCCTCAAACATCCCTGAGCCAACCCGCGCGGCCATCACAGCACTCAAACGACAAGCATTGCATGCTGAACTGCTGGAATTCAAGCACCCGATCCATGGTCAGGAATTAAGTTTTAGCGCCCCCCTGCCCGCTGACTTGCAACGTCTGTCCAGTGCTTTAAAAGAAAACTATGGCTGAATCGCCGTGCATTGAACCGGCCTTCATCCAGTCCGAATTATTTGCCCAACATCATATTCTGGCTTTATTTACCCTGCGCGCCGGCGGCGTGAGTCCAGCCCCGTTCGACAGCCAAAATTTTGGCTCAGGGCTGGGTGATAACGAACAAAACATCCACTCGAATTTAGATCAACTGATTGCCTCGGCGAAGCTGCCCTGCATCCCCCACCAAGCCGTTCAAGTGCACCAAAGCCACATCTTATACTGTAATGGTTCAGGCCAGATGCACGATTACGAAGCTGATATTCTATTAAGTGATCAACCCGACACCGCTCTGGCAGTGCGCACTGCCGATTGTCTACCCCTATTGCTCGTTGAACCGATAAGCGGCATCAGCGCGGCAGTGCATGCAGGCTGGCGCGGCACTGCTGCGGGTGTCGCCAAACAAGCGGTACAAGGCATGTGTGAACGCGGGGCAAAAACACAACACATTCTCGCCAGCCTTGGGCCTTGCATTGGCTCCTGCTGTTTCGAAATTGGAGCAGATGCAGCCACCGCATTAAAAAACAGCGCTGAATCAGCAGCTGATTTTGTACAAAGCACCGCAGACCTGTCTCAAATCAATCGTTTGCAACTGCTCGAATGCGGTTTATCAGCGCATCATATTGAGCGCATCAATGCTTGCACAGCATGCGATGCAGAGCATTTTTTCTCATTCCGCCGCGATGCAGGTCAAACCGGACGACATCTTGCCGTTGTCGCCACCGCATGCAAACCGTAAACTGCGCCGATGAATTTAAAACTCTCCAGTCTACTCTTACTCATCATTATCACCGCACTTAGCGGCTGCGCAGCCAAAGACAAGGTCTACGATGATAATGCTGAAGGCGAATATGCCCACGCCAAAGCCTTTGTTCAAAGTGGCGATTATGCTGTCGCCGGTGACAAATTAAAAAAATTCAGCGCCGATCACCCCTACAGCAAACATGCTATTCAATCTGAGTTATTGCGTATTTATGCTGCCTATAAAGGCAAAGAGTTCATTTTATCCGAGACCATGAGCAAGCGTTTTATTGATCGCCACCCCAAACATGAAAATGTGGATTACGCCAAATACATGCTGGCGATGAGCTATTTTGAACAGCGTACATCGGCAGAAAAAGATATTAGCATGTATAAATTTTCCATTGATGCGTTTAAAGCACTGCTCAAAGAACACCCAGAAAGCACTTACGCCAAAAGCGGGCAAAGGCATCTGCGCTCTCTGTTTAATGCGCTGGCCGTGCATGAGTTGGTGGTCGGTAAATATTACTTTGAACATGATCGTTTTGTTGCTTCGGCCAACCGCTTCCAAGACTTGGTGCGTTTGTATCAAACCACGCCATCAATCGAAGAAGCACTGTATTATCTATCCGCCTCCTATGCCAAGATGGGTCTAAAACGCGATGCTCGCCAAACCGCCATGATTCTCCGACACAATCACCCGAACAGCCCATGGAGCTCAAAAGCCAAGCGCTTTTTATAAACAGCGGTTCAAACAACGTCAGATAGATAAACAAGCATGCCAAAACCTGTGCCATACCTGATATTCAGTTTGCTGATACTGATGCTCTTATCTACAAGCGGATGCAGCGAATATGACAAAATCGAAATCAACAAAGTGCTCGATGCACGCGATGCAGCCGTCAGCAGCCATAATATCAAGGCATACGATGCCCTGCTCTTGCCCGATTACCTGGATGCAACAGGCCAAAGTGAATTTGACGTTGTCAGTAAAATGAACCGTTTATTCACCCAATTTGAAGCAACCGAAATGAACTCCAGCCAACGCATCATCCGCCTGCTCGATGCAAATCATGCCGAATGTGAGCAAAACTATTTACTGCGCGTAAAAGCCGATAACACATGGCGACAACTCAACCAGCGCGAACGCATTACCCTAATCAAAACATCCAATGGCTGGAAAATAAGCTCAGGCTTATAAAGCAAACTCAAAACCTATCCCTCTCAACACCTGGATAGCAAAAAATCTGGCCAGCTCCAATAAAAAAACACCATACGATGGTTTTTTCACTGCTTTTTCACTACCTGTCAGACTCATCCCTCGTTAGCATTCGTGGCATGACTCATTCAACCTCGTTATTCACCCGTTATTTTACTTTTTTTCCACGCTGCAATATGCCGAATCCCTTGCAGGCTTTTGTTTTTATCGCTTTATCCATGCTTTCGCCCATGCAAACGGATGCGGCAAGCCAGAAACCCGATGGTACGCAATACGTCAGCCGCGCAGCCCTGGCTGTCACTCTGGCGAGTGAAACCCACATTCCACTGAGTGACATTCGCGCCATTTTAAAACAAGCCACCTTTCAGCCGGAGATTGTCAAACGCATGAACGGCCAATGGGAAGCTCAACCTTATGTGAAATACCGTCCGTTATTCATTAAAGCCAGCATGCGCAGCAAGGGTCGCCAATATCTGCAACAGCATGCGGATCTCTTTGCCAACATCGAAGAAAAATATCAGGTTGATGCCGTACTTATCGCGGCAATCCTCGGCATTGAAACCCGCTTCGGACAGTCGCACGGCAAACGCCCTATTCTGGATTCATTGTACACCTTATCGACCGGTTTCCCGCGCCGCGCCAAATTCTTTCGCCAACAACTCGGCGCAATCATTCAAATCTCCCGGCAGGATCAACTCGATCTGACCACACTCAAAGGCTCTTATGCCGGTGCTTTTGGTTCGATTCAATTTATTCCAACATCATTCCGTGATTATGCTGTTGATGAAGATGGTGATGGTATTCGCGATGTATTTCATTCCAAGCCCGATATTATCGCCAGCATCGCCAATTATTTTAAACGCCATCATTGGCAATATGGTCGTCCTTCAGCTTACTGGTTACCGATCGATACAACACTAACGCCAAAGTGGCAAAAGATATCCCAGGGTAAATTAAAACACTGGGTGACTCTGGCTGAGTTACGTCAAAGCATGCCAAAGGTATTCGCCGATATTCCATCCACCTGGCACGATAATGATAAAGTCAGCATCATTGAAATGCAGACCGGTAAAGATAAACAGAAAGGCAAACAATTCGCGCTGGTACACTATAACTTTTATGTCATCATGCGTTACAATCCATCCTTTAATTACGCCATGGCCGTGACCGAAATCGCCGCCATGCTGGAGAGAACAACATTCGCTGTCGATTGATCCACACCACCCTACTGCTATCATTTTTAAGCCTTGTATTGGCCAGTTGCGCCGTCAAAACCCATGATACCGCACCAGGCTCCCCCCCCAACGGACAAGCTCAATTACCCGATGGAGCGGGCGGCATCCACAAAACAGGCAAGCCGTATCAAGTCGCTGGGCGCTGGTATACACCGCTTGAAAACGAAGGTCGATATGATCAAACCGGTATCGCATCCTGGTATGGTAAAAAGTTTCATGGCCTGCGCACCGCCAATGGTGAAGTCTATGATATGCATGCACTCTCCGCCGCCCATAAAACCCTGCCCCTACCCACCTTGATGCGTGTCACCAATCTGGAAAATGGCCGCTCCATCACGGTGCGTGTCAATGATCGCGGCCCGTTCGTGAAAGATCGATTGATTGATCTCTCCTATGCCGCCGCCACTGCTTTGGGTTATGCCAGACAAGGTACGGCGCATGTGCGTGTGCAATCGTTGCAAATCGCCCCCTCATCGCAACAACAGACCCTGGCCATGGGAGCCAAACTAAAAGCGGCCGATCAGCCCAACAGCATCACCGTTTCCAGTCCTGATAAGTTATCCGCATCAACTACTGCTGTGGCCGGAAAAATCTTTGTGCAACTCGGTGCATTTGCTTCAGAGGATAATGCCAGCCGTTTGCAAGGCAAACTCAAAAGCAGTTTTCCAGCCGCCCATACCGTGGCCACCCAGCGGGTTAAGCACACCCTGTATCGGGTACGCATCGGTCCGTTTGAAGATATGGTAAAAGTCGAGCAAACCGTTTTATCGCTGCAGCGGCAAGGTTTTGGCAAGCCCATGGTTATTATCAAATGAATGCAGCATCAATGACAAAACAAAACCGCCCGCGTCTGGCCGCCTTCGGCTCATCCCGTATCAGCTCTGAATCCGGGGTTTATCAGGATGTATTGCTATTATCTGAAAAAATTGCCCGCTCAGGCTGGGATGGTATCACCGGTGGTCATCAAGGCATGATGGCTGCCTTTTCTGAAGGTATGCATGCCGGTAGTGGCCACATTCAAGGCATCACGCTGGAGCGTTTCCCTACTCCGCCCAATAACACCTTGAGTGAAGAAATACGCGCCCATAACTTTTTTGATCGCATGGGCAGCATGATCGAGCAGGCCGATGCCTGGCTGGTCTTACCCGGCGGCCTGGGTACGCTGGCCGAACTGGCCATGACCTGGGATTTGATTGCCATTCATGTGCTCGAACCACGCCCCTTGCTACTCTATGGCAATATGTGGCCAGCGATTATTCATACCCTGTCAGATGAGTTGATTATTTCAGCCGATAAAGCCTTTGATTCCATTCAGATTTGCACTAAACATCAGGATATTCTTGATGCCCTGCAGCCTTACACATGAACCCATCCACAACGCCAAACAACAATGCCAATTTTCAGGATCTGCGCGCCGTCGTCAGTACCGATGAACAAGAGCTGCGTCTCGATCAGGCTTTAGCTCAATTGTTTGACCTGTCACGTCGCCGCAGCCGCCGTGCTATTGATGAGGGTGGTGTGTATCTCAATCAGCGCCGCTGCCGCACGGCTGGCCGCATACTCAAATGCGGTGACAAAGTCCGTGTTGTGCTGCTCGAAAAAGAAAAGCTCATCGCCTTCGATGCAAGCCAAATCATCTGGCAACATGCGCCGCTTTATTTGTTGCACAAACGCAGCAATCAATATGCCCAGGAAGCCCTGCATCGCAGCCGGGGCACACTGCCCTTTGAACTGGCTCAGTATCTCATGCAAGAGCTCAAACTAACACCCCAACAAGCAACAGATTTGCGCCCAGTACACCGGCTCGATCGCGGCACATCCGGTTTGATGTTGTTCTCCAGCCAGCCCAAGCTATTACAAACCCTGCAAAGCAACTGGCATGCTTGCACATTCAAAAGCTATCTGGCTGTCGTGCAACCCTCTCCTGTTTGGGATGAACAAATGATTAGCCTGTGCATCGAAAACAAACGCGACAAACGTGGCCGTTACCATGTCTCCGAGCATGGGCGCAGCTGCAAAACTGAAGCGCAGGTTATCGAACGCCGGGGGCAGCGTGCGCTGATTAAGCTCATTCCGCATACCGGACGCACCCATCAATTACGCATCCATATGGCTGCGCTAGGCTGCCCAATTCTCGGTGATATACGCTATGGCGGAAAAGCCCATACACGTTTAATGTTGCACGCCGAAAATTTACGCATTATCAGGCCAGCTCTCAATCAGGATATCGAATGGCAAGCTGCCCCTGAGGAGGATTGGCAATGGTAATCAACCCAACACATCATTTACCCCATATAGCACAACCCACAGGAGCACATATTTTATCCCGTTTTTTCATCACCCTACTGTCAATCCTCATATTAAGTTCCACAGCTATGGCTGCATCATGGCCCAAGTCTCCCACCCTTGAAGCCAAATCATGGGCAATGATTGATGCCCGTTCCGGTCAAGTGATTGCCGAGCACAATGCCGAGGAACAATTGCCGCCAGCCAGTCTGACCAAGCTGATGACCTTATACCTGGCTTTTGAGGCCATCAAAGATGGTCGTCTCGATTCCAACGCTCGCGTGGACATCAGCAAAAAAGCCTGGAAAATTGGTGGCAGCACCATGTTTTTAGAGCCGCGCATGCACCCCTTGGTGAATGAGTTATTGCATGGCATTGCCACCTTATCCGGCAACGATGCCTGCATTGCCTTAGCCGAACACATGGATGGCTCCGAAGAATCCTTTGCCGATCGCATGAATGAAAAAGCCCGTGAACTGGGCATGTCACATAGCCACTTTAAAAATGCCACCGGCTTCCCGGCTGAAGGCCATTACAGTTCAGCCATGGATATGGCCATTCTCGGTGTCGCTTTGTGGCGTGATTTCCCTGAAGATTACAAGCTATTCGACGAACGCGACTATACCTTTGATGGTCGCACCCAGCCCAACCGCAATCGTTTATTGTGGACTTTCCCAGAAGCTGACGGCCTCAAAACAGGCCACACCAAAGAGGCTGGTTATTGTCTGGTTGGTTCAGCTGAAAAAGACAGCACCCGTTTTGTCAGTGCTGTTTTCGGCACCAAATCGGATCGTGCACGGGCTCAACAATCCAAAAAGCTACTCAAATTCGGCTTTCGTAATTTTGTCACCGTGCGCCCAAGTGAACGTGAAATCCGTCGTAAGGTTGATGTCTTTGAAGGAGTACACGATTCCATCTGGCTTAAACCTTCATCGCAAGTCTGGGTTAGTGTACCCAGCAACAATAAAAACAAACTATCTTTCCGCCTGCGTTATAACGCCCCTTTAAAAGCTCCCATCACAAAAGGTCAGCAGCTCGGCAGTATCGAAGCCGTCATGGGCGGCAAACATGATCAAGGCACTGTCATTCGTTCATTCCCCATGCTGGCTACCAGCTCCATCGCACAGGCTGGATGGGTCAGCCGTCAATGGGATGGTCTGCGCCTCTGGATGAGTGATACATCCGATGATCTGCTCAATGACGTTACAGGTGAAACGGAAAACGATAAATGACGCTTACCGCCTGGGTGAACGGCGAGTTTCTGCCCTTGGCAGATGCCACTGTTCACATTGAAGACAGAGGTTTTCAATTTGCCGATGGGGTGTATGAAGTCATCGCCTGTTTCGGCGGCACCTTTCTCGATCTGCAAGCCCATTTGCACAGGCTGGAACAATCGTGCCAGGCAATTGCGATTGAACTGCCCTGCTGCTTGGCTGAACTCGAACAATTAATCCGCCAAACCTATCAGCGTAACCCTTATGATGATGCTATGCTGTATGTGCAGATTACCCGTGGTGTAGCACCACGCTCCCATCTGATCAAAGCTAAACTCCAGCCAACCATGGTCATCACCTCGCGCGCCTTGCCGATGCCCAGCGATGAACAAATCACCCAGGGTGTGACTGCAATTACCTTGTCCGATATACGCTGGAAACGCTGTGATATAAAATCTATTGCCCTGCTAGCCAGTGTACTCGGTAAACAGGAAGCCACCCGCCAGGGAGCCGATGAAGCATTCTGGCTTGATGATGTGGGGCATGTGCTCGAAGGCTGTGCCACCAATTGCTTTGCTGTGATTGATGGCGCACTGGTAACGCATCCGCTTGATCAGCAGGTGCTCGGTGGCATCACCCGCGATATGGCACTGCGTCTGGCTGCAGAGCAAGGCATTGCGATTGAACAGCGCCCCTGGCATCTGCATGAAGCAGGTTTAAGTGAATGCATGATGAGCAGCACCACCAATGCCATCATGCCGGTATGCAAAATCAATGATCAAATTATCGCCACAGGCAAGCCTGGAGCGGTGAGTATCTTATTGCGTCAACAGATGCTCAAAACCTTCGAAGCATTAAAACAGCCCAATGAGACAAACTAAAACATGAAACAAACAATCCAGGCTGTACTGTTTGATATGGATGGCACCATTGTTGATGCCTTTCCTCCGATCATTCGAGCACTCAATCAAACCTTCATCGAATTCGGTTTACCGACCATGAGCGACAAGGATATCAAACGTCATACCGGTAAAGGTGATTGCAGCATGACGGCTCTATTTGGCGCGCGCAAAGCTGCTGCAAGTCTGCGTTTTCTGGAAATTCACGATGAAGATTATCTGGATCGCATCACAGCACTTGCCGGTGCGGAATCATTATTCAAGTGGTTGAACGAAAAAAACATCCCCATCGCGATTGTCACCAGCAAGAGTCAAAAGCGTGCTGAAGCGCAGTTGGAAGTATTGGGCTGGAGCGGCTACTTTAAAAGTGTGATCGGAAAACTTGAAGGTCGGCCTGAAAAACCTGATCCAGCGCCGGTATTATTGGCCTGCAGCGAGCTCGGCATCAGCCCCGAAGCAAGCATTATGCTTGGTGATGGGCTTGCCGACATGAAAGCGGCCAAACGCGCTGGCAGCAGGCCTCTGGGCTTTTGTGATGCGTTCTCAGCTGATGAATTGACCGAGGTTGGAGCATCTGTTTGTTTCGATTCGCTGAACGAGGTGCATGCATGGCTGAAAAAACGGATTCAGTGATGGCGGGTAGTTCGTTCACAGAAAAATCAAGCAACGGGGCATCAGACCAACAACAAGCCAACAGCGATCAACTCATTCGTTTTTTGCTGCCCGATTCCCACAGTCGCGGTGTCATTATGCGTGCCACAGAGATATTCAAACAAGCCAATCGCATCCACGGTTTAAATGGCCACATCACCCAACTGTTTGACCAAACCCTGCTCGCATCCATTCTGTTATTATCCATCAGCAAGGGTGGTACACGGCAAGTCTTGCAACTTAATGCCGCAGCGACTGCTCCAGTGAAAAAGATATTGAGTGAAGCCCGCCAGGGACAAGTGCGTGCTTATATCGATTGGGCTGATGATCAAACCATGCTGCAGCAGCATGATCATGCCAAACTATCGAGTTGGCTGGGTAGCCCTATTCGTTTATCTACCGTACGCGATCTGGGTTTTGGTCAGCCTTATGTCTCCAGCATTGAACACACATCCGACTTTTTGGCCGATCATCTCATTCATTATTTGAATCAATCGGTGCAAATCAAAGCCGATATTATTCTGCACGGTGATCTGGCCATCATGATCGAAGCCATGCCCGGCTGTGATGATGAACACTGGTTCAAATCAGTCGAATGCATGGCTAAAATACCCAATAGCGCACTGGAAAACGACAGTCTGGAAACACTATTGGCTTATTTCGACAGCTTACACATCAAACAGGCTAGCACGGATATGTACAGCTACCACTGCGACTGTAGCTCTAAAAAAATGATGCGGGCACTATGCTCTTTATCATCCGATGATCTGAGTTCATTGGCCGGTGCAACCGGTGATATCACCACATCATGCCAGTATTGCAAATCGCATCACGTCATCAATCTAGAACAGATACAACAAGGGCAACAGCTGCCAAAGCCTACTTGATCAATGCCAGACAACATCGAATATGCCATTCTGCGCAGCCCAAAACGCAAAACGCTGAGCATCATCATCCGCAGCAACAGCCAGGTCGATGTGCTTGCACCCCAGCGCATGCCAGAAGCTGTCATTCATCAATTTGTTCAAAATAAACAAACATGGATTCAAAAAAAACTGCATTTTAACCATAATATCAGAGCTAGCTATCAAGCCAAGTTGTTTCAACAGGGTGAGTTATTTCAGCTGCTCGGAAAAAGCTACCGTCTAAATATTCATAACCATCACACAGAGATACATATTGCCGATGCGCAATTGATAGTACCAGCACTGCCAGCCGACAAACTCAAACAAAAGATCATCATCTGGTACAAACAGCAAGCCCAACAGCACTGCCAACAACGCGCCCAGCACTTCTCAGCCAGTATTGGAAAAACACCTGCAAGCATCGGTGTAAAAGCCTACAAAAGCCGCTGGGGCAGCTGCCATCAGGATGGACGCATTTATTTCAATTACCGCCTCATCATGGCTCCCGCCCGTATCATTGATTATGTTATTGTGCATGAACTATGCCATTTGATTCACCACAACCATGGCAAAGACTTCTGGCAACGGGTTGAGAGCATCATGCCCGACTACCACCAAGCCAACACATGGCTAAAAAACAATGGTCTATCACTCGATCTATAGCGAATTCGCAGAACTGTTTTTTCTGTTCGACCTCACCGACAAAACCCAACAGTTTTTTAATCCTGTACCGGTATATTGTGCGCCTTGATCACTGTTAAACTCCAGTTCTGTTTCAGCAGTCATGTAAACAGCTGAATGTGTTTTCTTATGTCGGCTGTGCCATCCAGGGGTAACGGATATCCAAACCTGCATCTTGTCGAATGCATTGCAGCCCCAACTTTGACTGTGAGTTTAAAGCGATCGGAGCTTTTAAGTTGGCGGTCACCCATTCTTTATCAGCAAAGGGATTGAGCACCAGCATCCATATAATATCTGCCGGCTGATCGACTTGCAGGCAGGCCGATAAGTCCGCTGATAAAGCCGGCACAGAACCCAATCGCTTTTCATTCCAAGGCGTAATCAAAAAAGCGGCTTCCGGCTGATCTATCGATTGCAGACACATAATATCGCCCTGCCCTTCATAGATAAAGCCGTATTCTTTAGCCTCACTAAAGCCCGCCAGGCCTTGGGGAAAATGAAAGGCTTCGGCATAATCGTGCGCTGATTCAGTCATATTTGTCTTCATCGCTAGGGCTGTCATCTTTGTTTGCTCCTTGTAACCATTTTAGTGCAGCTGCACCGCCGGCCGATTTATTTTCAGCCTGAATAAGGTTGTATATTTCCATGCGATGCACCGGAATATCCGATGGTGCTTCAATACCAATCCGTACAATATGTTCGTTTTGCACATCCTGAATAATGATACGAATATCATCATTGATCTGGATGACCTGACCAATTTTTCGGCGTAAAACCAGCATCTAGTGATCCATCATCTTATCTGAGAAAATTAACCAGACTCAACGACTTGATCTGGGATATCTGGCTATATGCTGCTTTTAGAGCGATCGTCGATTGCTGAAATTCGGATACCAATGCAGGGATATCTACACCTTCATGGGTATTTAACTGTTTATCCAGACTCAGCTTCATATCTTCAAACGACGTTTTGGATATCTGAATGGCTTTTAAGCGCGCCCCTGTATCGGCAGTCAAATCGATCATACCATTGCCTGCGCTGTTCAACGCGCCGAGTGCTGTTTGAATAGCAACTTGATCGTTATTCGATAGAGCTGCTTTAAAATCCCGCATAGCATTAAATGCCGCAGAAAATGCAGGATTATCACCTCGAATATTACTTACCACGGTTTGATTGGAACTAACCGATACCACACTATCCTGAGCGCTACCGTTATACTTGATGGTGCCGGTTCCAGTACCATCATCAACAAAAGAAGTTTGATCCACCGCAGTACCGGCAAACAGGCTTTGGCCTTGCCACTGCTGATTGCTGTCGGAAAGCAATTGATCCGTCAGATGTGTTGCTTCCTGCAATGCCGACTGCCGTTCCGCATTACTCATTTGCGCCGATGACTGTTGCACCGCCAAGACCTCAGCCCGCTTGATGATATTACTCATGCTGTTGAGCAGGGTCTGACTGATGTTCAAACGTGATTCCACCGTGCCAATAGCATCAATACTGCTCTGCACACCGGTTTGGCTGTGACGCAGATCCAGGGACACTTTATAATCCAGTCCCGATTCGGCCGGTGTTAAAAAGCGTTTGCCCGAAGCAATCTTGGTATTGGCTTTATCCTGCACATTCTGCTGATTATTGATGCCGGTCAGTAAATTATTATACAACATGCTGGTCGATATTCTCATGTCACCCTCCTCAGCTGTGCATGTTCAAAGCAACCACTGCTATCAATCAAGCGACGATCAATCGAACCACTCATCGGATTAAACCCATCAATGAATCAAGCATGGTATTGGTCGTGGTGATAATTTTTGCAGATGCCTGATAAGCACGTTGAAACTTGATCATATTAATTAATTCTTCATCCACATTCACACCGGAAACGGCTTGCCGCTGACTCTCCAGCGATGTCGCTTCCACACTACGGTAGGATTTTTGCTGCAATGACACCGCCACATCCGAACCATATTGGGTGGATAATGATGTGGTGCGATCAAACAGACTCGATGATGCTGTGCCATCCACACTTAACGCGGTGTTCTGCAAAGCCAGAATCGCCAGAGCGCTGCTGCTGTCTCCAGCAAAAACATTGGATGTGGCAGGGTCTGCTACACCTGTACTGATGGCAGTGGCACTGGCCTGAATCGCACTCGATAAACGCATGGATGCGGTATCGCCACCGCTGAAAAAGTTGTTTATTTCATACGCCGCCAAGAAATTACTGTTATCACCAGAGAGTGCAAAGCTCTGGCCTGCTGCCGCATTGATCGATAACCGACCGCTTGCATCAACGGAGGCAGTAATGCCTGCTACGGCATTCAAGCTGGTCACCACATTGTTCATGCTCGTTGCACCGGCCGTAATGTTAATCGCCGTGCCACCGGCTGGGGTGGCTAAACCGGCGGCATCATAGACATGAATTTTAAAACTGCCGGTCTGAATCTTATTGGCAAACGGTGCTGTCTGAGCTGCATTATCCAGAGCCAATGCAGCACTGCTGGACTGCTCCGATGTCACCGTGCTCAGCTTGGCGGTATTGGCACTGCTGCCATGCACCTGATTGACTGAAAAGATTAAATTGGCTGAAATACTATCCAGCTGCGTGATATAACCAGCCAGTTTCGTATCGCGCAATTCAAGCATGCCACCGAGGGAACCACCTTGACCGGCATTGACTACCGGCAATCCAGTGCCTGCAATCACAACCGTTGAAAATGCATTGCCGCTTGTCGTGCCTCGTGCCAATTGGCGCGCCACGCCATCTTGCGCCAGCAAATCACCATTGACGGTTTGCAACATAAACGAGCCATCACCGGTGGTGATACTCTTGACTGGCAGCAATTTGGCCAAATCACGCACCGTCTGATCACGCTGATCACGCAAATCATTGGCTGAACCAATCGTACTACCTGTCTCCTGATTGTTAATCTGAACCGTCAGTGAAGCAACATTATTGAGCAGCTGGTTGGCCTTGGTAATACTCTGATCGATATTGCTGTCGGTATTGCCCTGCACATCACGCAGTTGCTGCTGCATATTGGCTAAATTATCAATCAATGTACCACTTTTTGCCCGCACATTGACCCGTTGACCATTATCCTGCGGATTATTGGCCAGTTGTTTCCAGGATAAAAAGAACTCATCCAAGGCTGAAGCGAGCCCTGTACTTTGCAAGCTACCAAATACATTTTCTACAGAACTCAAGCCACCATTCACCGTCGTCCAGAATGATAACTGCGAGGCATTGTTCAGCTGTGCCTGCCCGATAATCGGGTCGATAATACGCTGCACACTGGCCACATTCACACCGCGCCCCAGACTGAGCCCGGCAATTTTTTCCGGCACCTCACTCACCACATGCGCAACCTGTCTGGAATAACCAGGTGTATTGACGTTGGAAATATTGTGCGAGACCACGTCAATGGCTTTCTGCTGAGCCTTCAGACTGCTGGCGGCGATATTGAGGCTATCAAAAATCATGGCTTTTTTATCCAGTCGTCCGGCGTTTGTAAGTCTGCTCGGATTGGGTCAGCCCCAGGCCTTCGAGAATGCTCGAAGAGACATTGTAGGCAGCATGCAAACGCAAACGATTATCCTGACTATCCTGATCCACCTTCAACATGCGGTCATACAGATTCCGGCGCAAAGCCTGAAATTCAGCCGCTTGTTTACCGGCATACATATCAATCACCACCGACAAGGATAAATCATTGGCAATATCATACTGTTTTAACAGCTCACGACATTCCTGTTCAAGCTGTGCCAGGCACTGATGCGCGGTAATGCGATTATCACTCAAGCTCATGATTTGATCGGCATTGAGCAAACGAATCGCTTCGTATTCTGCTTGTGTAATCTTTTCCATTTCACGCGCGCACACATTCATTTTTTCCAGGATAATATGCAACTGCTGCAAGGCTTTTACAGGCAAGACAACAGAAGTGTGTTTAGATATTTGATGCACTACCATGACCGTTCCGCCAAAGCATTGCTGACAATCTGGGTGGCCACTTTATGGCTGTCCGATTTAAAACTACCCTCTTCCAGCGCGTCGCGAATCTCTTCAATGCGCTCCATGCGCACTGCCGACATATCACCAAGCATGGTCAACGCCTTCTCGCGCAAGCTGGCTGCATCACTGACTTTGATGGAATCACCGCCGCCACTGGCCGCTTTCCCTTTCGACTTGCCTTTTGAAGCGCTGGCCGCTTTATGAATACCCGTTGGGCCTGTTGAGCTGTTAATTCGCATGTTTGCGTACCTCCATGGCCAAACTACTGCTCATCTTTAAATTATCGGCAGTGTTGGAAATTTCTTGAGCACGTGCGATTTGTTCTGGTCTGGAGCTGGTCACCGATCCACCTTCGCTTCCATTGCGATTGTTACTCGCCGTTTCCAGCTGACGGTAAATACTGTCGGCAATACCAAAGTTACTGCGCTTCACACTGGCTTGAGCAATCGCATCATCCATCATTGATGCATGTACATCTTCGGCATAACCGCTCGGCATAAAATCGGATTTGTTCACCGTCTTACGCATTTCGGACATCATTTGCTGCACAAACACCGCTTCAAGCTGGCGACTGACTTTCCACAATGCCTCATCGCGCTGTTTAATCGGTGCCGCTACCTGGGTGCCAACACTGTGCAGACTGGCGTAATTGGCGTTGAACGATTTTGCAAACGGCGCTGCTCCAGGGCTAGGCTTGGTGCTATTCGCCTGCTGCTGTTGCTTCACCTGCTTTTGCTTGACCTGTTTCTGCATCTGTTCCCGTTTCAGGATGCCATCAATGACATATTCAACCAAATCAGCCATGCCTGATACCTCCTGTGTTCGTTGAAACAGCAACACTCAGCGCAATACTATTCATAGCCCCAGCCATTACATGGTTCTCAGTTCGGCATGCAATGCACCCGCAGCCTTGATGGCCTGCAATACCGCGATCAAATCACTCGGTGTCGCACCAACTGCATTCAAGGCACTCACCAGCTCGGATAAGGAAACCTGCTTGGGCAACACCACTAGCTTGGCTTTATCTTCTTTCACATCCACAGCCGTACGATCCACTGTAGCAGTCTGCCCGCCACCAAAGGCATTGGGTTGCGACACTTCTGGATTCTCTGAAACGCTGACAGTGATATTACCATGCGCTACAGCCACGGTATCAATGCGCACTTCCTGCCCCATGACAATGGTTCCCGTACGTTCATCCACAATCACAATAGCCTGATGATCAATAACCACATCAATCTGTTCGAGATCAGCAATCAATTCAATCGTATTACTGCTTGGATTCCACACCTTAATCGTACCGGAATCGAGTGCTCGCGCCATACCCTTGCCCAGTTTTGCATTGATAGCGCGCTGAATATTTCTGGCCGTAGTAAAATCCGGCCGACGCAAATTCAAGGTGATATGATCCTGCTCGGCGGTTAAACCACGCGGTGCGGCTTTTTCAACCCGCGCACCATTGGGAATTGTGCCTGCAGTAGGATGCCCTTTGGTGGTGCTGCCACCTTTACCTGATGCGGTAAAACCACCAATAGATAAACCACCCTGCGCCACAGCATAGGGTTGCCCATCACCACCCAATAACGGGGTCACCAACAATGTACCACCGCGTAAACTCTTGGCATCGCCAATACTCGATACTGTCACATCCAGTTGTTGACCAGGACGGGCAAACGCAGGCAGTTCAGATGTCACCATCACAGCAGCAATGTTTTTGGGTTTCATCTTTTTAATATCAGCCCGAACATTGACACCCAGGCGCTCCAATAAAGCAGTGATACTATTCACCGTAAATGGTGATGATGTGCCAGAGTCACCTGTACCATTAAGGCCCACAACCAATCCATAACCAATCAGGGCATTGCCACGCACACCTTCAATATTGGCCAAATCCTTGATGCGTTCAGCTTGTGTCTGCATCGGCAGCAGCAATACAAGCAGCAGCAGAGAAAATCGAGAAAATAAACTTAAAATGGCCATACTTGATCCAATGTTTTAGATAAC
>JAUZQK010000129.1 GCA_030951025.1 Mariprofundus sp. | reverse complement strand
AGCCTAACATTTTTATCAATTCAACACCGTCAGGCCAGTTAGATTCATTAACCTCAACCTGATAATCATTAAAGCTTCTGGCCACATCAACTTCATTTTTTCTTTCAACTTGTACACGATCAAGCAATACCGTTGCAGGTGCATTTCCAAGTTAATTTCTGTTTTTAAACACATATAAACCATCAAATCGAACTGTTGGTTCTTTATCAAGGATGCACCCTATTTGTATGATGGGGAACTAACAATGCACAAAAAGAACCAACACATTGCAACCTTATTATATGTTCTCATATTGGGTGTTTTTTCTCACATTCAGCTGACTTAATAACCTTGCCATATCGATTTAAAGAGGTTCAACAACAATTAAAAAAGCTTTATAAATCAAGCAATAATAGGTTTTCTCTCAAAAGTATATTGCATAATGAATTGAACTGTTTGTTTTCATAGGGATTCATGTTGGTTTACTTTAAACAGCCTGCAGATAGCAAACACCTCCCCGCCCAACAGAGAAAGCCATTCTAAGCGGCGATACCGCACTTCTCTGAGTCTGGTATGGAGAGACTGATAAAAAGCGACCACAGCGCTTTTTATGGCTCCAATATATTCGAGTCATCGTTGAGCTTGATGAATTCACCGGATTAGTGAACGATGCATTGAGCCTGGCTTAAGCGCCGCAACCACCGCGCCCACACATCGGAGATGGTGAACATGGCGCACTCACACAAGCGGTATCGGGCGCACCACTGCCAACGGCATGGGCTGAAATCAGCTTTTGCAATCCGGTTTAAGAACTCCATAAGAACGTGCATGATTCGCAGCTTGTGAGGTGAGCTATAATGAACGATAACGATGCCATTCAACATCTGCAGCAGTCGGATCAATACCGGGTGATTGAACGACTTAATCCACCCGAGCGCTATTGGCAGGGTGAACCCAAAACTGCCCGCCTCGGTATTGTGATTGATACCGAAACCACAGGGCTCGATACAGCCAAGGATAAAATCATCGAACTCGGCTTTATTGCCTTTGAATACGATGCCGGCTCCGGCCTTATTTATCGTATCCTGCACACCTACGATGGCTTTGAAGATCCGCATGAACCACTCGCCGACATCGTCAAGCAGATCACCGGCATCAGCGATGCAATGGTGGCCGGTCAGAAGCTTGATGATGATGCAATCAATCACTGGCTTGAAAAAGCCGATTTGATCATCGCCCACAATGCTCGATTTGATCGACAGGTATTGGAGCGGCGTTTGCCTATCGCCCAACACGCCAACTGGGCTTGCAGCTTCAATGATATCGCCTGGCAGGATGAAGATATTTCCAGTCTTAAACTCGATTATATCGCTTACAAACTCGGCTTTTTCTTTGATGGACACCGGGCTGTCAATGATGCTCAAGCCACCTTGCATGTCTTGAGCAAGGCATTGCCCAATTCGGGTAAGCTGGCCATGGCGGCATTGCTGGCAGGCGCACGCGAAAAAACCCAACGCCTATTTGCTGTGCGTGCTCCGTTTGAAAAAAAGGATGATTTAAAGGCCCGCGATTACCGTTGGCTGGCTGATTTCAGCCACAATGGTAAAAAAGGCGTATGGAGTAAATCCATCAACGAAGCCGATATTGAAGCCGAACAACAATGGCTCAGCGATACCATTTATAGCGGCAAGAAAGCTCAATTCATAAGCAAAGAGATCACCCCGAAAGATCGTTATTCCGTGCGTGAGTTCGCGATTTAAAGCATGCTAAAAATCACCGATACCGTGCATGTCACGGATAATGAAATTGATCTGCAAGCCATCCGCGCACAAGGTGCCGGTGGTCAGAATGTGAATAAAGTATCAAGTGCGATTCATTTGCGCTTTGATATCCACGCTTCATCCTTACCCGAACACTTCAAACAGCGTTTGTTGCAGTTCAGAGATCGGCGCATCAACACCCAGGGCGTGATCATCATCAAAGCCCAATCCCATCGCAGCCAGGAACTCAACAAAGCCGATGCCTTGCATCGCCTGCAAGAACTGATCAACGCCGCGATTAGCATTCCGAAACGAAGGCATCCCACACGCAAATCCCGCTCATCCATCAAACGCCGATTGGAAAGTAAAAACAAACGCAGCCAAACCAAATCCCTACGCAAAAAAGTAATGGAATAACAGGCATATAAGATACCCGCATGGTGTTCTTCAGGCATAAAACGGCTCTTCAACGCTTTCATACGGCACTTAACCCTGCCGAATGACCAGTTGATAAAACAGGGTCAGATAGAAGACTCGATTGATCTGAATGGCATCATAAAAAGCCAAAAAAACTATAACACAGCCTTCAATTTATCAGAGACTTTCGGCTAAAATCTGCACATCCCTATCATGCTTATCCACCGTCTCGAGCAATAACGACAATGCGGCAATGACTGTTTGATGCTGAATATCATGGCGTGCACCGCTTAGATTCACACAGCGGCTTTGTGTGGCATAACCCGGCAATGCAACAGCAATCCATACCGTGCCCACCGGATTTTTCTCTGTACCACCACCGGGGCCAGCCACCCCACTCACGGCAATACAGGCGTAAGAAGAATCGGCTCCTGCCCCACCTTCGGCCATGCGAGTCACCACGGCCTGGCTGACTGCTCCATGTTTATCGATGACTGACTGATCCACAGCAACTTCCTGCGTTTTGGCAGCATTGCTATACGTTACCCAGGCTCGATCGACCACGGCAGATGCTCCGGGCACACGGCATAAACGTGCTGCAATGCCACCAGCAGTACACGATTCAACCGTACGGATCGACAAGTTGTGTTGTCCAAGCATGGCGATAACTTGCTCTTCAATCAGCAAGCCTGTGGCATTGAGATAATTCAAATCACTCCGATCATGGGCATCGGCTGGTTTCACAAAGCCTGCACTTAGGCCTGTTTCAAGCGCCATCGGCATGCTATCCCTCGCACACACATACAATGGCGATAACGGTTTATCACCGTTGAGAAAAGCTAACCAGGCATGGCGCTGGTAAGTGATATCACCGAGAGGCAATAACATTATTTTTCTGTTTTCCCGAACATAACAACGTACATCGCGGACAGGATTATCCAGTTTCAGTGTGGTAGTTTTATAGTGCGCGAAATCATCATAGCGCTGCGCGATTTTTTTTAACCCATCGGCAGGTGCAAAAAATAACTGCCAGCCGGCCTCTGAATCCTGCCAACGATTGGATTCCAGCAAATGAATACGGACTGCCGTTGCGCCGGCAGAGAGCACCCATGCCTTGAGCCAGCCTGTTGTGATGCCAGCCGACATCAAGCTTTGCAGCCCTGATTCGCTGATTACCCAATCGGCTATTTTCATAAAAGCAATCTCATGCGATAAACGACAAGGCTTGAAGACCAGCGATCACCAAGCCTGCTCCCATCAATCCCGCGACAATATCATCGGCCATAATCGACCACCATGCAGGCCCCAGTTTTTCAGCCCGTGAAACCGGCCAGGGTTTAAAAATATCAAACAGGCGAAAAACAACAAATGCGATCAAAAATGTGAGTGTCAGGCTATCAAAGAAAGGTAGCAACAAGGCTAGACACAACCATTGGCCAGCCCATTCATCAATGACAATCCAGCCCGGATCATTCGTCGGCAAGCGGGGTAATACAATCGCACAGTTCCAGCAACCGAGTATGGAAACAAGTAGGCTGGCGATCAATAAACCTGTCACCCCAGCCGTTTGTAAAATCAGCCATGCCGGCAGCAATGCCGCCAACGAACCCCAGGTGCCGGGCGCTTTGGGTAAAAACCCACTGCCGAGGCCTGCTGCGATCCAGTGACTGAATAAACGTGGGTTATACGATGGCGCGTTATCCGAAATGGTCAAAACCGTGTTTCTCCATATCTATGTGTTTTCCATGCAAATACAACTGAGCGCCCTGCCGCTCTGCTGTCATCATGCGGCATTGCCCGATACGAACGAACAAGTCGTTTGGTGAGCCTGCATTGTGCAGTGAATCGCCCAGTAAATCAGCTGGTGCAGTAAACAGTAACGCATAATCTTCACCACCTTGTGCCACCGATTGCAATGCTGCCGCTTCTCCCACCTGCTCACACAAATGCTCCCAATCCGGTAGCCTGCTCACTTCGATGTCCATGCTGATTTCTGACGCTGTGCAAATATGGCCAGCATCCTGTAACAAGCCATCACTGATATCGATGCAACACAGTACCCCCGCCTGACGCAATTGCATGCCGGCATCGAGCAACGGTGAAATCGATTCAACGTGTGCAATAAAATCGCCATCTCGCTGCCCATCAAACCATTGCTGTAAACCGAGCGCATGAAAACCCACACGACCACACAGCCAAAGCACATCATCAGCTGATGCAGCATCGCGGCGCATGGCAGTAGCCGCAGCTAATTGCCCTGCAACGGTCACAGATAATGCGTTAACACTGCTGCGACAGGTATCACCACCAGCCAATTCAACATCATAACGACGCAGTGCCGCAGTTGCCCCCTGCCCTAATTGTTCTACCGCATCACCACCCTCAGCCATCACGTTTAACCAGGCACACACAGGCTCTGCCCCCATTGCAGCCAAATCCGACAGGGCTGAGCAAACAGCCCGATCAGCAGCACGATCCAAGGGGAAATCAAGCGGCCAATGGATGCCCGAAACAGAACTATCCGTACTGACCACCAAATCCATACCCGTTTCAGGCCGGTGAATGGATGCATCATCACCGATGCCAAGGCGGGTAAATGGTTTCATGCTGCCACCGGCATGTTTAAACAATCGATCGATAAGTTTAAATTCTCCCATCTTATGCAGCCGCTTTTTTGATGCTGGCATAAAAGAAACCATCATGATCAACCGCTGGAAACAAACGCTGCATCTGAAGTGCTTTTGTATGATGTAACGCCATCAAAACCTGCTCATTCTCCTGCGGATGAATAGAACAAACGGCATAAAGCATGGCTGCATCGGCTTTTAATATACGCAATGACGCGTTCAGCATCTCCAATTGCAGACCGGATAGCTTTTCAACCGCGTTTTGATCCTGTAAAAATTTCGCATCGGGATGGCGACGTAAAATACCAGATGCAGAACAAGGTGCATCGAGAACGATTGCATCGACGCTGTTAGCCGCAAACGGCAGGTCTATGGCATCAGCCTGCAGCACCTCCACATGATCACAATGCAAACGCGATAAGTTCTCTTGCAAACGGGGCATACGTTTGGCATTTAACTCTATTGCGATAATGCGGGCATGGGCAAAACGATGTGCCAGCAAAGCCGTTTTTCCACCCGGTGCAGCGCAGATGTCGAGAATCACACCATCGCATGATGTCGGTAAATCCAACGCCATGACTGCAGCCTGAGCCGCCTGATCCATGACAGTAAATTGCCCCGCATCAAAGCCGGGTAATGCAGTCACATCGCTACCGACAGGTAGCAATACGGCAAATGGTGACAAGCCCCCTGCTTCTGCCTCGATGCCCATGGCTTGCACTTGCGTCATCCAGTCTTGTCGATCCACAAAAACAGCCAGACACAGCTTGGGTGGCTGCTTCAACACTTGGCAAAAGTCTTGAACCACATCAGCACCAAACGCATCACGCCAAACTGCATACATCCACCGAGGCAATTCAGCCCGTTGATTGGGTTTGAGTTTCGCCGGTGCTTCATGTTCAGAAACCCGACGCAACACCGCATTCACAAAGCCGGCCGCTTTGGGATTAAGCTGCTGCATGGCGGCAACCGTTGCTGAAACGGCCGCATGAGTCGGCACACGCATATGGCGCTGTTGATAAGTACCAATAGCTAGAGCCGCATACACATCAGGATCAGGTTTGGACTTACAAAAACGGGAGAAATCAGCTTCAAGTGAATAACAATACCGCAACACCCCGTATACATATTCATGCAATAATTTACGTTCACGTATTTCAAAATACTGAGCAGCCTGTTGCATGGCCACATCCGCTTTAACCGATTCGTGCAGAATCCGGCGAATACATTCAATCGCTGCTTTACGCACCTGCATAATTAAATAACCCGATCCGTTGCTTAATATTCATCTGTTTCCCCTAAGCTGGTTATGTCTATTCTGTTCATACACATCATTGACACATAGATTATGGATACAAGCCAAACAAGAGCAAGCATCAATGTTGATTCCCGTTGGTCACAACAAATCCAAACATAAACCCGCACAGTTATAAAAAACTGCACACAACAACATTCACAATGTCATTATATTGTCATAATTAGAGCCTATGATATGTTAATATTTATTTGTTTTTCTGCTTCTTGGGCAGAAAAAACTATAAGGAGAGTCGAACTTGAATCAGAGAAAACATATTCGCTCAATGTTATCCGCAGAAGTGAGAATCACAGCAAACAAGAGCCAAGCTATCAATGCAACATTGGTGGACTTAAGCACCAATGGCATGCTGGTGCAGGCTGAAACAGCTTTAAATCTTGGTCAAGAATGCCAAATTCAGCTACTGCTCGGCGATAGCAAACACAAACTACCTATCCATGCACACGGTAAAGTCATTCGCGCTAACGATCAGCATTTTGCCATTCAGTTTTCCTCTGTCGGACTCGGTGAAAATGAAGTACTGGAACAATCCATTCTGACTCATGCCGATGATCCGGACGCATGTGTGAAAGAGTTTGCTTTATCTGCCTTCATTTTTGATCCTCTAAGCGTCTCGAACCTAGAGCCTTATTCGACAAAAAGTTCATTTCAACACCTCTAAATAACTGATACACAAAATAACACAGCGCAACGTTATAGACTCTGATTATTGGCAACAGTTCATCAATCAGCAGTTTTTAATCAAAGCAATTCATCAATACTCTTCACTTTCTAGCCAGGCTGCCTTCTATTCACGGAGCAAATATAATATCTTGCACATTCTTTTTAAAAGGAGTGCATGTGCCTGATCGAATACATAAACAAACTAATTATTACGATAAACTGCAAACCATGATGAAGATATTGCGTCAGGAATGCCCTTGGGATCGTGAGCAGACACTGCTTTCGCTGCGCCAATATACACTTGAAGAAGTCCATGAAGTGATTGAAGCGGTAGAACTGGCTGACAGCACTGATCAGTGGAATCCACTTAAAAAAGAATTGGGTGACTTGCTGATTCAAGTGCTTTTTTATGCCCAGATGGCTGAAGAAGCCAATCAATTCAATTTGGCTGATGTGATTGATAGCCTGGTTGAAAAAATGATCTATCGTCATCCGCATGTCTTTGACAATGCCCAGCCAACCGATTTGAATGATCAATGGGATCGTTTAAAGGATAACGAAACAAATCATCGCAAAAGCTTGATGGATGACATTCCACCATTACCGGCGCTTAAATATGCTCAGAAACAACAGCAGCGTGCCGCACGGGTTGGTTTTGATTGGTCGGCGACATCCGATGTGATGGCAAAAATGCGCGAAGAACTGGCTGAATTGGAATACGAGGTTGAGCATCAACATGATATCCGACGCATCGAAGATGAATTTGGCGATGTGTTATTTACGCTCGCTAATCTTGCACGCAAACTCGATC
>JAUZQK010000128.1 GCA_030951025.1 Mariprofundus sp. | reverse complement strand
GATGATATGACCGTTGAAGCTTTGAGAATGCATAGCAAGACAGGAAGACCGCTGGGTGATGAATCTTTTTTGGATATGCTGGAGCATCAGGTTGGTAAAGTTTTGCGTCCTTTGAATAAGGGCAGAAAGAAAAGAGTTGATTAAATAGTATACTGTCCCCGTCTTAGATTTGTGAATTAACCTTGTATTATTCAATGTGAGAGCATGAAACACCCTTGTATTTTGTGTTTTTAATGTTACTTTTTGCATCATGTATCGTAATCATCTAAAAACTATGGGAGATTGGTTTGAGCAACCATCTCATAAACCGCTTGTGTTGCGTGGTGCGCGGCAGGTGGGTAAAAGTACGCTTGTCGGCTTGTTTGCAGAGCAGCAAAAGATTGAGTTGGTTGAATTAAACTTTGAGCGTAACCCTGAATATGCGGAACTGTTCAGTACGAAAGATCCGAAAGGAATTGTGGCGAATATTCGCTTGATGCTGAACAAGAACCTGTTACCCGAACAGTCCATTTTATTTCTTGATGAAATTCAGGCTGTGCCAAAGGTGCTGGCTTGTTTGCGTTATTTTTATGAGGAAATGCCGCTGTTGCATGTGGTTGCTGCGGGCTCGCTGCTAGATTTTGAATTGGCAGAACCTGAATTTTCGATGCCTGTTGGTCGGATATCTTATATGCATATGTACCCGATGAGTTTCACAGAGTTTTTATGCGCTGTGGGCGAGAAAGCGCTGGCAGAATATGTGGAGCAATGGCAAGTTGGTGATGAAATTATCGTGCCTGTGCATGATAAACTGATGGGGTTGTTGCGGCAAAATATGGCAGTGGGCGGTATGCCTGAGGCTGTGAAGGATTTTAGCCAGTCTTCCGATTATCGCCGTTGTGAAGTGATTAAACAGGATTTGATGGCAACATTTCAGGATGATTTTGCCAAGTATGCACGGCATCAAGATCAGGACTTGATTCGTTTATGTTTTCGCAAGGCTCCTGCGTTTATTGGTCGAAAAGTAAAATATAGTGAAATCAGTCGGGATGCAAACAGTCAGCGTGTTGGCAAAGCGCTTGAGCAGCTCAACATGGCTAGAGTGGTGCATAAAGTGATGCGGACATCGGCGAATGGTTTGCCTTTAGCGGCCGAAGAAAATGTTAAATTCTTCAAGCTACTCTTTCTGGATGTAGGTTTGATTTCCACGATGATGAATGTGAGTTGGCAGGTATTGCAGCAGGACTTGATGCTAATCAATCAAGGCGTATTGGCAGAGCAATGGGTTGGGCAGGAGCTTTTGAATAGCTTGGATGCGCACCAACCACCACATTTGCATTACTGGGCAAGAGAATCACGCTCTAGCTCTGCCGAGGTCGATTATGTGATTGCAGGAGATAAGGCTATTCCTGTTGAAGTCAAAGCGGGGAAAACAGGCTCGTTGAAATCGTTGCACTTATTTGTGAAAGAAAAGTCATCGGCATTGGCGATTCGATTAAATGCCGATCAGCCGAGCTTGATGCAGATTGATCAGCAAGAAGGGATTGGTTGCAGCTTGCTTTCGTTACCACTTTATATGGCAGGGCAAGTGCGAAGGTTGGTTGCGGAAAATAGTTTATGAAACCCAAACGGATTATTTTGCTTCGGCATGGTGAATCGTTGGCTATGATAGTGTGTTTGTAAACTGGCGCTGTAATGGGCTAGGATGTTAATATTGTTTTGTAAGACGCGCCCGGAGAAATAGTTTGAATATACCTGCATATTTGGTGCTTCGATTTATATCGCTAATCTTGTGTGTTCTCGGATTGGTCATGTTATCGGTTGCCAGCATGTATGTTTTATCTACTGAGCCGGAACCAGCTCGATATGGCGTGGCAATGCTTTCAGGCGGCGTGGTGCTCTTGCTGGTCGGTATTGTCGGGCCAGTTCGTATTATTTATCAAGGCGCTCAAATTCCGGTCGAAATCAGGCAAATGATGATCGTTCAAGCTTTGATATTACCATTATCAGGCGTTGTTTTTATTTTATCCGGATTGATGAACACACCAGCATCCGAGGCATGGGCCAGTTTTGTTGTAGGGCTTTCCTTTCTGGTCTCTGCACTGGCGGGGTTTTACCCCTTAAGTAGAAAATTACCTGATACATTTTATGCGGGTGAAATGTTGGGCATTATAAAGTCAGCCGGCTTAAGCGGGAATAAAGCACACAGTCCGGCAGATCGAGCATTCATGCGCTGGACGCACGGCATTCGTGCCGGCGTGCCGGTTGGCGAGGCGGCTCCCGATGCTGCAGTCATCACAATGGAAGGCGACACGGTTCTTCTCTCATCTTATTTCGGGACGAAACCGGTGGTATTGAATTTTGGCTCTTATAGTTGCCCTCATCATAGAAAACGCATCGCTGAACTGCATGCGCTGATGCAAGCGTGGCAACATCGCGGTGTGAACTTTTTAACGGTTTATACCGCAGAAGCGCATCCCGAAGATGATTGGAAACTTGCCCATCAGTATGTCAATGATGCCGAATATACCAATGAATCGGATTTCTGTTTTTATTACGCCAAAACCATTGCTGATCGCAAGGCAATGGCCGAGTGGCTGATTGAGAAAAAGCATTTCAAGATGCAGCTGGTACTGGATTCGATGCAAAACAGTCTGTTAAAGGCGTACAACACATGGCCGATTCGATTGTATATCATCAACCAGGGCAACATCGCATTCTGCGGTGAACAAGGGCCTTTTGGTTATGATCCGGCCAGTGTTGATTTGGCATTGGCAAAGCTGATTCCGGGTAAATAGAAACTTATAGCCACGCGCTTGATAACATAAATCAAGCAATTCTTATGCCGGCTTTGTGAGTTGGCGCAGTGGCTGCACATGATATGCAGCCACTGATGAACCTGCTTACATGAATCGCCTTAAGGCTTGCGCAGCAAACCGAGCAGCAATACTCCGGCAACAACCAGCAGAGCTCCACCGACCTGAATGCCTGTCATTGATTCACCGAGTATCAATACGGCCAGTATAATCGTTGCGACAGGGCCGATGCCGCCAATAATGGCGCTGTGGGATGCACCGATATGGTGGATGGCCGCAGCCAGCATGAAGGCTGGTAACACGGTTGAAAACAGCGCAATCGCCAGTCCGTAGCCATAGACCTCGATGGGTTGAATCAACAGACTCATATCCCGGCTGATAAAAAACTGCAACAGCACCGCCAGGCACGAAACAATCATGGCCAAGGCCATAAAGCGGCGCGAGCCGATGCGTGGAATCAGTTCACCGCTGCCAATCAGATACACAGCATAAGCCATGCTGCTGCCAAAAATTAACAGCACGCCGAACAGACTGTTTTCACCATCCAATGATATTTCCTGCTGCACTGAGAGTGCGATACCGATATAGCTCAGTATCAGTGCGCCAATCTCAATCCGGCTTATTTTACGACCGAGCAGCAGCATCGACAGCAATACGGTAAAGGTGGGAAAGAGAAACAGAATCAGGCGCTCGATACTTGCCGAAACATATTGCAGCCCGACAAAATCCAGCATGCTGGCCAGATAATAGCCGACCAGTCCGAGTCCGATAATCGACATGGCTTGATGAGGGCTGATCTTTGCCAGACCTGCCTTGCCTTGCTCCATGATCGCCACGACTACAAACACCGGCAGGGCGAAGGCCATGCGCAGTGTTAATAGTGTGATGGCATCCACGCCATGCTGATAAGCCAGCTTAACAAAAATCGCCTTAATCGAAAAAAACAGTGCCGCCGACAATGCAAGTGCCATGCCGATCAATGCTGAATGGTGATGCTGTGATGTGTTTGTATGGGTGTTCATGTTTATCTCCTTCTCGGGAGCAAACACGGAAACGGTCAGGCTTTGTTGGGATCAGGTATTGAGGTGAATCCACACAATCGCGGTGACGTGTCCGCGATTGCTCTATTGTGATTAGTCGTGATCCATTGTTGATGAATCAGAGCTTGATCAATAATGGATTGGGCAATAGAAAACTGCAGCAATAGGCGAGCGCCATAGCCAACGGTTTTTAGTGATAAAAGCAGTTTTAATATGCAAGTCATTCATCAGATGGCGAATCATCTGCCAGAAAGTCCGATTGTCTATATACGTTTGCTAGCGTGTATCAGAAAGTCACATAGGCTGGGTGTTTACAGCCTTGGGTTAGGCGAAAATCAATATGCTGAAAAGGATAAAATCAAATCAAACTACTTCTGATCAGCCGTTGCTCAGCATATCCTGAATCAGACGATTCATTTCGTTGAAATCATACGGTTTGCTTAGGATGGTTTCATCATCCATTTCCTCTAACAATGTTCTATCATAACCGGTTGAAAAGATGATCTTCACTTGCGGGTTAATCTGACGAATACTTTTTGCTGCTTTGTCGCCACCCATGATCGGCATGACAACATCGAACACACACAAATCGATTTCTGCTGCATGAGCCCGGTATAGCTCAACAGCACGCTGTCCGTTTTCGGCAATCAGGGTTTTATAACCCATGGCCTCAAGCACCTGTTGGGCTATTTCGAGCACGAATGGCTGATCATCGGCCAGTAAAATCAATTTTCCAGTCACATCATAAGGCGTAACACTTTGCTCTGATTGCTGATGGGGGGCGATGGCTTGCTCTGCTTGCAAGGGTAGATAAATATGAAATGTCGCGCCTTCACCTGCGATACTTTGCACCTCAATATGGCCTTGATGGTTGGTGATAGCACCATACACCATGGATAAACCGAGACCTGTGCCTTTGCCTTCTTCTTTGTTGGTGAAAAAGGGATCAAACACATATTGCAGGTGTTCGGGGCGAATGCCGCAGCCATTATCGGCAATACTCAGGTGTGCATATTGACCGATACTGAAGGCTTGATGTGTGGCTACAAAAGCTTTGTCGATTTTGAGGCTGTCGAGGCAAATTGAAATGCGTGGTTTATTCACATCTTCAATAGCATCGCAGGCGTTGTTGATCAAATTCATGAGTACCTGATGCAACTGTGTGGTATCGGCCTTAACGGTTAAATCATGGCTGCAGATATGTTGTTCTACGTGGATGTTTTCAGGGATCGATGTCTGCAGGAATTTCATGGTCTCTTTGACGAAGGGGGTGAGTGGCATCGGTTCAATACTGACCAAATCTTTGCGTGCAAAGGTGAGCAGCTGTTTGATCATGGTGGCGGCGCGAAAAGAAAGCTCTTCAATATTATTCAAGCGTTCGTTCACGAGCGGCATGTCAGCGGTATTTCTTTTGGCCAGATATAAATTACCCGTGATGCCTGCCAGCATATTATTAAAATCATGCGCAATGCCACCGACCAGTGTGCCGATTGCTTCCATCTTTTGAGCTTGGCGAAACTGTTCTTCCATGTTTTCCAGCTCACTGATATCGGCATGGGAGCCTACAAAGTGAGTGATGATGCCCTCATTGTTGGTGATCGGAGCGATGGTCAAAATGACGGGGAAAAAACTACCATCTTTCCTGCGTTCAACCACCTTATTTTGCCATATTTCACCATGGGTAATGGTCTGCCACATCTGTTGGTAAAAGGCATCATCCTGATTGCCGCTCTTGAGGATTCTGGGTGTGTTTCCAATGGCCTCAGCGGTTGAATAGCCGGTGAGCTTGGTAAATGCTGTATTGACGTATTCAATGACCCCGGCTCTATTGGCAATGATAATCGATTCACCAGCCTGCTCGATGGCTTGCGATAGCTTTTGAATATTTTCTGCTGCTTTTTTATAGGCACTGACATCACGAATGAAACAGATATAACCTTCAAACTCATCGAAAGAAATATTGGAAATGCTCGCTTCGACACTGAACTTTGTGTGGTCGGATTTGCTAGCCTGGGTTTCAAAACGAGCATTGAGCGCCTTGTTATCAATATCAGTCAGCAGATCGCTCAAGCTCTGACCGATGGCTGCTGTTTTGTCGAGCCGGAACAGTGCTTCGGTGGATGGGTTGATATCGGTGATGATAAAAGTCTTATCGCAGGTGATAATACAATCGAGTGCATAGTCCTGAATGGATGATTTAACCTTTTGTTCGCATAACTTGCGTTTTAAATCAACGGTCTGACGTTGCACATAAACGGACATGGCCAAATCCGCCTGTAGCAGACTAATGCGACATTTTTCATAGGCGTTTGCCATACTATCGAGCTCATCTTTGGCGAATGTGTCGTGGAAACGAATGCTTCGATCACCTTCGGAGAGGCTGGTCATGGCGTGAGTCATGCGTTTGACCGGATAAGTGATGCTGTAAATCAACAAACGGGAAAATAATATGGTCAACAAGATAAGGCCAATCAGTACAGCAGCTGAAATATACAGTTTTGTATATAAAGCGCTGATTTTATGTTCGGTTTTGTTGGTCAATTGTTGCAATAAATATTCAGACATTACCATGATCTGATTGATTTTTGTTGTATAGGTTTTAAACCACTGCTTGTGATTGATCAGATCAGAGGAGCCTGTGCCCAGCAGCGTCACAAAGTTTCTTTCGATCGTGTTGAAATTATTATTGTCCGACTTGTTCTGATATATCTGCCAAACCTGTTGTTGATCCAGGGTGGAAGCATGTTTAAACATGCCCTGCGTACCATGCCTTTCACGGATCAGGCTGAGATAGGTTTGTAAGTCATCATCAGGCACGCGCTGGCCGGTCAGCACTCGGGCCCCCATGGCGCGCTGCAAACCGTAAGTTTCTTTCAAATGCATCATGGCAGAAAATGCAATAATATTATTGGAGAGGTCTGAGGCCATGTTGAGATGAATCATGCTGTCGGGTAAATCTCTTAATATGATGATGAACTCAGAGTAATAGTTCAGGGTTTCCTGGATCGAAATGCTATCGTTATCAATACGTTGACGATAATCATCGAGCTTGGCCAAGTGCCGCTGTGTTGATTGAATATATTTCAATAATGTCGGGTCGATAGGTTTATCCATCAGCATCTGGACTTGGCTTGTGAACTGTGTTGCAGCGGCATTGGTTTGTCGACGTTGTTCGGCCAGCTCTACCGCGAACTGCTGGTGTTTTGAACCAATATAAGCAGAACTAAGGGCACGTTCAGTCTGCAGGCTATGGTTCATTGTGCTGGCCAGATGAATGATATGAAAATCATTTTGAAGGGCTTTCATTTCATTCACCTGGGTTATAACGCCTGACAGAATAAAAAGGCTTAAAGCAATCATGCCGATGATGGGCAATAGAGAAATCATCAGCACACGCCGTGGCAAGGCCAGATGGCGTGCAAACGCAAGTGAAAAGCGTTTCAATAGGCTGCTTTCTTGTTCTTTGCTTTGGCTTGCCAAGCCATGTGCGCATGCCAGTTGGGCGAATTGCATATCTTCACCCACAATATGATTGATCAGCCAGTTGTATAGAAACAGATATGTTTCTTCTGCCACCTGTTTTGATGTGCTGGTGAGCAATTTTTCTTTCAGTGCAGGGATGGCTTCAACGAAGCTTTGATGCAGCTTGATATGTGACTCAAGTCGATCGTATTGGCAATCGCGCATCAAAGCTTCTTCGCGGCTGAAGTGCTGCAGGATATAATGCTCAAGTTCGGAGAATATGACTTCGATGGCGGCTTTATCACTGTTGCCATCGATGGCGACAGATAGCTGGATGATCAATGCGAGTAGTTTTTTATGATCGTTGTCGATGGCTTCGACACCGGTACACATCGCATCACTCCAGCTTAGCTTGTAGGCATGCCCCTCAATCTTCCACATGGATATGAAGAGTAACCATGTGACAAGATAATTCAATGAGCCTATGTTTTTTATGGGATTATGTGCGCTTAAAGGGATAAATTCGGAAATGGCTATCGAGTGAATGGTTGAGGAGAATTGGCTTGCTGGTGAGCAAACGGTTATTGTGTCGCCGGATTACAGTGCAACAATGCAATGCCCCGATCAAGATCACAGAAGAGGAAACCACATTGACCACAAACATTATTTATACCAAAACCGATGAAGCACCCGCTTTGGCGACATACTCTTTTCTACCCATCGTGCAGGCATTCATAGCCGGTTCCGGCATTAATATTGTAAGCCGTGATATCTCGTTGCCGGCCAGAATCATTGCAGCTTTTGCTGATTTTCTGAGTCAGGCACAACAGCAGAATGATGATTTGGCTGAGCTGGGGGAGCTGGTCAAGAGGCCGGATGCGAATATTATCAAATTGCCCAATATCAGTGCTTCTATCCCGCAACTGGTTGCGAGCATCAAAGAGTTGCAAAACAAAGCTTATGCGCTGCCTGATTATCCTGAAAATCCCAAAAATGAGCGTGAGATAGAGATTAAAGCCAGATATGCCAAGCTGCTCGGTAGTGCGGTGAATCCAGTGTTAAGGGAGGGTAATTCTGATCGCAGGGCGGCAGAGGCGGTTAAAAATTACGCTAAAAAGCATCCACACAGCATGGGTGTTTGGGATAAAAACTCCAAATCGCATGTGGCCAGCATGAGTCATGGTGATTTCTATGCCAATGAAAAGTCCACCACCATGCTGGATGCAACCGAGGCACGTATCGAATTTGTTGATCAGAATGATTGTGTGACGCTATTGAAAGCCAGCCTGCCACTGTTGGCGGGTGAAATTATCGATGCAACATTTATGAGTCGACGTGCCTTGCGGCGCTTTCTGGCTGAGCAGATTGATGATGCCAAGGCTCAGGGTGTGCTGTTTTCCTTACACATGAAAGCCACCATGATGAAAGTATCTGATCCAAAAATATTCGGTCATGCGGTAGCGGTATTTTATCAGGATGTGTTTGAAAAGCATGCTGATGTGCTGGCTGATCTCGGTGTCGATGTGAACAATGGCCTGGGTGATTTGTATGCCAAGATTCAGAGCTTGCCACAAGCTTTGAAAGCTGAAATCGAAGCTGATATTCAGGCGGTGTATGCCAAGCGCCCTGATATTGCCATGGTTGATTCCGATAAGGGCATTACCAATCTGCATGTGCCCAGTGATGTGATTGTTGATGCATCGATGCCGGCGGCTATTCGTGCATCGGGGCAGATGTGGGGCGCTGATGGCAAACAGCACGATACGAAGTTTGTTATCCCTGATCACAGTTATGCCAGCCCTTATCAGGCTGCGATTGATAACTGCATTGCCCACGGTGCGTTTGATCCAGGCACGATGGGTACAGTGCCGAATGTCGGCCTGATGGCACAAAAGGCAGAAGAATACGGCTCGCATGACAAGACCTTTGAAGCGTCGGGCAATGGCATTATTCGCATCGTGGATGCATCCGGCCATATTATTCATCAGCACAGCGTTGAAGCCGGTGATATCTGGCGCGCCTGTCAGGCCAAGGATGCACCGATTCGTGATTGGGTGAAGCTGGCTGTCAGCCGCGCGCGCGCCTCTGCAGTGCCGACTATTTTCTGGCTCGATAAGGATCGGGCGCATGATGCAGAATTGATTAAAAAGGTGCAGCAATACTTGCCAGAACACGATACCGATGGGCTGGATATACGTATCATGGATGTGGCCGATGCAGCCAAGCTGACAATCGAACGCATGCGGGCAGGGCAAGATACGATATCGGTGACTGGCAATGTGTTGCGTGATTACAATACCGATTTGTTTCCTATTCTGGAGCTTGGCACCAGTGCAAAAATGTTATCTATTGTGCCATTGATGAATGGTGGCGGTCTGTTTGAGACAGGAGCGGGCGGTTCAGCGCCCAAACATGTACAGCAGTTTAATCAAGAGGGTCACTTGAGATGGGATTCTCTCGGTGAGTTTCTGGCGTTGGCTGAAGCACTGGAGTTTTCAGGCCAACAGACGGGCAATGCAACAGTCAGCCTTCTCGCGAAAGCACTGCATCAAGCCAATGGACAGTTTTTGGACAGTGATAAATCACCCTCGCGCAAGGTCAATGAACGCGATAACCGTGGCAGTCATTTCTACTTGGCCATGTATTGGGCTCAAGCGCTGGCTGAACAGTCGGCCGATGCAGAGCTGCAAGAGAAGTTTGCCGCTCTGGCAAAACAGCTGCTTGATCATGAGGATACGATTAATGCGGAACTGTTAGCAGCACAGGGTGAGGCAGTGGATATTGGCGGTTATTATAGCCCTGACCATGCCATGGCCGTTGCAGCGATGCGCCCGAGCATTACCTTTAACGCGGCACTGGATAGTTTGCGATAGCGTTGAAACAGGAGCATGGTTTAAAGGCTTAAACTGAATGCTCTGAGCAGCCGAAAACAGTCGAGAAAAATGCGGCTTAAATCACGGGCTGGAAATTCAAGATAATGCATCGATTCATGTTAGCCCTGCTTCAATTTTATCCAGTGTTTGTAACGCAGCATCGAAATCATAATGATCCAAATGCTGGCGCAATGTTTTCATCTGCTCTGCGTGGCCTGAGAGATGGACGTTCAAATCTTCAATGAAATTCACGGCATCGGCATTGTAATCCTGTAGCAAATGACGCATGTGATGGATTAACTGGGCTGGTGTAGCACTATCGCGATCTGAACCTGTATCGGAACCGGAATCGGCGGCGCTGATTGCTTCGTTGTGTTCAAACCAGTCAGTCAGGTTGGTGGTAAGCGCATTCAATAGCGTTTCTGCAGGCTGTAATAGTGCTGCATCAATAGTCTGTCCGGATAACAAGGCTGCATCCAACTTGCTGATGGCCTGATGCAAAGGCAGCGCAGCAATATTGCCCGATACACCTTTTAGGGCATGGCTTAGGTGTTTGGCCTGAGCCTTATTATTGGCGGCGAGAGCCTGCTTTATTTTTTCCATCGCATCAGCTTGTGAATCAAGAAATTTGCATAGGATCTTTTTATACAATTGTTGATTTCCAGCCACGCGCGCCAGCCCTTCATTGCTATCGATGCCAGCAATTTGGCCAAAATCTAAAGCCTTGCTGGATGCCCCGACATTGCTGGATGGGGAGTGATCCGTGGCGGGATAATCAGAGGATATGCGTTCGGCGCTGTCAATCTGGGATGATTTGATCCAGCGCATCAAGCTTGTGCACAATAGCCCCGGATCAACGGGTTTGCTGAGATGATCATTCATGCCGGCTTCTAAACATTTTTCGCGATCTTCGGGCATGGCATTGGCTGTCATGGCGATGATCGGTAGATCATGGAAACGCTGATCGGCTCTGATGCGTCGAGTCGCTTCCAGACCATCCATGACCGGCATTTGCATATCCATTAAGATACCATCGAAGTCTTCATCCTGCAGTATTTGCAGCGCTTGTTTGCCGTGATGGGCAATCATCACACTGACACCGACCCGAGCCAATAAACCTTCAGCCACCTGCTGGTTAATTTCATTGTCTTCGACCAGCAATAAACGAGCTCCTTGCAATGTGGCCAGGGCATCGGCAGGGATGCCTTGCACCTTATGATGCTCGCCAAGCGCATCGTCAGAACCCAGCTCAAAACAAATGCGGAATTCAAACACGCTGCCTTTACCCAGTGTGCTTGTAACTGTGATTTCACTGTGCATCAATTCCAGCAGTTGTTTGCAAATGGCCAGTCCCAAGCCTGTGCCACCATATTTGCGGGTGATGGATGTGTCGGCTTGCGAGAAGGCTTGAAACAGGTTTTTCTGCTGCGCTGCATTCATGCCGATACCGCTATCAGCAATCTTGAAATTGAGCTCGATAGTGGCGTTGTTTTGGTTGATGACCTGAACACTGACCTTGACCTGACCTTGCTCGGTAAACTTTACCGCATTGTTGATCAGATTAAGCAGCACCTGCCCCAGGCGCAGAGAATCACCATGCAAAGGCGGCAGATCTGCTGGGTAGTCAAATATCAAGTCCAGTCCCTTTTCCTGGGCTGCAAGCGTAACCACATTGGCATTGTTGTTGAGTACATCGGCCAAATGGAAGTGCATGGCTTCGAGCTTGAGTTTACCAGCCTCAATTTTGGAGAAATCCAGAATGTCATTGATCAGGGTCAATAAGGTGACTGAGGCGGTATGGATATTATTCAGATAGTTGCGCTGTTGTTCATTGTGAGCGCTGTCGAGCGCCAGATGTGTCATACCGATGACTGCATTCATCGGGGTGCGAATCTCATGACTCATATTGGCCAAAAACTCACTTTTGCTGCGTGTTGCAGCCAGCGCTGTATCGCGCGCTTCAGCCAGTTCACGGGTGCGTTTTTCAACTTGATCCTCAAGTGTGTGGCTGTGCTCCTCGAGTTGGGCATAGGATTTTTTGAGCGAACTGGCCATGTCTTCGAGTGCTGCAGTCAATAAACCTATTTCATCATCGCTGCGTGTGTTGATATGGGCGGTGGCAGAAAAATCACCACTGGCGAGTTGGTGCGAAAAATGTACCAGCTTGCGCAGCGGATCAGTCCAGCGACGGGCAAAATAATAAATGCCGAGTGCACCGATAATCAGAAAAATTAATGATGTCAGGATGGAGCGTGTTAACGCGCTATTGATTGCCGCATCAATATTCAGCTGTGAAGTGGCCAGATTGGCATTCAATTGATCGACAGAAAAACCAAGCCGCAAGACTCCCCATTGTTTATCGAGCAGTTTGACCGGCATGACAGTCTCCATGAAGCCATGCCCATCAATATCAAAATCATGATGCATGGGCTGCAACTGACTGGCCGCAAAAGCCGATACCTCGCCGGATAAAATATGCTGTTTGAGTGAGGCATTCAGATCGGAACCAATAGCAACTTTGGGCTGTGTGCCCTGCATTAAAATCACATAACGCAGATCTTCGACATCTCTCACTACATTGCGAATGAAATCATTGGCCTGTGTCAGTTGCTTGGTCGAAATAAGCATTTCGATATGGGCGGATATATTGCTTGTCGCCTTGTTGGCCTGTTTGTGCATTTGTGTTTTAAGAAAGTTACTGTGCGCTAGCAAGGCATTGTTCAAACTATCTTTTTGAGCCGATAATTGCAGTGCTGTGAGCAACACAACGAGGGTGATGATCATGCCGATCATGACAACGATGAGTTTCCAACGCATGCCATGGCGGATACTGATATCGTTTGATTTATCTTCAGCCATTTGCACCACCACTCTCTATTTTATTTGTCACACATCGCGAGGTGTATGTTTATTTTTGTAGCAGCAAAGCTCGGCCAACATCGAGCATTTGTTGCAGCGAATTCATCCAGCCATTGATGGCTTGCGTGGTTTCAGGATGATCGAAGCCATAGTGGTTCTCAAGCATATTGACCCATTTACGATCCCAGGCAACACGTACACTAAATAACTCACCGCGATAGCGCTCTGCCCAGACTTGATGCCGGGCATAGGCATCCTGCAAGTTCATCAAGCCTGTTTCAGAGGCACAGCGTAGCACCAGGTTGGCGCGGGCATACATGCGCGAGGCGATCAGTCCGTTATGTTCGCCTACCGTGCCTGCTCCGGGTAGACGGCCATCGTAATATTCCAGCAGGCCGGCCAACACCGATTGTCTCAACGCATATTTGCCACCCTCATCAAGGGTGCAGACATAGGTTTTTAACGATTCATGCATGAGTCGATTGAAGCGGAAGGTATCTTGCTGCTCAGCTTCGAGTACATAGGAGTGGGCAATAGAGAATTGTAAAAATTCCGCATGGGTGAATACAGGAATAGCACTTTTCTGCTGTAAGTATGCCACCAGATCCCAATCGAAATCAGTCGCCAAAGCCAGTGCGACGTGCAAAGCCAGTTCATCCTGATTCATGTAACGAAAAAAGCGATTCATTAACTCTTTGGGTGTTTTGCCCAAATGCCGATCCGGCTGGAATGCAGGACCATGTATTTCTAGCGTTTCAAGGCAAATATCAAAATAAAACGGATGATAGGATTGCGCTGCATCATCCGCACTCGATTCTCTACACACCTGCTGGATGGCTGCGCCATGGTTTTGTAGCTGTGTGACCAGTGCCTGTTTGCCTTCATCGTGGTAGAAATGTATGGAGTTGTTTAAAAACTCATCAGCATACTGTTTGTTTAAGCCCTGCAAATGACAATGGCTGATAAAATCTGTATTCCAGTGTTCATCATCATTGGGATCATCATAAACTGCCCAGTTGGTGCGTTCGCGACCCAGTAGAATTAAGCCTGCACGTTGGCTGTATTCTTCATCGAGCAGCAAGGTCGCAAGGAAGTCTTCAACAAAGGCGCGTTCTGTTTTTTTGGATAACCGTTCATGCCCGTCGATAACCAATACGACGGATTGATTGTTTTCGATCAGAAACATACCCAGCTCTTCGGCCAACAGGCCGGGCAGCTTGCGTTCCAGATCACCCGCGCGCCATTGATCAATCTCGTTGAGATCGATTTCCATCAGTTGCATCAATTCTTTTTCTTTACTATGAGATGATAGAAACTTGATGCTGGCATCCATGATTTGGCCAACGGGCAGTGCTTCCAATACTGTGCCGAGGCCACGAAACAATGAACCGAACTTGCCACTGCGCTCAGCCACAGTTTCAAAAAACTGGCGCAACGGTCCATCGTCGAGTGCAACCTTTTCGTTCATCTTCTCTTTGTATTTCAGATAAATGAAATCAAAAGCAAGCAGACTGGCCTTGGTCTCTTTAAAAATCTGAATGCGCAGATTCCATAGCATTTCAGTAATGGAAAAGGCTTCGGCTTTATCCGAATCTACATCGAGATGCACTTGGCGGATATTGCTATCGGGTTGTTGCTCGCAGAACTCATGCCAGGCATAGGTCAACAGGGTGCTTTTGCCGACACCGCCGATACCATACACACTGAAAATTGGTTTTTCCGGCACCTCGCCCGCGTTGGCAATAGCATGCAGAAAAGCGGTGATCTGGCGACGCTCTTCATCACGGTTGGTGAATAACTGTCTGGCGCGCAGCTGACGGCGTGATTGCTGTGAGGCTTGGCTGGAGCGGCGTGTTTTTTTCTTAGCCATTTATCGTTCTCCAGCCGGCAAATAATAGCATCATCATTGCGTGGGCCGTTGAGCCAGCAATTCACGCAGCGCAGTCAATTCGCTGGTGCACTGGTTAAGAATTTGTTCCAGCATTTTGGATTGTTGATAGAGCTTGAGATAAGTCTGTACTCGCGCCAGTACAATTTCAGCTTTAACTGGTTTGATCAGATAATCTACAGCGCCCATTTGTAAGCCTTTGACTTCATCATCGATGTCTTTCATGGCGGTTACAAAAATCACCGGGACATTTACCGTGCGAGGATCATCTTTTAAGCGCCGACAGACTTCATGACCATCCATGCCGGGCATTTTCACATCGAGCAGAATCAAATCCGGGGGTTGTGGCAAAAAAGCGATTTTCAGTGCCATCTCGCCATGGGTGGCAACCTTGATTTTATAATTGTGCAACGCACCGCGTAAGACATCAATATTTAAGGGTTCATCATCTACAATCAAAATGGTTGCCTGATTTTCCTGCATATTTGTGATCCCCTCTGATGTGAGCCAGTTGTGTGTTGCTTTTTCTCAGTGTCGTTTTTTGATCGAATGAGAGCATTGTGATCGTTGTTAATCAATATCTCATAAGTTGAGATGATAACATGTTTTACCCATTTGCCTTGTGATATGTGCCAAGCATGATGGTTTATGGAAAATGCAATTGAAAATCCGTCTTTTCAATCGATACAGCGTTGATCATGATTTCCAGCCGATTGCAGTATGAAAAAACGAATAGCAAATTCGGATGAAAAGCGTTTGGTGCATTCTTTTAATATGGGACATGATTTCATTGGAGATGTAGAATGGCGGCTTGGTTATCGGCTGAGCGGGTGTGTTGGTTCGATCAAATGGAGATTATTGATGGGTGTATTGGCTGGAATTCATGCTGTGAAACATGCTTTGGAGGCGGGCGCAGATATTGATGAAATGTTGATTGAAAAGGGCAAGCATCACCCCCGCATCAACGAATTGATCCATTTGGCCAAGAAAGCTGGTGTGTCTTATAGCTTTGCACCGAAACAGGCCTTGGGGCGTTTGGCCGAAGGCGTGCCGCATCAGGGGGTGGTGGCCAAGATGACGGCTGCAGGCAGCGCGCAGTTTGCGGCGTTTGAGCCTTGGCTGGAAGCCATAGATATGGGCAAAGCTCCGCTGGTGCTGCTGCTTGATCAGGTGACTGATCCGCATAATCTGGGTGCGTGCGTGCGTACGGCAGAAGCAGCGGGTTGTCTGGGGGTGATTGTACCCAAAGATCATGCCGCTGATATTGCTTCGCCGGTGGTGGCGAAATCAGCTTGCGGGGCTTTGGCGCGCTTGCCGGTGTTGCGGGTGACGAATATGAAACGCTGCCTTGAACAGTTGCAGGAGAAGGGTTTTTGGACGGTGGGTCTGGCTGGTGAAGCGGAGGCTTCAATCTATGACATCAATGCATCAGGGCCGATGGCTGTGGTGATGGGTTCCGAAGGCAGGGGGATGCGCCGTTTGGTGCGCGATACGTGTGATCAGTTGATCAATATCCCGATGCCGGGCACGGTGGAATCATTGAATGTGTCGGTAGCGACGGGCGTGGCGCTGTTTGAAATCTGCCGTCAGCGAGCCGGTTGAATAAAAGGCCGAAGCTTCAGGCTGCTGTGGTTTGTTCTGTCTGTGCAGTTTCGGCTGTTGTTTTTTCAAACCTTTGCCCACAGTACTGGCATTGGCCGAAGCCGGGTTTTAGGTTGATGTAAACCAAGGGGTGTTGGCCGTTATCGGAGCAGGATACGACTTCTTCAGTTGATTTGATGATGTTGCCCATGATTGTCTCCCCAGACGGTTTGATTTGTCGGGGTGATGATGCCCAACAATCCTATTAAAGCGCGGCGCATTTTGGTGTTAAATGTCATATTGTCAAGAATTTTAAGGTTTATTATAAATTGGAGTGAGAATGAATGATCGGGTATTGATTGAAGGTTTGGAAGTGCGCACGGTAATCGGTATATATGATTGGGAGCGTGAAATTCGCCAGACGGTACGGTTGGATCTGGAAATGGCTTGGGATATTTCTAAGGCGGCACAATCAGATGATATCGCTGATACACTGGATTATAAGGCGGTTTCCAAGCGCTTGATTACCTTTGTTGAGTCATCGAGTTTTGGTTTGATCGAATCATTGGCTGAACATTGTGCTGATATTTTATTGCATGAATTTAAGGTGCCGTGGTTAAAGCTCAAAATGTCCAAGCCGGGCGCGGTGCGCGGCAGTGAAAACGTAGCGGTATTGATTGAGCGTGGACGGCTGGACTAATGATTCAGGTGTTGCTTGGTATGGGCTCAAACATTGAGGCTGAATATCATTTAAAACAGGCGGCGGCAGCCTTGCGGACTCGTTTTGCTGAGGTGCATTTTTCATCGGTGTACCAATCCGCTGCGATAGGCATGGATGGTGATGATTTTTTGAATGCCTGTTGTTTGTTTGAATCTGAGTTGTCAGAACAGGAGCTGATTGCGCTGTTGAAATCCATGGAGGATAAGCAGGGGCGAGATCGATCGAGAGGATCGTGGAAGCCGCGTACGCTGGATTTGGATGTGCTGATGTACGATGGTCAGGTGGTGGATGACGAGTTGCATCGATATGCTCATGCCAGCGTACCGGCCTCGGAGCTGGTTGAAATCACTGTGCCGGATGATAGTGCAGCTAAGCTCACGCAGCTTGCCCTGCGCTTGTAAAACAGAGCGGCCTGCTTACTATTCCCGTTTGTTTATGGGGAATGCTGAATAAATCAGCTTTTTTCTGTGCTGAGTATGTAGAAGATACTGTGTTTTATTTAAGTTGGGGAGATAACCATTCATGTTGATTGCGGTTCCAGCAGAAAGCCAAGCTAAGGAAAAACGTGTGGCGGCAACACCCGATTCGGTCGGGCGATTTATAGCGGCCGGTTGTGATGTTGTGCTGCAGCGTGGTGCAGGTATTGCGGCCAGTTTCCCGGATTCAGCTTATGAAGCCAAAGGTGCAAGGTTAGTGGATGGGTTTTCTGCCACGTGTGCGGAGGCGGATCTGATCTTGAAGGTGCGGGCGCTGAATGCCGATGAGATTGCATCTATCAAAAAAGGCACTGCGGTCGCCAGTCTGGTGGCTCCGTTTTCCAATCCGTTGTTGCAGCAATATGCCGATGCAGGCCTGACGTATTTTTGCATGGAAATGGTGCCACGTATTTCGCGGGCACAGAGCATGGATGTATTATCATCGCAGGCCAATATTGCCGGTTATAAATCGGTGTTGTTGGCGTTGGAGCATTATCAGAGCTTTTGTCCGATGTTGATGACAGCCGCTGGCACGGTGCAGCCGGCCAATGTGCTGGTGATGGGGGCTGGTGTGGCCGGCTTGCAGGCAATCGCTACAGCCAGACGTTTGGGCGCCAAGGTTGAAGCCTTCGATGTGCGCGCGGCGGCCAAAGAGCAGGTGGAGAGTCTGGGCGCGAAGTTTATTGAAGTAGCCGCTGATGCGGATGCGGAAGATGCGGCGGGTTATGCCAAAGAAATGGATGATGATTATAAACGCCGCCAGTCTGAACTGATTGCCAAACATGCAGCCAAAGCCGATATTATTATTACCACAGCATTGATTCCGGGGCGGCCAGCGCCGGTATTGATTACCGAAGAGATGGTGAAAAGCATGCGGCCGGGTTCGGTGATTGTGGATATGGCTGTCGAAATGGGCGGCAACTGCCCGATTTCCGAGCTCGATCAAGTGGTTGAAAAACATGCTGTGATCTTGGTGGGAATCGTGAATATTCCAACGCTGATGGCGACGGATGCGAGCAGTTTGTATGCACGCAATTTATTTAATTTCATTACGCCGATGCTGACTCAGAGCGGTGACCCGAGTGATGATCAAAGTGATGGTCAAAACGATGAACAGAAGGGCGATGTCAAGAACGTCCGTTTGAATATTGATATGGCAGATGAAGTGATAGAATCATCATTGCTTTGTCTGGCGGGTAAATTTCTTAAACCCAAGTTATTGAATCAGGGAGAAGGATCATGAGTTTGCAAGCCTTGAGTGCCGATGCGGCAGCGGTTGCCGGCCATGCGGCACAGGATAGTGTCGATCCGGTTGTGTTTTCATTCACTGTATTTGTATTGGCTATTATTGTGGGTTATCACGTGGTCTGGAATGTTACACCGGCGCTACATACGCCGTTGATGAGTGTGACCAATGCCATTTCCAGTATTATTATTGTTGGTGCCATACTGGCGGCAGGGCCTGTTGAAATGAATATCGCAACGGTGCTGGGTTTGATTGCGGTGGGTTTGGCTTCGGTGAATATTTTTGGTGGGTTCATGGTGACGCAGCGTATGCTGGCCATGTTTAAGAAGAGAAAGTAAGGGGATAACATGTTATCTGCAAACATGGTTGAGCTGGCCTATTTATTCGCAGCTATTCTGATTATTTTTGCGCTTAAGGGGCTAGCCAGCCCTGAATCTGCGCGGCGTGGTAATATGTTTGGTATGCTGGGTTTGGGTTTGGCGGCTTTGGTGACCTTGCAAATGGATTCAGTGCATAACTATGCCTGGATAGTAGCGGCGGTTGCATTCGGTGGTTTGATTGGTGGTGTGGCTGCACGCAAGGTGCCGATGACACATATGCCGCAGACGGTGGCCTTTATGCATTCTCTGGTCGGTTTGGCAGCGGTGATGATTGCCGTGTCGGCATTTCTGGATCCGGTATCGTATGGTATCGCCAATGCTGAAGGTGGCCTGTATATGGCGAGCCGCATTGAGTTGTTTCTCGGGACTTTTATTGGTGCGATTACCTTTACAGCTTCATTGGTTGCCTTTGGCAAATTGCATGGCGTGTTATCGGGTAAACCTCTGACTTTTGCGGGGCAGCATTTGGTTAATCTGGTGCTGGGAATCATCATGATCGGTGCTGGTGTGGTATTCTGCATGACCGGCGGTGCCTTGCCATTTATGCTGATGTTGTTCGTGGCGATGGTGCTTGGTGTGCTGTTGATTGTACCGATTGGTGGCGCGGACATGCCGGTGATTGTGTCGATGTTGAACTCATATTCGGGCTGGGCTGCGGCCGGTATTGGTTTTACGCTCGGTAATAATATGTTGATTGTGGCAGGCGCACTGGTGGGATCATCCGGTGCGATTCTGTCTTACATCATGTGCAAGGCGATGAATCGATCCTTGTTTAATGTTTTGTTGGGTGGTTTCGGTGGTGATGCACCAGCAACAGTGGGTGGCGCTGCGATTGGTGAGCGGCCAGTGCATAGTGGCGCGGCTGAAGATGCGGCGTTTCTGATTAAAAATGCACGCTCCGTGGTGATTGTGCCCGGTTATGGTCTGGCAGTGGCGCGGGCTCAGCATGCTTTGAAAGAACTGGTGGAGAAGCTATTGGCGATGGATGTTGAGGTGAAGTTCGCTATTCATCCGGTGGCAGGACGCATGCCCGGTCATATGAATGTGTTATTGGCTGAAGCTGATGTGCCGTATGATATTGTGCATGAGATGGATGAAATCAATCCGGAATTCGGTGATACCGATGTGGCTCTGGTGATTGGTGCGAATGATGTGACCAACCCATCGGCCAAGACAGATCCTGCCAGTCCGATCTATGGCATGCCGATTCTGGAAGTTTCCAAAGCTGCTCATGTGGTGGTGATCAAACGTTCCTTATCGGCCGGTTATGCTGGGCTGGATAATGATTTATTCTATATGGATAAAACCATGATGTTGTTTGATGATGCCAAAAAGGCTTGTGAATCGATATTACAGGCGCTGGATTAAACGTTTAATTGAGCACGGCTTTGTTGCGGCCGCTTTCTTTGGCGT
>JAUZQK010000127.1 GCA_030951025.1 Mariprofundus sp. | reverse complement strand
CCAGCCTGTTGATAGGTATGATCAGAAAAACCACTATCCATTCCCGCGCCCGATTGCACCATCACCTGATGCCCATCGGCTACCAGGGCTGCAACACCGGCTGGAATCATGGCCACCCGATGTTCATGATTCTTGATCTCTTTGGGTACAGCAATTCGCATGACTAGCTCCTGATGCATCATGCAAACATTATACAAGCATTCCGATTGCACTGTAAGAGTGAATGGTTCAATATAACCCAAACGGGGTTCAACCCAAGCCGGGTTCGAGGTGATCCATGCCAAAGCAATCCAACCACATCACCGTATATTATGATGCATCGTGCCCGCGCTGTGTCAAAGACAGAGAGAACTACAAACACATGGCCGGTGAATCAGCCCATGATGTCTGCTGGATGGATATCACCGATCATGATGATGAACTGCTTGCGCTGGCTATTGATCCACACAAGGCACTGCGTGAATTGCATGTCAAAGATAAACATGGACACATTCTATCTGAACTCGATGCCTATATTTTACTGATGCAACGTGTGCCGCGTTTGCGTGCCATCGCATGGCTCATTGGCTTGCCTGTAATTCGCCCTGTGATTGCATGGTTGTATCACCGCATGGTTAATCGCCGCTTACATCGCCAGCGCCGCATATAAAAGCTTATTTTATCTATCGCCAGCCTTTTCCAATACAGAACAAGGCAATCACATTAACGTTCATTTGTAGTGGCTCAGTAAAAGTATACAGATCGAAAAAAGGCATTTCTTCCTTGCTCAAAACGGAAAAAATATCTTAAAGCTACGTCTCTATGGCACAGCGATTGCTTTACAATCATTATAAAATATCATGCGGCGCAAAAGGAGTTCTTGATGGCAATAAAATATATACTCGGAATATGCTGTGCTTTAATGATCGCAGTGCCCGGATATGCCACGCCTTCAGAAACGTCTTCAGAAATTTTAACCCCGTCAATTCGTCAGCAAGCCAGTCCTGATTTACAACACCGGCTGGAAGTGCGCATCAAACAACTGCATCTGGATGCTGCTATTCGCAACAAGAAACTGTCTGTTGCACTGGTCGATATCACCGACCCTGCCTCACCCAGTATGGCACAGCTCAATGGTGACGAGATGATGTATGCCGCCAGCTTACCAAAGATTGCCATATTGCTGGCAGCTTTCGAGCGCATTGCCGCAGGCAAACTGATGCTAAATGATCAAACCCGACAGACCATGACAGCGATGATCCGTTACTCATCCAACAAGGCTGCCACGGCAATGATCCGGGCTGTAGGTAAGAATTATATAAATCAGGTGTTATCATCAGCCAAGTATCGCTTGTATGACAAACATTATAACGGCGGCCTCTGGGTCGGAAAAGAATATGCCAGTGGCACTGCCTTTAAGCGCGACCCGCTTCACCATCTGTCACATGGCGCAACCGTCATGCAGGTTGCCCGTTTCTATTATATGCTGGAAACTGGCAGGCTTGTATCACCGCAGTCTTCACGGGAAATGAAAAGCATTTTGTCCAAGCCCGGCATTCAACACAAATTCGTCAAGGGTCTGAGTCATACCAATGCCAAGATCTACAGGAAGTCCGGCAGCTGGCGCAACTTCCATGCTGACAGCGCCTTGATCGAGCATCATGGCCGTCACTATATCGCTGTTGCACTGGCCAATGATCCCAACGGTGGCATCTGGATGAGCCAGCTGATCGCGGCGATGGATGATATTATTTTTGAACATGCCGATTTTGTACTCGCCAATAAAGCTAGCTCACATATTGCCAGCGCACGCGAAAGCCACACACCCTCCAATCGCCTGATGTAAGCCCTGCTGTCTTTCAGTACAGGCCAACGTCAAAGAACAACCGGCAAAGCACCTCAATAAATTTGACAAAAAACATATCAACAGCGTATGCTCATGTGGATTACACAGTCGAATCAGCAGATTCGGCGAGGTAGGCACTGATGGCACGCAAATCACGTATGGCCGTGAGGCTGTGGTTCAGATTGATCACGGGACTGCTTTTTTTTATCCTTGCTCCGCATAAGACTATCGCAGCAGAACATACACATCATCCAGCCAGCAACCATAAATCAACGTCAACCAAACAAAGCCACCCAGCTATTCGCGATCGAGCCAATGTGGAAATGCAGAGCATGCTGGAGCAGCGCATCGCCAAGCTGCACCTGACCCGAGCAACCCATGATAAACGCCTTGCCGTTGCGCTGGTCGATATCACCGACCCTTCTTCACCCCGCCTGGCTCAGGTCAATGGCGATGAAATGATGTATGCCGCCAGCCTGCCAAAAATCGCTATTTTACTGGCCGCCTTTGAGCGCGTCTCCGAAGGCAAATTACCGCTGGATAAATCCTTACGAAAAACCATGACGCAAATGATCCGCTATTCATCCAATAAAGCCGCCACTGAAATGATCCGCAAGGTGGGCGGTAATTATATTAACGACATTCTCAAATCGCCCAAATACAAACTCTACGATCCCAATCACAATGGCGGTTTGTGGGTAGGCAAGGAATATGCCAGCGGCCGCACTTTCCAACGCGATCCATTGCACCACCTTTCCCATGGTGCCACGGCCATACAGACAGCTCGCTACTATTATTTACTGGAAACAGGCCAGCTGGTTTCGCCAACACTGTCACATGAAATGAAATCCATTCTGTCCAAGCCGGGCATCAGCCACAAATTCGTCAAAGGCTTAGAAGCCAATCATTACGGTGACTTACAGATTTACAGGAAATCAGGCACATGGCGCACATACCATGCCGACAGCGCCCTGATTGAGCACGATGGTCGTCGTTATATCGCCGTCGCGCTCGCCAAAGACCCCAAGGGCGGCGAGTGGATGAAAAAACTCATTCACGAAATGGATGCTATTATTGTTGCCCTGCATGCACATGATGCAGATCTTGCATCAGTCGGTGCAAACGCGTCGCTAAACTCTGCTGAGCCACAGCAGAGTTCTGCCGCAAAACATTTGATGTAAGCACCACCATATAACGCAGTACGGAATCCACTGCTGGCGCTTCGATGATGGCCACGGAATTCATCAGATTCAACACATTGCCTTGATACGGTTTACAAACAAAGTTTGCTTCTGGCTTGCACTTGTAAAATGAGCCTGACTTAAAATAAACCGCAGCAGTATTCAAGGCCGGAGATGATGCGTAACGAATGCGATGGCGGGTCATATACAACAAACGCTTGATCTGTAAACTCGACCATGCATCAACCAGTTTCCCCTGTTCCATCCATAATAAATAAAGCATCAGTTGACGGGCTGTCGCAACGCTGTTGCTGCCCGGCACACGGCGTTTGCCGGTATGTGAAAAAAAACCGCCCTGACGAAACCGGTTCGCATCAAAACCATTGCGCTCCACCGGCTGCTGCAATACCGACAACAAAGACTGACTGAGCTGCTTTTTTGCTGTGTTATTAAAGTAGTCGTTTTCCTCTGCCCTGCTGACCGGGTAGCGCAGCCCAAAATGACGCAGCAACATCACATGTTTAAATACCATGCTGGCCGCCGCATTCGAACTGGCAGACATCATCCAATCCAGATAGGTCCAGAAATTGGCAGCATCGCCTTCAACCAATCGCCGTTTGAGCAAACGCTTTTTCTCCGCCAGCCAGAATGGAACCTTGTGATGATCCGAGCCCATAAATGCATCGGCCACAATCATGCTGTTGCGCAACACGTATTCGCGAGCGCCAATATCATCCGGATAAATATCAGCCAGCGTCTGAAACAGCGACAGCGCGACCAATAGTTTTCCCACGCTGCCGGGATTGCGAATCACATCAGCCTGATGCTGCGCATAGCGGAGCTGGGTCGGATCGGTAAAATCCAGAACACTGATACTATAATTCGCCGCATCATCGCCAAGCAGCTGCACAAGCTGTTGGGATAACTCCGGATCAGGGGGCGGCAAATCTTGCTGCCCCCCTCTCTGCCCTTGCAAACGCAACACAAGCCGATCCATATCCAGCAATGCACCGGCCACCAAACGGTTGCCCGGCACCTCGCCTTGCTGCGCCAGCCGATAGCCTTCCAGCCGGGCAATGCCCGTTTCTTTGGCAGCATCAAGCGGAAACGCCATCAAAGCCGATGGCAATATCAATAATAGCGCCAACATGGATATCCGTTTGATCATCACAACCCCGCCACCACTGGCGGCTGATCCATCCGGATTTGAATATCCGCATTGCCCAATAGCCGCCGATCCATGTTCATCAGAGTCTGGCTGTGCAAGGCGCGCCGACTCTCAACAAAGGGACGAATCTGAAACAGCGCCAGCTTGCCCTGACTAAAACCGAATTCAATATCGGCTACTGCCGATACCTGTTGATGATCACGCTGCAAAGGAAAGCGTTTTTCCACATCTGCAGCCAACTGCCTGAGCTGCACAATTTCATCTTGTCTTAAAATATATTGTTTGCCGCTGACCATCACTTTATCCACGCCGCCAGCAGGGTTCAGCACTGCCTGCATCGGTGCAGAAGCCTGGGCATAGAGTTGAACCGCTCCGCTCCCACGTCGCACCCTTATTTCTTCGGCGAACTGCCCTTCAACCGCACCGCCTACACCTTCATTTGTAGCAATGGATAAGATGCTTCGGTCACCGTTATCGATGTCGGAGATTACCAGCACGCCCGACTGCTCGGATGCAAAACTTTTCAACAAGAGAACTGCTGGATACACGTGCTCTGGATGCATCATATATGCCTGTCGCCATGCATAGGCACGATCTGTAAATGGCGATGCCCAAACACGCATGATTGCCTTGATCATAGCCTCCAGCCCCACCACGTTGGCTACGGTTAGGTTTAGGCCTGCTCCACTAAAACCCGGCAAATCTTCCACATTGGTATCGCTGCGCACGAACACACCGTAACTACCTTCTGCGCCAAACGCCGCCCTCATAGCGCGGCGCAATTGCTGCTTAAAAGATGCACCGGGTTTACTGTTGGTAATCCACTGCCGCAAACGCAATAGAAACTGATGCCTCTGTTTGCCTTGCTCAACCCGGTCTTCAATCGCAGCTAATCGGCCATATTCTGCCCGCATCCAGTTAAACACACTGGGGCCACCTGCAAGCATGGTCTGATCCAGATGTTTGCGAAACACTCCGAATGGAATCACCAACCCCGGATTCACATGATCAGGATAATAATGCTTCAATTCACCCAAATTGGCCGCTTTGGGGCCAACCGTACGACCAGAATCGCGGGCACGGATTCGATTCAACGGCCTGAGCTTCAGATCTCGCAGGTTCAGCTTTTCCAAATCGGCATAAATTCTGATGCTGGCGTTGTTCTTTTCCAGTCCGAATACAGCATCCCACTGTTGTCCGTCGGCTTCGATATTCACCACACCATGATGACTGATCGCCACCACTACCGACTCACCAACATGCGTTTGAATTTGTTCGTATAGGTTGTCATCCACCAGCAAGTTGGGAATGCCCAGGTTACGCGCCAACAATTGCATATGAGACACCGAACTGCCTTCACCACGCGTAATAATACCGGCAACCGGTGTCAGCGAATGGCGGGTGGATGGCATGATATAAATACCATCTGCTTGCAAAGCCTCTCCCTGCATCGGTGGCAACAACAACCTGCCACGCCCCAAACCTGGATTCAGTGCCCGCAAACCAGTCGCAATATTTCGGCCAAACAGCGTGTGTTGCATACCACTGAGTTGATTGGCATCCATCACCAGCGTATCGAGTATGCGCGTAAAGGGCAGTAACGGACTGTTGCGCAGCCGGTCTGGCACATATTGTTGCGCCTGTGGAGTCAAGCGCTGCCAGCGTTTTATCGTGGCAGAAAAATGAAATTCAAGCGAGCGCTGACACCATTGGGTGATGCGGCTCAAGTAGCGTAAGGCTGCGGCATATTCCGTCACATTGAGTACATCGGACTGTCTCAGTCTCTCCAATTCACCCCGCATAGCCTGCCATTGCCGATGCGATAACAGGCCAGTCGCATATAGCGCTTGGCCCAATTGCTGCAGCCAGCCCAGGCGTGTAGCCCGGCTGACAGGATTAATTGAAGGACTTGCCGAAGCCGGTTTCAGTGCAATCGGCTCAACCGTCTCAATCAGCCGGTTACCCTGCACATAGGCCTCCTGTTCCAAAATCAGTGATGCGCGAAAAAAACGCAATCGATTGTATACGGTAAAAGTATTTTCATGCACAAGGATATCACGAAAGTGCTGCGCCCTAGATGCCGCCTCGGCCAAGCGCTGAGCCGGATCCAGGGCAGAGCGCAGCGCATCAATGCTTTCTGTCATATCGCGTTTGAAACGCGTATTCCTTGATTCCCCTCGCAAATGCTTAAGCTGCTTAATGGCTGAATGCGGCGCATACAGCGCATCCAAATCCATTGCCAGCGATGCATAAGCCTGTTGCGAATCGGACGCGCCGGATTGACCAGCATAACGCCGCACGCGAGCTGCATCATCTGCATCCGGAATACTATGAATCTTGACCCGCAAAGCATGAAAACCTTTATCTTGTTCAGAAATATCGCTAGCGGCTTGGCGAATTTTTACGCCCAATAATGGCTCTACAGCCAGCGGCAACAAACCAACCGACTCCCGCAATAATAAATAGCCTTGCTGACCTGACCAGTTGTTATCCGCCAACATGGCCAATATAATTTTTGTAGCTGAATCCTGTTCAACCTCTGCCTGAATCGCACCTCGATAATATCTGGCTCGATGAAACACCCAGCCGTCATCAGCGCGAATCAAATACTGTTCAAGCAATATTTGTTTCCAGTTTTCCAAGCGGGGATGATCACCCGTATAATCTTGCGGCTTTAACAAGGAAAACAGATTGGCGATCAGGTAACCGTTTTCCCGCATACGTAATGCATGAGCGTTCCATATACCATGCTGAACACCACCGCCATGATCCCGGCAAGCGTAACGCGTGGGAGATAAAACCACCCCGTCTTTACAAAGCCATTGCAGGGCTTCGAACGGGCCTCGCGAAGCCTGTTTAAATTGATTGATCCAATCACGGTAATGATCTGGCGAATGATCTGGCGAATGATCGCTTTCTTGCGCAGCAAGAGCTCCGGATAAAGGCATCACGATAAGAAAGAGAAATATGATTCGCGCGATCATAATAAGCAGTATAGTTGATCAGCTATTTCCTTACCACCGTAAGTCATCAAGGTATATTAGCGGATGAACCAATTGTTGTCCTGTCTTGGTAGCGAGAAGGTCTTTCACTTCAGTTTCGCCCGCATGATACAAGCGCCGCTTGAAGCTAGATACGCTTTGGGCAGAGTAGCCAGCATGAATAAACCCGATGATCCACATACTTGGTTAAGTGAACACGGCGATTATCTTTACCGCTTTGCCATGTCCCGTTTGCACAATGAAGATCTGGCTGCTGACATGTTACAGGAAACCTTATTGGCGGGCTGGAAGGGGTTCGATCGTTTCGCAGGGCAATCTTCTATTCGCACCTGGCTGGTTGGCATCTTGAAACATAAAATCATCGATCATATACGGCGTGAAATTCGTGGCCGTAACCTCACCGAAGCCGTTGAAAACGATCCGACATCCGCCTATTTCAATGCCAATGGCAGCTGGAGCGAAGCGCCCAATGCCTGGAAAGACAATCCGGAAGACTTATTCAGTAGCACACAGTTCAGCCAAACACTGGAATCCTGCATCAACAAGTTGCCTGAAAAACAGCAGATCGTTTTTCGTATGCGTGATATTACCGGCGAAGATACTGAAACAGTATGTAAGAGCTGCGACATCACTTCGACACATCTGCACGTTCTGCTGCATCGAGCCCGACATGCACTGCGTAAGTGTTTGAATACCCATTGGTTTGGACGAGGTTCTTCATCATGAAACAAGCTTGCAATGAAATCAGCCAACTGGCATCCGATAGCCTTGATCGGCCGTTATCGCTGTCTGAACGCTTGAAGTTCAAACTGCATTTATGCATGTGCAGCCATTGCCGGGATTACAATCACAATATGAAGTTCATTCGTAAAGTCACCGATATGATGCGCAAAACCAATTATGGGCAAATACGCTTATCCGAAGAGCAACGCCAAAAATTACACGCTAAACTGGATCACTCGCTGGATTAACGACTGATCCATTCATGCCCGATCCAACAATAATCAATCGGGCAACCATCGGGCAACTATCAGTCATCCATCAATCATCGGCGGCAACACACTCCAGATATGGAAACCCTTTGTTGTTCCACTCACCTGATGATATTCCCGTTCCTCTTTGCTGACTTTACGATCAGAATGAAAATAAACTCGGCCATTTTTAGCAAAGCTCGCGGCTCCATCCATGGCTTTATCTGTCGTTAAACGAACCAGATTACGGCCATCTTGCGCAACCATCCACACATCCCAATTGCCTTTGCTGGTATGCCGCATATCTGTCGCAGCACGGTTGGATGTAAATACGACCCAGCGCCCATCCGGACTCCAGGCCGGCTGCACATCGATACTGCGGCCTTCGGTCAATTCCACCAACTCGGAGCCATCGATATTCATCACAAACAAATGCCAACTGCGCCCTGCCTGCATCGAAAACACCACACGTTTTCCATCTGGTGAAAGGGCTGGATTCACGCCCGGAGCCAAGACTCGCTCCACACCACCCTTATCAATTTTAACCACATGGCCTGTTCGACCGTTATATTCCCAGTTATCAAAAGCCAGTTTAAATTTCTGTTTTTTACTCTTGCTCGGCGTTGTCTTGCGCACTGCTGCGCGCTGCAAACGAACCGCAATAATGCTGCCATCATCGAGCACAACGGGATCTCTCAACTCACCATCGAGGCGACCATGCAGACGGCGAATTGCGCCACCATCCACCGGCTTCTGCCAAACACCCAGACTATCGGCACGGTGAGATAAAAAGATCACATTATCATTGCCCTGCCATGCAATAGAATCCAGCGCTTGCGGATCATTATCACTGACAATAGCAAGCGGATCGCCATTCTCAACCAGGCGTTTGGTAATAACAGGGCGACGTTTCAGGGTGCTTACCACCAATAAATATTTACCATCAGGAGACACTTTAGGGTACATCTCGCTCTGTCTGTCTTCCAGAGTGAGCAACTCAGCACCATCAGCTTCTACCAAGCCTCGCCCCTGCTGGCCTGTCACTTCATCCAGCCAATTGAGTAAATTTTCTGCTTGTGCTGTTGACGCAAAGACTGTCAACATGATGATAAAACCTATAATTCGATTCAATATGCACTCCTGTTCAATTCGATGGTTCCAGCTTATGTATTGTGATCCCTATGCAGATCGACAGCAACAAACGCTGCAAGGCTAGCGCCACCCCTTTATCAGGCAAGGGGTGGCCAAGGGGAATATATACACCTTTGATGCCAGCAAGCATTCAACACCGTCAATAAACTACATCTTTAACTGCCAGAGATTCCACTGAGAAATCGTTTTGCCTTGCGGGTTTTTCAGGCTACGGTTTGAATGAAATACAATACGATGATCATCCAACCATGCAGGGCTACCATCAACAGCAGCTTTGGCATTGGTCAAACGCTTGATCTTGTAATTCTCTAAATCCATCATATAGACCGAGCTCTTGGTCACCGCACCTGCATAAGCACGATTGGAAACAAATAACAATTTACGACCATCCGGACTGAACTGAGGTTCAAAGTCAGCAAATTTGGAATCAGTCAACTGTACCAGTTCTTCACCATCGATAGTCTGCATCCACAAATCGTAATTACCCCGTGTTTGGCGTACAAACACTATTTTCCTGCCATCTGGTGAAAGTGTGCCGCCAAAAGCATTTGGGATCATATTCAATTGTGATGTCTGACGATTAAATACATACAATACAGGTGCAGAGAAATCATTTTCATTACCTGTTTCGGTGGCTTTATAACTCATCTTGTGACGAAAACTATCCGAATCATAGGCACGCCATGATTGCCCCAGCAACTCGCTATTGGTTTGTGTCGTAAATTCATTCAACATCATATTGCGACGCAATTTCTGCAACGTGCTATCATAACACCAGACCGAACCATCAGAAGATGCATTCAAATGGAACGGCGGAATATTGCCGGAAAAGCTGCCGTTATGACCAATAGCCGCATGACTTTCACCATTACCCAGCCACACCCAGGCCGAAATCGGACCAGAGCGATTACTCACATAACCGACCGAACCATCTTTAACCGCCACACCGAATCGAATGGTTTCACGTACAATCATAGGCTTTATACTGCGCGAAGCCGCATCCGGTGAATGTTTTGATACCCGCTCGACACGATACTGATCGCCTTTGGCTGTACTAAACACCATAAAATCACCCGCCACTGACGGATAAACACTATCCACACCTTTTGTAACCAGCAGTGGAGAAACCGGATAGAGTGCTTTCTCAGCGTTACTAGCATTGGCTAAGGCCAGACCTGTCTGAACGAATAAGCTTGTTGCCAGCACAGCCATCTTTACGAATTTCATTTGCATTTGCATCTCCTGTTATCTTCAGTGCGGCGCATTATACACAGAATACATCACATGATTGTGATATGCATCACAGATAAAACAGGCGCAACTCAGCCGCTCGTTTCTCCAATGATGTTATTCGCCATGCTCATGGTTAGTGTATCGCCATGTCTAAAAACTCCAGCCTATTCATCCAAACCAATGAACAACTCCTCGCCGCATGCCACGATATGGCCTCATGCCCCGTACTCTGTGTCGATACCGAATTTCATCGCGAATCCACCTATTACGCCGAATTCGCCCTGCTGCAAGTCTATGGCAACGGACAATGCTGGATTATTGATCCCATCGCTATCGATGATCTCTCACCCCTATGGGAGATCATGAGCAGACCTGATATTCTCAAAGTCTTTCACGCTGGCCGCCAGGATATTGAAATATTTGTTAAAGAGTCCGGCAACTTACCCACGCCCTTGTTCGATACTCAGATTGCAGCAGCTTTACTCGGTTATGGCCAACAGGTTGGTTTTGGTAATCTGGTGCAACGTATTACGAAGAAAACACTGGCCAAAGGCGAATCGTTCACCGATTGGAAAGCACGCCCACTGACCAGCAAACAAATGGAATATGCCGCCGATGATGTCATCTGGCTGATGCCCGTCTTTCAACATCTGCAGCAACGCCTTGAAGCCACCGGACGCACTGGCTGGCTGCAAGAAGAGCAACATGTGCTAACAAACCCTGCCACCTATGCCTACGATGAAAGAAACGTCTTCTGGCGTGTGAAAGGAGTCAATAAATTAAAGGGTCGTAACCTCGCCACCTTACGGGAACTGGCCGCATGGCGCGAACGCGGGGCCTGCCAAAGAGATATTCCCCGTCGCCGCATGATTGCCGATGAACCTTTACTGGAAATCGCTCGACGCGATGCCTTGAGCCTCTCCACCATGACCCGTATGCGCGGCATCAACGCCGGTTTCATCAAACGCTTTGGTGAAGAAATCATCCAGACATGGCAGCAGGGCATGGATTCGGATGAAGCCGATTGGCCGCAACACAAAGCCCGTCGCCACAATCATCCCGGCACTGATCTCAGGCTGGAGTTACTCGATACACTGGTACGTCTGAAAGCTGAAACAGGTGAAATTGCATCGTCCATTCTATCGAGCAAATCAGATCTCGCCGAGCTCGCCTCCTGGGGTTATCGCTGCAAAGGCGAAGCGCCGGAACTGGCCTGCTTGCATGGCTGGCGCTATGAGCTAGTCGGGCATGATTTGTTAAAATTATTGCGTGGAGAAATCTGTCTGCATTTGAATCCGAAAACCGGTTTACCTGTCATCACTGCCTTTGATAGTGATGCAGCAGCATGAAAATATGTTTTTCAATTGATGCCCTCTCACCATCAGGTGCCAAAGCCTGGCGCTTGCTGGAGAACCAAAGCTGGCGCGAATGCATCTATGCTGAAGCCCTGCAGCCAAACGACGCTCGTATCCTCGATACGAAAACAGCCGAAACATGGCTCGGCCTCAGATTAAAAAAAGACAAACAACTTGTCTTAAGGCCTCAAAAAAAAGCCGGACGTTTTGATTTCCTCATGCGTGGCATTTTTGCCCACGCCGTACTGCATCGCCTATCAGTGCCGCCACTGCCCGATAAAGCTCAAATGCTGGCTTGTTATGCACAGCTCGATGTCGGCAAGCCCTGGCTGGTGTACCTGAATATTGCAGGTCAATTCAAAGCACTCGACACCAGCCAAACATCCATTATGCATAATCTGGATATTGCTGTGCGCGGTGAAATTGCTTCCAGCGTGGATTATATCGGCAGCAAAGCGGCCGACAATGAACAAATGATGCAAGATAATTTTCGTCAGTTTTTAGCTGGCTGGCTGGATCATTTAAAATCTTCAAACATGAATGTATTCATCCCTGATCTGGAAAAACTAAACCCCGATGATGATACCGTTGCCGCCATACAAGATTGGCAACATGAACAGGATAGTGAACAGAGAGCCCGATAAGCCCAGCAGCTATTCATCCACTTATTCAGTCTAGCACAACAAAGGTTTCTTAGCCCGGACTCTTCATGAATCGCCGTGATGATAACGCCGGACATTTGTTCGCAACGGATTCTGAGGCAGAAGTCCGTAGCAGTGCATACGGACGACTGACGAAGGATTCGTTGCGGGCAAATGAACAAGTCAGGGCACGGTAGTAGTTATGAATAGTCCGGGTTAAATGCTTGTTTGAATCGGGGTTGGCTCTATTCGGTGAGCTTTGCGCAGCGATGAAGCTGGCTGAGCCAGTGAGGCATTCATTTTGTTTTTTAGAAAATAAAAAAGCACCTACGTTTCCGTAAGTGCTTGATTTATATGGCGCTCCCTGAGCGATTCGAACGCCCGGCCTTCTGATTCGTAGTCAGATGCTCTATCCAGCTGAGCTAAGGGAGCCTTATTTAACAGCTTCTTGCGAAGCGGGGCGGAGAGTAATGCTTTTCAGCCAAACTTTCCATTCCGGATTATCTATGCCAAATAATTCCGGAAACTTCTCATACAGCCAGCCACGGTAGATCAGTTTGTTACCTTGGCGTATGTCTACGAGAGCGGCGGGATTGTCTACATTTTGATCGTTAAGGAAAGCTTTATTTTTCAGCCTTAGTCCAGAGGCCAGCCCAAGCAGTTGAATATCCCAATTCTGGATGCGTGTCGCTCCACCTAAGGCGATGTTACGGGTGAATATTTTGCTCGTATTTTTTTGCAGCCATACAATTTCTGCTTCACCTTGCTGGCTTACTGCCCATGGTGGCACAGTGGATATGTTTTGTTGTGCGCCATGGGGGTCATAGGGTGCCTCCAAGGGGAGTTGCCATTGAATTTTATCGGGTTGTTTTTGCTCGCAGCCGGTGCTTAAAAGCGCGATAGATAAAAGTATGCTGATCAGAGGCCAAGAATGAGGCTTGGGCATTGCGGTTGAATTCATTCTGGCTCCTGGGATGGAAAGATGCCGGGACTTTAATGGCGTGTGACTTAAATAGGAACTGCCAAGTGGTGATGCGAAATCAATGCGGCTTATTTCCTGATGACAAACCATATTCAGCTGGTCATGGTTGCTTGCACGGAAGATGGCTTGCTAGCCTTGTTGGGCGAAGTCTCTGCCGCGATATAGCTCACTTCAATCAAGGTAAATATATTTGGAGATCGATTTGGATGATGCAAAGATAGGTGTTTTAAAAATGCATACGAAAACTGGCCGAACCATAGGTGATGATTGTTTTGTTGAGTGAGCTTGGTTTAAATAGTTGGTTTGATGATCATGTTCGTGAACTGTGTGGCGCTGGGCAAAGCGTTGCCCGGGTGGTTGCTATCGACCGTGGTCGTATCTTGGTGCATGATGGAGAAAGAGAACTTTCAGCCGAATTATTGGGTAAGTTTTTTTATAAGGCTGAATCTGCGGCCAAGTTTCCCTGTTTTGGTGACTGGGTATGCCTTGAACACCACAGTAATGATAGAGATGGCTCTCATCCCGATGAGGCTAAGACATTCGTCACTATTCACAGTATCTTACCCAGGCGAAGCCTGCTCAAACGAAAAACAGTAGGTTATGATGAAGAGTTTCAGATGCTGGCATCCAATATTGATGTCGCTTTCGTTGTGATGGCATGCAATTACGATTTTCATGTCGCCAAGCTCGAACGCTTTCTGGTGATGATTCACGAAGCGCATATCCAACCGGTATTATTATTCACCAAAATCGATCTGATTACAGCGGAAGCCTTGCAGCTATTGATCGATGATATTCGCGCTGCAAGCATAGATATAAAGATACTGTGCATTAGCAATAACACCGGTGATGGTCTGGATCAGGTTCGTCAGTTTATCGAGGCTGAAAAAACCTACTGCCTGCTTGGTTCGTCCGGAGTGGGTAAAAGTACGTTGATGAACCAGCTCATTGGTGAGAATAGCTTTGAAACACAGGCTGTGAGTGACTCAGGGCAAGGCCGTCACACCACCGTACGTCGCCATCTGATACAGCTCAAGCAAGGCGGTTTGATCGTGGATATGCCCGGCATGCGTGAGTTGGCCGTAGCTGAAGTGAAGGAGGGTATTGAAGGAAGCTTTGCAGATATTATTGAGCTTACGCAAAGCTGTCGTTTCTCCAATTGCAGTCATAGCAGTGAACCCGGTTGTGCGATTTTAGCTGCTCTGAGCAGTAAAGAGCTGGGTAGGGAACACTATAAAAACTATCTGAAAATTCAGCAGGAGTCCCGCCATCATAAAAAGCAGAATAGCTATGTGGAGAAGCGCCGAAAGGCCAAAAATGCCAGCCGCGTTGCTCTCTCAAAAACCAAACAGCGAAAACTGCGGCGGGCTGATCCCGAGCAAGAAGACGAATCGGGTTAAATGCTTTCGCGGGTTTTGTGGAACGTAATATCTGGCCATTGCTCTTCGGTGTAGTTCAATTTCCAAAGGCTGGGTGCGAGATAGGAGAGAAAACCATCGCCATCTTCGGATAAGCTGGACTCAAATAAACGACGGAATTCATTCATCTTGCTATCATTATCAGACGTGACCCAGCGGGCGACTTGGAAATCGGTGGCGACATAATCGGCATCGACCTTGTATTCGGCATTCAAGCGGGCAACCGTGACATCGAACTGCAATACCCCCACAGCTCCGAGAATATAGTCGCCACCAAGTAAGGTTTTAAATACCTGTACTGCGCCTTCTTCAGCGAGTTGAACCAGCCCCTTATGTAGCTGTTTGCGTTTCATCGGGTCTTTAAGGCGGATGCGGCGAAACAGCTCCGGCGCAAAGTTGGGAATGCCGGTAAACTTTAAGGCTTCTTTGCTGGTGAATGTGTCACCGATTTTGATGGTGCCGTGATTATGGATGCCGATAATATCACCGGCATAGGCTTCTTCGATATGAGAACGATCCTGAGCCATGAAAATGGTTGCATTGGGGATTTTGATGTCCTTACCAAGGCGATGATGGCGCACAGTCATGCCGCGTTTGAATTGGCCGGAACAGATGCGAAAAAAAGCAATGCGGTCGCGATGGGCTGGATCCATATTGGCCTGGATTTTAAAACAGAAAGCCGAAAAATCTTTTTCATCGGGGTGAACAGTGCGTTCTACGGCATCGCGTGGCCCAGGCGATGGGGATAGTTCCACAAAAGCATCAAGCAGTTCTTTGACACCGAAGTTATTGACGGCAGAGCCGAAAAATACAGGTGTTTGTGAGCCTATCAGGAACTGCTCCATATTAAATGGATCTGCAGCACCTTCCAATAGTTCGATATCATCACGCAATTCATCGGCTTGAGAGCCGAGCAGTTCATCTACTTTAGGATCGCTGAGGTCGCTGATTTTAATAGTATCAAAATCATTGGTTTTAGCACCCGCTTTGAACAGGTTGAGCTCCTTTTTATAAAGGTTGTACACACCTTTAAAGCTTTTGCCCATGCCAATCGGCCACGACATCGGGGCGCATTCAATCTGTAGTTTTTCTTCAATATCGGCCAGTAGATCGAGTGGTTCCAAACCTTCGCGATCAAGCTTGTTAATAAAGGTGACGATGGGGGTGTTCCGCATGCGGCACACTTCCATCAGTTTTTCAGTCTGTACTTCCACACCGCTGGCCGAATCAATGACCATCATGGCGGAATCGACGGCGGTGAGCACGCGATAGGTATCTTCGGAAAAGTCCTGATGGCCGGGGGTGTCGAGTAGATTGATTTCATAGTCGCGGTAATTGAACTTCATGACCGAAGACGCGACAGAGATACCACGTTCCTGCTCAATCTTCATCCAGTCGGAGGTGGCGTGCCGGCTGGCTTTGCGAGCTTTGACCGCACCAGCCATCTGGATGGCACCGCCGAACATCAACAGCTTTTCAGTTAATGTTGTTTTACCGGCATCGGGATGCGATATGATGCCAAAAGTACGGCGTTTTTCGATTTCGGTGCTAATGCTCATGGTTGTTATTCCTTGTTGTGGCATCCGTGGTGATCAATGTGATTGCCAAGGCCGCGCAGTGTAACCAAGTCATGACTGTTTATGAATACGTGTCGCACCATTGCGTGGCAGGGGGCAAACCGTAGAGTGGCGGCATGTCTTATTTGGTATTGGCGCGACGTTGGCGGCCACAGAAATTCTCTGATCTGGTGGGTCAGGATGTGGTGGTGCGCACCCTTAAAAATGCGCTGTTGAGCGGTAATCTGGCGCATGCGTATTTGTTGTGTGGGATTCGCGGCGTGGGTAAAACTACCATCGCGCGACTGATGGCGATGGCGGTGAATTGCACTGCATCTGATTCGGGTGAGCCGTGTGGTGAATGTGCGGCTTGCAGCAGTATTGCTGCGGGTGCGAATCTGGATGTGCAGGAAATGGATGCGGCCAGCCATACCGGTGTCGATGATGTGCGTGAAATTCTCGATGGTGTGCGTTATCCGCCGACGAGTTTAAAAACCAAAGTTTATATTATCGATGAAGCACATATGTTATCCAAGAGCGCTTTTAATGCGCTGTTGAAGACGCTCGAAGAGCCACCTGAGCATGTGTTGTTTATTCTGGCCACAACCGAATCGGAAAAATTACCGGTGACAGTGCGCTCGCGTTGCCAGCGTTTTGATTTGCGTCGTTTGGGGCAGAGCGAGATCAGCGATTATCTCAAACATGTGTTTCAGAGCGAATCGATCCGGGCTGATGATGATGCGCTGGTGGCCATTGCGCAGGCAGCCGATGGCAGTGTGCGTGATGCGCTCTCGCTGGCTGAGCGGGTGCTGGCTTATTCGCGGGAACATTTGAAAGCGGTCGATGTGATGTCGGCTTTGGGTTTGGTGGGTTATGCGCTGAATCGCTCTTTATGTGAGGCGGTGTTTGCGGGTGATGCGGCAATGGCTGTGAAACGCTTGCGTGATGCGCTGGCCAAGGGTTATGGGGCGCGCAGCCTGTTGCTTGAGCTGAGCCGCTTGTGGCATCAATTGGCTTGTTTGCAGGCTGACTCTGGATTGCTGGAAAGCGAAATTGATGCGGAACACAGGGCATGGTTGCAGCAGCAGTTTGGACGATTAACAGCCCAGGCTCTGGATTTGCGTTATCAAGTGTTGTTGCAGGGTATGCGTGACTTGGCTCTGGTGGATGAACGCATGGGCGCTGAAATGGTGTTGATGCGTTTGTGTGGATTGAATGCTATTTCAGCCGTTGAAAAGTCAACGGTTGTGACGCATACGGATGCGGCCACAGAAGCCAAGAAAACGGAAGCCAAGAGAACGGAAGCCAAGAGAACGGAAGCCAAGAGAACAGAAGCCAAGAGAACAGAAGCCAAGAAAACAGAAGCATCACCTGCCTTTACAGATATTCGAGTTGCCGATGGAGAACAATCCAATGCTCCAGCGGCAGTTGCTGCAGAGAAAATCACCAAACAACCCGTTGAGCAAACGATTGAACAATCTATTGAACAAACCATTAAACAAAGCGCCGATGCATCAGCAGCTAAAAGCGTTGATCAGGCAATAGAAAAGCCCACAGATGATTTGCCCTTGCATGAGCAAGCGCCTGTTGGCGGGCAAGATTTCACCACATGGCAGCAGGCGGTGGATGCGTTCGGAGCTATTAAGCCGGGTGTCTCGGCCATGCTGGATCATGTGTTGTGTCTTGATTTTGACGATAAAGTGCGTTTGGCACTCGATAAACATCAGCAGCGTGCCATTGCAGCAGCCGATCGTTTGGTTTTTTCCGAATGGCTGGGGCGTGAGGTGTTGTGGGAATCGCGTCAGCAGCAGCAGGGTGATTCATTGTCGCAAAAGCGTGCCAAACAGGCGCGGGCTGAAGAAGTGCGTTTGCGCAAAGGGGCGGAGGATGATCCGCATGTGCAGGCTTTGATGCGGGAAATGGATGCCAAGCTGATTAAGGTGTTGCCGGCGGGAGTGTCGGATGAGAAATAGTTAAAATTTAAAGTCAACGTCTTTTACCGCAGGGGACTCAGAGGACGCAGGGTAGAGTCATAGGTATGAATGGGTTGATGATGGAGTGCCAATGATTTGTTTTTCCTCTGAGTCCTCTGCGGTGAATGTTTTAGTTTTTAATCAGGAGAGCAGAATGAATATTGGAAAGATGATGCAGCAGGCCAAAAAGATGCAGGATGATATGAAGGCGATGCAGGCGGAAATGGCGACGTTGGAAGTCTATGGCGAGGCTGGTGGTGGCATGGTGAAGGTGATGATGACTGGTGATCAGATGGTGCGCCGGGTGGATATTGATGCATCGTTGTGGGAAGAACACGATAAAGGCCTGATTGAGGATTTGATGGCGGCTGCGGTGAATCAGGCATCCCAGAAGGTGGCTGAAATGCAGAAAGATAAACAAAAAGGTTTGATGTCTGGCTTGCCATTGCCACCGGGGTTTTCTCTTTGATGCAGGCTTTTTCACAGTGATCAATCTGCCTGGTGTGCCGGCTCCGTTGGGCAGGGTGATTGAGATGTTGTCATCCTTGCCCGGCATCGGCCCCAAAACAGCCATGCGTTTGGGCTTGAATTTGCTGTCGCGACCGGCCAGTGATGCGGCGCAGTTATCAGAGGCGCTGACTGTATTGCATGAGCAGGTTGGCTTTTGTAATGTCTGTGGCTGTTTTGCTGAGCAGGGGCGTTGTCAGTTTTGTGATGATGTGCGTCGTGAAACAAATATCGTCTGTGTGGTGGAACAGCCGGTGGATGTGTTGATGATGGAGCGTGGCCATGTTTATCGCGGTCATTATCATGTGTTGCATGGTCGTTTGAGCCCGATTGATGGTATAGGGCCTGAGCAATTGAATTTACAGGCGCTCGATGGGCGCATTGCCGCAGGCGCTGTGGACGAATTGATTTTGGCCAGCAGTGCAACGGTAGATGGTGAGGCAACAGCGCATTATCTGGCCAATCGTTATCAGGCCAATTGCTATCAGACCAATCGTGATCAGGCCAGTCGTGATCAGGCCAGCAGTATGAAGATTTCGCGCATTGCGCGTGGTGTGCCAGAGGGTGGTGAACTGGAGTATCTCGATGAGCATACCCTGAGCCGGGCAGTGGAGCAGCGTATCTCCTGGCAAGGGTCGGTTTAAACGGTGTCGTCGTCAGATGTGCTGATAAAGCGCTGGCATGAGCTGATGGATGAGCTTGCTGGCGTGGATGTGAAGCTATTGGCGGTGAGTAAATATGCGCCGGATGAAGCGGTGCAGATTTTGATTGATGCCGGACAGGTGGATTTTGGTGAATCGCGGCCACAGCAATTGCGAGATCGGGCTGAACGTTGGCCACAATGCGCATGGCATATGATAGGGCCGGTTCAGAAAAATAAAGCCAAATATATCGGGCGACATGCCAGCCTCTGGCATAGCTGTGATGATTTGCAAACGGCGCAGGCTGTGGCGCGGCATGTCGGGCTTTGGCATGGTGCAGCTTATCGATTGCCGGTATTGATTCAGGTGAATATTGATGATGTGCCGCATCAGCGTGGTATTCGGGCGATTGATTTGCCGGTCTTTGCGGCTGAGTTGTCAAAGATTGAGGGCTTGCAGCTGGCCGGTTTGATGTGCATGGCGGGCCGAGGTGGCGATGCAAAATCGGCCTTTCGAGCCATGCGTGCTTTGCGTGATGATTTTCGGAATGGCCTTCGGGATGGCTTGCAGGGCGAGGCGCTGAATGGAAGCCTTGCAGATGTTGGCGCATGGGATCTGTGTATGGGCATGAGTGGCGATTATCAGCAGGCGGTGATTGCAGGCTCAAGCATGGTGCGGTTGGGTTCGACATTGTTTGCTGATTGGGATGTGCGTCATTCGGCTGAATCGTGATGATGGATAGATTGTGAAGGATAGATAGACTGTGATGGATAAGCATGTGTAAATATGATGAAAACAGAGGCGAATAAAATGCAACAGTTGAATATAGCGTTTATCGGCGGCGGCAATATGGCTGAGGCTTTGATTGCAGGCTTGCGCGGGGCAGGTCATGCCGGTGATCAAATCGGCGTATCCGACCCGCAACAGGCGCGGCGTGATTATTTGACTGAAAAATATGCGGTATCTTGCGTGCAGCAGAATATCAACGTGGTGGTGAATGCCGATGTGTTGATTCTGGCCGTCAAACCACAGCAAATGCAGGCGGCTCTGAAGGGCTTGTCGGAGCATTTAAGCCCTGATGCAACGGTGATTAGTATTGCCGCTGGTGTAAGTACGGCATCGTTGCATGCATGGTTGAGTGCGGCAGCGAATATTGTACGCGTGATGCCCAATACACCGGCCTTGCTGGGGGCGGGCATGTCGGTGTTGTTTTCCGATGCTGATGAAACACACAAGCTGCGCACTGAATATGTGTTGGAAGCCTGTGGTGAATGTTTGCGCATTGAGCAGGAATCCATGATGCATGCGGTGACAGCTGTTTCAGGCTCGGGGCCGGCTTATTTGTTTTTGATGGCCGAAGTGATGCAGGCGACTGGTGAAAAGCTCGGCTTGAATGCAGAAGTGGCGGCCAAACTGGCGGCACAGACGGTGTTCGGGGCAGGTAAAATGCTGGCGGAGAGTGGTCGTTCGGCTGAAGATTTGCGCCATCAAGTGACCAGCCCCGGTGGTACGACGCAGGCAGCACTCGATGCGATGTATGATGCCGGGGTGCCGGCAGGGGTTCGAAAAGCAGTGGTGGCAGCCAGTAAACGGTCGCAGGAGTTAAGTTAATGTTTGTTCTCGGTTATTTTTTACAGGCGCTGTCCAGTGTATTGCATATTATTTTTATGACCGCAACGATTGTGGTGATTGCCAGGGCGGTGTTGTCGTGGGTGTCGCCGGATCCGCACAATTCGATTGTGCGCATTATCAATCAGTTGTCCGAACCGATGCTGTTTATGGTCAGAAAACATGTGCCGTATATTGCCGGTATTGATTTTTCACCCTTGATTGTGTTGTTGCTGATTATGTTTCTGGATAACTTTCTGGTTGCAACGCTGAATCGCATTGCTATCCCGATGATTCAGGGCGGTTAATCTTTTTTGACACAGTTCATCCGATGAATAAAGCAGTGGTGCATGAAGCCGTGATCAAACAGCCATGGTTTTGGTTGTTGTTGCTTTGTGCGATCAATTTCTTTGCTTTCCTTGGTGGTCATACGCTGTGGGATGTTGATGAGCCGAACAACGCCGTGTGTGCGCGTGAAATGTTATTGGCTGGCAATTGGTGGGTGCCGATGTTCAACGGCGATTATCGTTTTGATAAACCGATTCTCATCTACTGGCTGATGATGCCGCTCGATGCGCTGTTCGGGGTCAATGAATGGTCGGCGCGTTTGCCATCGGCCTTGTCGTTGACAGCCTTGGTGGGGGTCGTGTGGGGCATGACACGGCGGTTGCTGGAGAATACCCCGATTGCTGCGGGTGATCCGGCCATGCGTGAGCGTGCGGCTTTGATGGCGGCAGGGCTGTTTGCCACCGCTTTACATATGGTAGTGATTGCACGTGCGGCCGTGCCAGACCCCTTGTTGATGCTTAGTTTGGGTATTGCCTTGCCGGCTTTGTTGATTGCCTATTTGGAAAGGAATCCACAAGTGCCGGGTAAGATGTCGGCCATGTTGGTATTGGCTTATGTGGCGATTGGTTTTGGTACGCTGGCCAAAGGGCCGATTGCAGGGCTGATGCCGTTGTTGATTGTGGCGGCATTTCTTAGCCTGATGGGGGATTGGAAAAGCTGGTCTGCATTTCATCCTTTCAAGGGCATGGTGATTGCGCTGGCGGTTGCTTTGCCGTGGTATATTGCTGTTGGGGTGCTTACCGATGGGGTGTGGTTGGAAGGTTTTTTATTCCATCATAATCTGGATCGTTTTACCGATCCCTTGCAAGGCCATCGCGGTTTTCCGGGATTGTATGTGGTGAGTATTTTTATGGGCTGGTTCCCGTGGACAGGGTTGTTGGCAGCGATGTTGTGGTTCGGTTCGTGGCGTTTGCAGTTGTTGCGTGATGAGCCGGTGCGTTTGTTTATGTTGTGCTGGCTGGGCATGTATATCGTCTTTTTCAGTGTGGCGCGAACCCAGCTGCCGAACTATGTCTTGCCGGTGTTTCCGGCTGCGGCGATATTGATGGCCTGGGGTTGGGTGTTTGCATCCGATAGCGTGCGTCAGCGGGCGCTGCTGTGGCTGGCCTGGTCGGTATTGATGTTGTCGTTGGGCATCTTGATTGGTGGTGGTGTGGCGCTTGATCGAATGGGGGCGGGCGAAGGTGAGGGCGTGGGCGAGGGTATTTATATTCTGGCCATGTTGCCGATATTGTTGGCATCGAGCTGGTGGCTGTGGAAGAAGCAGGGTGATTTGCGTGTGTTGTTGGCCGCAAGCATGGCTGTATCGATGTTGTTGCTGGTGGGCTGGTCTGTGCCTGCGATTGATCACCATAAAATCAGTCGCACGCTGGCGGCTAAAGCGAGTAATGCTGGTTTTGATGGCTCCGAGTTGGCCAGCTTCCGTTATTTTCAGCCATCGTTGTTGTTTTATCATGGTGGTCGTTTGCCGCTATTGAACGATGTGCAACAAGTCGGGGCATGGATGGGTGAGGGTAAAGCGGTGGTGATGCCGCAATACGCATTGCAAGAGTTGCCAAAAGCGATTGTTCCCTATCTTATTGTGCATGCACGGGTACATGGCATGTATGCGCGCACTTGGTTGATGCTGGTGAGTTTGCAGCCCTTGGCTGATGCTGAAGAGGAGAGAATATGGTCGAATCAATGATTTCTATCGTTGTGCCATTGTATGAAGAAGAACAAAACGTGCCATTGCTGGTGGCTGAAGTGGCTGAAAAGATGGCCGATCATGATTATGAATTGATTCTGGTTGATGATGGTTCAACCGATGCTACGGTGGCAGCTGTGAAGGCGGCACGCTTGCATGATGATCGGGTGGTGCTGGTTGAGCTGCGGCGAAATTTTGGTCAGACCGCAGCCATGAGTGCTGGTTTTGAATATGCGCGTGGTGAGTTTGTGGTGTACATGGATGGTGATTTGCAGACTGATCCGGGTGATATTCCCAAGCTATTGCAACGTCTGAAAGATGATGATTTGGATATGGTCAATGGCTGGCGCAAGGACAGGCAGGATGCCAGTTTATCACGCAATTTCCCGTCAAAGGTTGCCAATGCCCTGATCCGGCGCACCACCAAGGTGCGCATGCACGATTACGGTTGCCCGATGAAAATGATGCGTGTTGAGGTCGCCAAAAACCTGCGTATTTATGGTGAGCAGCATCGTTTTATTCCGGCGCTGGCTGATTTGTATGGTGCCCGGATTGGTGAGGAAGTGGTATCGCACAGGCCGCGTCAATTTGGACAGAGTAAGTATGGCATCGGGCGCACCATTCGGGTGCTGGTTGATTTGATGCTGGTGGTGTTTTTCCAGCGTTTCACCGATCGCCCTTTGCAGTTGTTTGGTCCGGTGGGTTTGATATCACTGGCTTCTGGCTTGTTTGTTGATTTGTGGCTGAGTATGGATAAATTGATGTTCGGGGCTGAATTGGCAGCACGACCGATGTTGCAGCTTGGTTCATTGATGATTGTGTTGGGGATTTTACTCTTTGGCATTGGCCTGATTCTGGAAATGCAGACACGCACTTATTATGAAGCGACCGGTCGCAAGCATTACAGCGTGCGCAAAGAAGTGAAAAAGTAAGCCTTTGACTTCTCTCTGCCTAGTGCTCGTCCTCTGCGCTAAAAGAAGTGTTATTGTTTAGCTATGCTGTGGTTTAAATTTATCTGTTCAGGGCTGTTGCTGGCCTATCTGAGCTGGGCGCTCGATCTGGGTAGTATTGTAAATATTCTTGCGGAGGCAGACTGGTTGTTGTTTGCCGCAGCTTGCGTGTGTCTGCTTGTGGGGCAGTTTTTTTCAGCGCTGCGCTGGACATGGCTGGCGCGAGGGTTGGGTTTGACGGTGATGATGGCTCGAAAAATTCAACTGTATTTTCTAGGTATGTTTTTGAGTTTGTTTTTACCCTCCATTATTGGTGGTGATGTGGCACGCGGTTATTTGCTTGCCAAGGGTAAAGAAAATGCTGGCTGGCCGGCTGCTGCGAGTGTGATTCTGGAGCGTATCAATGGTGTGCTGGGGCTGATGCTGGTGGTGTCTTTGTGCATGTTTTTTCTGACGCTGCCAATATGGTGGTTATTGTTATGGAATGCCGCTCTGGCCGTGTTGTTGTTGATATCATGTGCCACACCATGGTGGTGGCCGCGTTTGTTGGCTTCGGCCTGGATCGCCAAACGCGATGGCAAGGGCTCCGGCTGGAAAACATTACAAATCAATAGTCCCGCTTTTCGTGTGGCATGGTGGCGCAGCTTGCCTGTATCGCTGTTGTTTCAGGTGCTGGTGGTGCAGGCGCATGTGTTTTTGGGGCTGGCTGTAGGGTTGGAGTTATCGTGGTTTGCCTATGGTTTTATGGTTTGTCTGATTGCACTGGCTTCAGCATTGCCATTATCGTTTAATGGTTTTGGCATTCGAGAAGCCGGTTATATTGGTCTGGTGGTCTATTTTGGTGGCTCATCTGAGGCTGCTGCCGCCATGGCCGCATTATGGGTGTTGGTGCTATTGATCGCGGCATTGCCCGGTGGCTTTATTTTGTGGCGTCTGGGTGGCAGTAAAATCCTTAAATCTTAGTCATGTGTTTGGCCTGATTTTTGCTTATGAATTGGAGAGTATGAAACTTTAAGCATGGGGTAATAATATGGCAGCGGTTGATAACACAAAGACATGGCATGATCGATTCACTGTAGGGCATCGTTTGATGGCGATTGGCGCTTTGACGGTGTTGGCCGTTTTAATGGCAGGTTTGATGCATGAAAAGACTATTCGCGATCTGGATGCGGTGGATGCAAAGTTAAAAGTAGCTACCAATACGATGGCTACGCTGGATGAATTGATGGGAGGAACCAAATGGCAGGATGCGTTGGCTTTGCGTCTGGCTGAAAGTAATGATGGGCTGAGTGATGAATATACGATTACCAATCTGGATAATTTGAATAAACTCCAAGGCCTTAAAGCATATCCGTTGCTGAGTGATTTGGCGATCGAGCAGATTTCCAACCAAAAAAAGTTTGATGTTTATGTTCGAGCATATGCAGCTGATAAAAAACAGATGGGTTTAACGCCGAAGCTGGGTTTACGTGGTGAGTTGCGTAACGCGGTGCATCAGGTTGAAGGGCGTTTGAAGGGCTTCCATCAGGATCGCTTAATGGTTTCGATGTTGATGTTACGGCGGCATGAAAAGGATTTTATGCTGCGTGGGGCTGAGAAATACCTGAAAAAACATGCCAAGCAGAGTGAATTGTTTGGCCGATTGTTACGCCAGTCATCAATTGCGCCAGCAGATCAAATGAAGATTGCAGATGAAATGCAGGTCTATAACAAGGCGATGGCTGAATATGCCAAGGGTTATCTTGATCTGGCTACCCAGCGGAAGCTGTTTGCTGAAGTGTTTAATGAGCAGTTGTTGCCAGGGTTGGATAAGCTGGATGAAAAGTTGATCGTAGAAATTCAGGCTTTGCGGGCGCAGGCTACGAGTATTCATGAGTCTCAAAGCCGGGTGTTTTGGGGTGTTAGTTTGACGTTGTTGTTGTTTATTGGCTTTGTGCTTACCATGATTGCACGCTCGATTACGCGCCCTCTGAGCGAACTGGCTGAAGGTATGGATGCGCTCGATGATGGTGATACAACCGTGTCAGTGGATTCCAAAATGGCTGGAGAGATCGGTACGCTGGTGCATTCTTATAAGAAGCTACAAGTCACTTCGCGACATGCGTTTCAGTTGCAGAATGTAGTGCAAGTGAGTCCGCAGGCGATGATGCTGGCGAATGCTGCAGACTTGACGATTACCTATTTGAATCCTGCGGCAGAAGCCTTGTTTCGCACCATTGAGTCATTTTTACCGTGTCGTGTTGATGCCTTGGTGGGGCAGTGTATTGATGTGTTCCATAAAAATCCGGCTCATCAGCGTGGTATATTGGCCAATAAGGCTAATTTGCCGATGCAAGCGAGTTTTGTGGCGGCCGGTCGCAATATTGAATTTGAGGCTTATGCGATTAGTGATGAAGCGGGTGAGTGGGTGTCGATTTTGGTGGCATGGAATGATGTGACGGAACGCCAGGAATTGGCCAATGATTTCGAAACCAATATTGGTTCGGTGGTGGCTGAAATCATGGACTACGGCACACAGATGCAGGAATCATCAGAAACACTCTCAGCCATGGCTGAGCAATCTTCGGCGCAGGCGGAAGCTGTGGCCGCTAGCTCGCAAGAAGCCAGTGAAAATGTCGTGACGGTGGCTTCGGCCTCTGAAGAATTGTCGGCTTCGATTTCTGAGATTACGCGTCAGGTGCATGAGGCGGTGGAGATTTCTTCACAAGCGGTGGATGAAGCCAATAAAACCAATGCAACAGTGAGTACATTGTCATCGGCATCCGAGCAAATTGGCGAAGTGATTCGGGTGATTACTGATATTGCTGAGAAAACCAATTTATTGGCTTTGAATGCCAGTATTGAAGCGGCCAGAGCAGGTGATGCCGGACGTGGTTTTGCTGTGGTGGCAGGTGAAGTGAAAGAGTTGGCCAATCAGACTGCGCGTGCCACGGAACAGATTTCAGAGAAAATTGGTGAAATTCAAACGCAAAGTGATGGCGCGGCCAAAGCCATTGGCAATATTGCAGATATTATTTCGCGTATGAATGAGATTAATCAGGCTATTTCAGCCGCGACTGAAGAGCAGAATTCAGCTACCCATGAGATTGCTCAGAGTGTGCAATATGCTTCTGATGCAACCCATCGTGCATCTGAAGAAATCTCCGGTGTGACAGATTCGGCTGAGCAGACAGGGCAGGCTGCTGTGGCGGTGTTGGGTGTGGCCACGGGGTTGAGTGATAAGGGTGCTGAACTGCAGCAGCGGGTCAATGATTTTTTAGTCGGATTGCGTCGATAGGTAGCGATGCCGAATGGCAATCGCGTGCATCTACGCGTCGGTCTACGCCAGTTGCGCCAGTGCAGGGCAGCAGCGAGCAGGGTGGAAACGCAAGGGCTAACACCCCTGTTATGCCGCTCGCACGCGATCAATCGCTTGCGCGGATGTCAGTTCAGGCAGAAGCGGTGATGCAAGAGGTGGTTAAAAAAACGACGGTATCTGAAGCTGTGGCACAGAAAGACTCGCAACAAGCAGTGCCGGATGAGGCATCAGCAGAGCTTGTGTCAGAGCCAGCCTTGCCCATCTCGGCAGGCAGACAGGCATTCAAGAATAAACTGGCCGGTGGCCATAGTCGGCGTGCCTGGTTGCTGTTGGGTGAGCGGGTGTTCTCACATCCGCGTTATGCTTTGTTGATTGTGGCGGCGTTGGGTCTGTGTACCTTTGAACGCTATGTATGGGTGATGCTGCCGCTGGCATTATTCTTTGCGCTGGAATGGTCGTTGCGCTTGTGGTTGCAACTGGAAAGCGGTGCCAGGAATAAAAGCGAATTGGCTTTTCTGGTGCTCGATGGCATTGCTACGATTAGTCTTTTTGTCGCCATATTGATGCCGGCCAGCCTGCTGGCGCAGGGTTTCTATTTACGTTTGGCACGTTTGTTTCGTGGTATGTATTTGTTGCGCATGCTGCGTATTTTTCGTTTTTTAAGCCATGATACCTTTGTCTATTCAATGCCCTTTGCCTTGCTGGTGGTGGCTTTGGCTGGCCTTGGTATGGCGCTTGAAAGTGTAGGCCTTTATGTGGGGGTCGTCCTGCTGCTGGAAGTATGCAGCCGTGCCTTTTCGATGCTGAAGGTATTACCGAAAGGTGGGCGTTTAAAGGCGGAGCTGGCCTTTTTACCACTTGATGTATTTGCAGCTGTGGCGGTGAGCGGTTTAATTCCGGCTTTATCGAGTTATTGGGTATTGTTACGTTTGATTCGCTTTTTGATCATGCTTAATCCGTTGAATAATGTTGGCAGAGCATTCAATAAAGTGGCAAAGATGCCTGCTGTACGCAGTGAATTCAGTATGCTGGCTGGCATGCTGGCGGCGTTATTGTTTATCGGTTCGATGTCGGTGATCTATTTGTATCCGGAAATGGATATCAATGATGATGGTGCAATTAATGTGGCCGATTATGCGCCATTTCAGATTATCCTGTTTGTATTTAGAATTATTATGGATCCTGGCACCGCACCAGCGCAGGCTTTTTCGCCGTGGCTGGTTGGTTTGACAGTATTGTTGGTGATGGCCGGAGTGTTTTTCTTTGCGTTGGTGGTCGGCCTTGGAGCCAATGTGATGCATTATTTGTTGCGTGAGCTATCCAATAGCCCTTTATCGGCACGCGAGAATCTGTTGTTTGTTGGAGGCAATGAACAAGCTATTAATATTTTAAAACAACTCGGTCGTTTGTATGGGCGCATGCGCCAGTCGTTTTGAGCGGTCTGGGTGTTTTATTGTGAGCCGTTGGCCGAGGCGCGCAGTATTGGCGAGTGGATAACGGTGCGGTAGGTTGAGAATGGTGATCGTGCTTTGATTGAACGATTTCAGCTTAGCGGAGTGCGGCAGTTATTCTTTTTTCTGCCGGCTGAAGGTAAAGAAAAACATCAGAATGTGGTAGATATGCATCATTTGAAACGTGATGTGCAGGCCGACGGCATGGTGGTGGCAGATGCCGCGTTGTCAGCGCGTGTGCATGCTATTTACAGTCAATCACTAAATATGCCGGTGCTTGATTCAGCGTCTGTGGCGGCGCGGATGTTGTATCAGATGCATCACTGCGCTTATATGCCGGAGTTGGGTATGCGTTTGTTGGATGCGGTGGCGGGTGAAACCGGGTTGTTTTCCCTGCCATGGGCATTGCGTGTGCGCTGTGATGGGGCG
>JAUZQK010000126.1 GCA_030951025.1 Mariprofundus sp. | reverse complement strand
CGACAAACATTTCAACAACGGGTACAAATCCTGAAATGCAACTTAGGTACCGATTGCAGTTGCAAGCAATGGCGATAGCAATTCTGCAGAAAGCTCCAGCTCCAATGTATCAGCCAGCAAATCCAGTGAAGCCATTGTACGCTGCTGCTGATCCTGCCCGTCACTGGCATGGAAGCCGATTGATGCCAACCATGCCTGACGAAACTCACCCTGCTCAAACAGGCCATGCACATAGGTTCCCCAAATCTGCTCATCGGTTGAGCAGGCAGCAAAGGGGAACAAGCTTTCATCGGCTTCCGATTCGCCATGATGGATTTCATAACCGGTCACACGGGTATGGGCAAAGGCACTTGCAAACCGATCAATTTGTCGCAATGTTTTTTCATCATGCATGGTGGTGGATAGTGGCAGCCAGCCAAGTCCTTTTGCACTCCCCCCTTCAATGCCATCATCTGTAATCATTTGCCCCAACATCTGCATGCCGCCACAAATACCGAGCAACTTGCCTCCGTAACGCAAATGCTGTTCCAATGCAGAGACAAAGCCATTTCCCCGAAGCCAGGATAGATCAGAGGCCACATGTTTGGAGCCGGGCAGAATAATCAGGTCGGCCGGTTGCAGTTCATCAGGTGAACGAACAAAACGTAAATTCACGCCAGCTTCTGATGCCAGAGGATCAATATCATCGTGATTGGAGAGGTGCGGATAAGCGACCACTGCAATTTGGAAATTTTTTCCACCACCAAGGCACGAAGGCACAAAGTTTTCATGACGGAAAGGAGCATCTTCTTCGGGTAGTTCAAGCTGAAGATAAGGTATAACTCCAGCCACCGTTTTTCCGGTGTTTCTCTCTAACCAGACCAGACCATCATCCAGCAGAGTCAAATTGCCCCGAAAACGATTGATCAGCAGGGCTTTCACACGCCCACGCTCTGACTCCGATAAAATATCCAGCGTGCCTTTTAGTGCTGCAAACACACCACCACAATCAATATCACCCACCAGCCAGACCGGCACATCGGCCGCTTCGGCAAAACCCATATTGGCAATATCACCCGCGCGCAGATTCGGTTCGGCAGGGCTACCCGCCCCTTCGATGATCACCACATCGTACTCTGATTGCAGCTTGGTAAACGATTCCAATACCGTATCCAGCCAGCCGATACGATCTTCGCGAAAATGTTTCGCATGCAAGCGCCCCACCACCTGACCGCGTACAATCAACTGCGCTTGCTCATCTGCTTCCGGTTTGATCAGTACCGGGTTCATGTCGACAGTGGGCTCTATTCCACAGGCAAACGCTTGCAGCGCCTGCGCCCGGCCGATCTCGCCACCGTCGATGGTGACTGCGGCATTGTTGCTCATATTCTGCGGCTTGAAGGGAGCCACCGATACACCGTTACGGGCCAATAAGCGGCACAGGCCGGCCACCAGCACCGACTTGCCAACCCCCGAGGCCGTGCCCTGAATCATGAGTGCTTTCATAAGCAGGCAAGCCTTTTATGAATTGCGAAGCAAGAGAGGCTCCCCTGGGGGACAGGTAAACGCCGATAGACGTGGATAACAGCAAAACAAATCATGTCTTTGATTTCCTCTGCGTAACTCTGCGGTGAAAGGTTTTGAATCTGTTTGTTATCCACTACATATACGTCCATCTGTAGCTAAAGGATATTGATTCTCGCCTAACACAACAGCCATCGATTCGCGTTCTCGCCAGCCCTCCTGCTCGAGCATCGGCTTGTCATAGAATTCCTTAACCGGCCCCAAACAAAGCAAAGCCACCGGTTTGGAACCTGCGGGACAATGCAGTAGCTCCGCCACATCGGCAGGCTCGAAGAATGACACCCATCCCATGCCAAGGTTTTCAGCCCGGGAGGCCAGCCACATATTTTGAATGGCGCATGACACCGAACACAGCGCCATCTCTTCCGGCATCGTACGGCGACCAAACACCGTGCCATCATCCGGCGCGAGGATGACTGCAATCAGTTCAGCGCAATCGCGCATGCCCTCAACCTTCAAGCGCATGAATTCAGCTTTGCGTTCATCCATTTCATCAGAGGTACGCAGCTTTTCTGCTTCCACCAGAGTCATCAACGCTTCACGCAGATCAGGGCTAGTGATGCGCACAAAGCGCCACGGCTGCATATAACCCACCGAAGGTGCTGCGTGCCCTGCCTGAATGATGTGCTCCAGTATTTCTGGGGCAACAGCACCACCGGCAAAATGGCGCATATCCCGACGTGCATGAATCACCCGGTAAGCCACATCGCGTTCATCCGCAGTAAATAATTCCGACACGATTATCGCCACTGCCTGCGTTCATTGACTACATCACCAATCACCACAATAGAGGGGGATTCCCCCTGCAGGCAACCATCAATCACATCTTTTAATGTGCCATAATCCTGCCGTTCTGTCGGTAAACTCACAGCGTGCAGAATGGCAATAGCTGTATCATCCCGCATGCCTGCCGAAACCAGACTCTCCGCAATAGCCAGCAGATTGCGTGTACCCATATAAATCACCAGCACCGGAAAGGCTGCCACCAATGCCTGCCAATCCATGCGTGATTTACCTTCCGCCTCATGACCGGTGAGAAAAGCCAGCGATGCATTCACATGCCTATCCGTGACCGGAATACCCGCCATGGCTGGCGCTGCGATGCCCGATGTAATGCCGGGAATCACACGGAAGCGAATGCCTGCTTCCGCCAGTGCACGAATCTCTTCACCACCACGCCCGAACACAAACGGATCACCACCTTTCAGGCGTACCACCCGTTTACCCGCTTGCGCCAACGTCACCAATGTCTCACAAATATCCTGCTGGCTGGCTGATGGCTTGCCACCGCGCTTGCCCGCGAACACCAGTTCAGCATCCGAGCAGGCCATGCTCATAATCTCATCCGACACCAAAGCATCGTGCACAATCACATCGCAATCGGCGATCAGTTTGGCCGCAGCCAAGGTCAGCAACGATGCATCACCAGGCCCTGCCCCAACCAATGCCACTTCGCCACATTGTAACGCTGCATCCAGTTTCATCATTTTTTATCCCCCACCCCATCCTTGAAAATATCTGCAATCAACTCAGGGAAACCCGCCAGATCAGATAATACCGGAGCCATGCTAACCGCTATGTTCGACTCACTCACCATGGTCTGCAATCTATCCAGACTATGTCCTTCAAACAGCAACATCGGCTGCAAGGATATGGCCTTCACTCCTTCCTGCTGCCAATGCTGCAACAGCACATCCACGCCCGGCTCGGTGTGCAGCGATGCCAGCGCATGCTTGGAACAGATTTTTGCTTTGCCATACAATGCCGCTATCAGCTGCTCAAAACCACCAAAGCGATACATCACAAATAGAGCATGAATGCGCCGTGTATCTTTGGTCAAAGCGGCAAGCACCAGATCCGCAATAGCCTCAGCATGATTGGCCAACGGTGACAACACCGTGCAATCCGAAAGCGCCGCCAGTTTGGGTAGATCCTCGTAGACATGTTTGCCTTCACCCAAGAATAACGGCAATACCGTTGCCCCCTTAGACAGCGCATCGTCACTGAGAAATGCCGTACCCACCTCTATACCCAGCAAAGCCGATACCTTGGCTGCCAATGCAGCGAGTTGCTCACCATGAGCCGAAGCCGTTGATCCATGCGCCAAAAGAATCTTCATATTATGTTTCAACCTCTGACCAGCAATTCTTTTGAACTATTACCATTACGTTGTCTCCGCCCTGTATATTTACATTTTTAGTTGTATTCATTCATGACTCATCATTCAATTTATCTGTTTCAGCTTTTTATATTCGCTCGGTGTCACCCCGAATGTCGCCTTGGAAATCTCCGCCGTTAATATGACAAAGTCCCGATGCTATTCATCTTGAATCCACTCAGGATGAATGCCTTCTTGCCAAAACTGATAGGTTCTATCGCCTTTGTGTGCTTTTTTATAAAAAGCCAACTGATCGAGAATCAGTTTGACATGATTTTCTTGTAAAAAAGCAATCATCTGCCGCGCAGTGTATGACTTCAAACGCGCGATATCCTGATCCAAAGTTGGGCTTTGCACGATAAAAAGTAACAAAATACGGCAATTCAGGGTGGATGACTTTATAACGGCTTCTACCCATGAACTACCCTATGCATTCCCACGCAGGAGCGTGGGAACGAGATAGGTCGACCATTT
>JAUZQK010000125.1 GCA_030951025.1 Mariprofundus sp. | reverse complement strand
CATCATCCTCGACAATCAACACGTATGCTAACTTGCTGCTCATTGCATCAGGTGCAGAACCCATACTCACGATGCGTGATGCTAGTTCATCTTCACCAACAAATCCAAAAAACCACTCTCATCATCAGGCCAAACAGAATCATTACAGGCTATTTTTTAATCCTTCCGACCAGCGCGATGCGTCTCTTTATGGCTCATACTTAAATCAACAAAGTCAATTGTTTATGACTCTTTATTCAAGCCTTTTCACAACCAAATAAGCAAGGGCATGGCAGTGCTTGCACATAATCATCCTGCTTCCTGTTCGATAAAAAAGCAGGCAACAGCTCATCAGCTCGGCTGGCACAAACATAGCAGTCGATAAAACAGATTGACCCGCACACAGCTTAGGACATGATTGCAGACGTGCCTCTCGACCATCAAAAAAACCCATATCTGTCACCGAACTGACTGCCCGCATCAAACAGACGCTGGAGATCGGTCACCCGTCCCCACCGTCCTCGGTGGGAATGCATATTGATGCTGATAACGCTCTGCACTGTGTTTCATCTGTGAATATCCGTATGCATTCCCACGCAGGAGCGTGGAAACGCGGCTAAAAAGGGCTGCTGCGCTGCATCGCCACAGCATCGGAAGGTCGTCCTTCTAACTGCTTTATTTTTGCTCTGATATCTTTTGACATATCTTCGATGCCCAGCCAACGCATCGCATCACCGAGCTCATGTCCACGCATTACCCGTATTTCATCCAAAGCCAACACTTCCGCTGCCATCTGATAGATTTTGGCCAGACCAAACGCAACCGTGCTATGAGCCACAATGGCCAGTTGTCCACCTTCACGAAAGCTTGCTTTGTGCATGCGTTTTCCAGCCGAAAAGATGCCATGGAAGCTCATCCCGGCGCTCTCCATATTCTCACACAAAACAACCAGACCCTTCTTTTCAGGCTGCGCATATTCCGGAGCCAATAAGCGTGTCACATGAGCATCCAGCTCAGCATCACTGACATCAGCGTGCAAAAGTATCAGCATAAAGTTTCGAATCTCATCGTGTTCAAAATATATGCTCATGGTTTATGTCGTTTGAGAATCATTCTATATTTATAGCAGAGTTTGGAGCATTTACTCAAATCATTCACCCAACGGCTAGCAGACTTATACTTTGAGTTAGCAGGTTAAACACTCGCTATGACATCCTCAACAACAAACTGCACCGCACCATTGCCCCGATAATCATCCTTTTGCAATTGCCCCAGCACAGATACCGTCAAACCAGCTTGAATATCATCATTGATTGCGCCCGCGCCAAACACAATGCCATCGATCCAACGGCTGCCATCGGTCAGTTTTAAGCGCACCACACCACCCTTTAAATCACGGCGATCAGCGATTTGAACATCCTTGAGCAACCATGTGCTAGCCGTATTACCACGCCCTATCGGCTCAAAACGCGCCAGCCTTTCCGCCAAGCCAATATGCAAACAGCCCAACGCCAACACACCATCAACAGGCAATATCAAATGATCTGCAGCCTGACTGGATTGGCTGGCAATAGAGGCTGAAAAAGCCAGGCGAAAGGCATCCCAGTGGCCTGCTTTGATGCTGCCGCCACCGGCACCGGCATGGCCACCGAAACCTTCCAAACAATCGGCACAGGCATTCAACAATTCACCAATATGAAAACCCGGCATACCACGCAATGATACCCGCACAGCCCCATCGGGCGTAACAAAGCCTACGGCTGCGGGTTTGCCATGTTTACGTGCCAAACGTCCGGCCACCAGCCCAACCACTCCGGCATGCCAGCGCTGATCATACACAGCCAGAATATCATCATCGCCCAGGATAAGTTCAGCCTGCTTGAACACCTCGATCTCAACCTTACGCCGCTCTTTGTTGGTTGCATCCAGCTCTTCCGCCAGCATAGCTGCTTCATCACTATCATGGGTAGAGAGCAAACGCATGGCCGCTTCCCCATGCTGTAAACGCCCTGCTGCATTGATGCGCGGTGCCAGATAAAAACCGATGGTCTCCGATGTGACCGTTTTTTTAACCTTGGCAATCGTCATCAGCGCTTGCATGCCAATCGACGGCTGTGTGTTTAAGCGTTGCAAACCATGATAGACCAGCACCCGGTTCACACCCACCAGATCCATCACATCGGCAATGGTCGCCACTGCCACCCGATCGAGCAACAAACGCAAATCAAATGCCGGTCGCTCATTGATATCACTAAGTTTTTTCCATACCGCCATCAATAAGAAAAAGGCCACCCCTGTGCCGCACAACTTCCTATCGGCAAAACCACAATCAGCCCGAGCCGGGTTTAACAAGGCAAACGCATTTGGCAACGATTGATCAGGCAAATGATGATCACTAACAATCAAATCAAAATCCAGCTCCTGCGCCGCATCACAGGCATCAAAACAGGTGGTGCCGGTATCCACGCTCAAACCCAGAACAGCACCGTCAGCCACCGCTTTTTGTACCGGCAACACGCCAATGCCATGCCCCTCATCCGCCCGATGCGGAATCGAAAACGACACATCGACACCGGCAGCAGACAGGGCTTCAATCAACACGGCCGTACCATTCACACCATCCGCATCAAAATCGCCAAAGATATGTATTTTTTCAGCATCCCGAATTGCCGCCACCACACGGGTCGCCGCTTTATCCATATCCATCATAGCCAGCGGATCAGGCAAATCCGATAATCGCGGTGAAAAGAATGCATCGGATTCTTTCAAACCCCGAGCCTCAAGCAAACCATTCCAGGCCTCAGCCGGATCCTCGGCCAACAACGCCCCATGTCGCCAAGCAAGCTTTCGCCCCTTGGCCGTTCTTCCTTCAGGCAGCATGATTTCTCTTTTGACTGTGAAGCATAGAAAATAATTTTGATGCCGGATGACGTTTTTTTAATGTCGCTTTCCATTGTCTTTTGCCGAATGTTGGCAGAATGGATTTTTTCAATAACACCGCATGCCCTGCTCCGGCCAATACAATGCATTTTGGCAATGGCATTTCTGCTTTTAGCAGTTCATGCAAACGCTCTACCTCTGTAATCATGACTGTGGCATCCTGGCCATCTACAATAGATTGCAGCGCAGGATTACGGGTGGCCACAGCAATTGATGTGGCATCGGTATGATCACAGCTATCGACAGGTGCCCAAAACCAAAGGCCATTCACATCCACTTCGCCACGTTCTTGCCTGCTTGGCGATGGATGTTGAAACAACAGCATTTGGATTTCGGATAACAAACGATTCAAACGACCACCATCTGCCCCCTCATGATCACAGCCCGGTAAGCGCTGACCTGAAATCGCGCCAAAACCTAGGGGCCTTGCATCCATTGGCTGCTGACAGGCCAACAACAATGCTGAACCGACAGCGCACAAGACCATGCCATCTTCGGCCAGTAAGGGATTCAAAGCTCCACACAGCCATGCCGCATCATCAGCCGAGCAGGGAAACAGGCCTTCGGGATACACACGCACATTACTGCGCGCCACAGTCGCATGGTAAGGAGATACCACCCAATATTGCGATGCATCTTGTGGCAATGCATCACACTGTCCAGCCAATAGTCTGGTCGGTGACTGGTCACACAACGCCGCATACCATGCCAAAGGATTTTTATCAGCACACTCAAACCATGTTTGTTTATACGCAGCAAGAGAGGCCTGCCATGCAAACAAATCAGGATGGAGCGAAACTCCATCCTGATGTTGAATCAAAGCATGGCTGATAATCAGCGTATGTATCACTCTTATTAAGAATCCAGTGCGCGGCGCACCGCATCTTCTGTGGCATCAATGGTTACCGGTGTTGGAATACCCATCATAGCAGTATCCGGATCTTTCAGACCATTACCGGTCAAAGTACAGACAATGCTTGCACCGGGTTTGAAATAGCCGGCTTTATTAAGTTTGATCACACCTGCGACTGAAGCAGCAGATGCCGGTTCACAGAACACACCTTCCATCGAAGCCAGCATGTCATAAGCCTGCAGAATCTCATCATCGGTCACCGCATCAATACGACCACCGGATTCATCACGCGCCGCTTCCGCCTGCTGCCAGGAGGCCGGCTTGCCGATGCGAATGGCTGTAGCCACGGTTTCCGGGTTTTCGACCGGCGCGCCATTCACAATCGGAGCTGCACCTGCAGCCTGAAAACCAATCATTTTCGGCAGGCTCTTGCTGATACGTTTTTCGTGATATTCCTTATAACCCATCCAGTAGGCGGTGATATTACCCGCATTACCAACTGGCAGGGCATGGTAATCGGGTGCATATCCAAGTTCATCAACGATCTCAAATGCACCGGTCTTCTGACCCTGAATACGGTATGGATTGACAGAGTTTACCAGTGAAATCGAACCGTCGGCACTGATCTCACGTACCAAATCCAGCGCATCATCAAAGTTACCACGAATCTGAATCACCTTGGCACCATAACGCATGCCCTGGCTCATTTTACCCAACGCAATCTTACCATCCGGAATCAACACATAAGCTTCCATGCCACAATTGGCGGCATAAGCTGCAGCCGAAGCCGAAGTGTTGCCGGTCGATGCACAGATAATTTTGCGCGAACCGGCATTGTATGCCTGGGTGACCGCCATGGTCATGCCACGGTCCTTGAATGAACCGGTCGGGTTCAAGCCTTCGAATTTCAGAAAGATATTTAGTTCCGGATTGATCGCATTGCGCAAATTGTGCGACTCATGCAGCGGCGTATTGCCTTCATACAGGGTGATGACCGTATCATCCTTGGCTATCGGTAAAAAAGCGCGGTATCGGTTTATGATTCCTTCGTATCTGGGCATAATAAATCCTTAAAGTACGGCTGATTCTTTGCGTAGAATCAACACATCATCTTCAACTGCATTCAAGCCAACAATGCGACTGATCGCAGCCTGTAAATTTCCTTCCGTGGTTTCATGCGTCAGCATCACAACGGCCACGGCATGACTGGCATGGCGCTCTTTCTGACTCATGGCTTCCAAACTAATGCGGTGATCGGCCAGAATCGATGTAACCGATGCAATCACACCCGGCTCATCCTGCACCATCAGACGCAAATAATATTCACATTCAATATCTGCCACCGGCAATGTTTTCAGTTCACGGCGCTCTGCCTCAGCAAATCCCATTGGCGGTGCCAAATGATTCACACCATCAGGAGCCACGCGGGCAATATCCATAATATCAGCCACCACAGCCGATGCCGTTGGACGCTCTCCAGCACCACGGCCTACATAGAGCGTATGCTCGACAAAATCACCTGACACCTGCACTGCATTGTATGAATCTGAAACCTGTGCAATCTGCGATGCAACAGGCACCAGAGTCGGATGCACCCGCATTTCAACCTGTGTTACTTCACCATTTTCAGCATGGGGCTTGGCGATACCGAGCAATTTAATGCGGTAACCCAGTTCAGCCGCCGATTCGATGTCTGCCGCAGTGATTTTACTAATGCCTTCGGTAAAGACTTCATCGAAGTTTATTTTTGAACCAAACGCCATGGCTGCCAAAATAGATAATTTATGCGCTGTATCAATGCCTTCAACATCAAAGGTCGGGTCGGCTTCGGCATAGCCCAACTGCTGCGCTTCTTTCAGCACATCGGCGTAATCCGCCCCCTCCAATTCCATTTTGGTGAGAATAAAATTGCAGGTGCCGTTTAAAATACCGTACACCGATTGCACCGCATTGGCCGCACAACCTTCACGCAGCGCTTTCAAGCACGGGATGCCACCACCCACTGCCGCTTCAAAACCAATCGCCACACCGTTACTGGCCGCCAGCGGAAACAGTTCTTCACCATGCTTGGCCACCAGTGCTTTATTGGCTGTGACCACATGTTTTCCATGCTCCAGTGCCGTTGCCACAAAGCTGCGTGCCGGTTCATAACCACCAATCAGTTCAACCACCAGATCCACATCATCAGCAGTGACCACATCATTGGCATCATCACTCAAGCGCACAGCGGAAAGATCGAGTCCACGATCGCGATCCAGATCACGGTCTACGGCAGCGACCAGACGAACAGTCTTACCCAAACGGCGGCTGATCAGTTCCTGCTGCTCAATCAGGATACGCGCCACACCTGTACCAATGGTGCCCAAACCCAATAATCCAACTCTTATTTCAGTCATGTCATTCTCCAAATCGACTTTCACCACTAAGGCTCAGAGGCACAAAGTGTTATTATTCATATCTATTTTTATATCTCTTCTTTGTGTCTTCGTGCCTTTGTGGTGAAAACCTATGCTCCAGCGTGCAGAAACTTTTGCATACCACGCAACGCCTGACGTGAGCGTTGCTCATTTTCAATCAGGGCAATGCGCACATAATCATCACCATAATCACCAAAGCCCACACCCGGCGAAACCGATACACCGCCCTCTATCATCAAGCGTTTGGAAAACTCCAGCGAGCCCATCGCTTTAAACTCATCCGGAATCTCCGCCCAGATAAACATCGATGCTTTTGGCTTCTCGGCCATCCAACCCATTTTATGCATGCCCTCAATCATCACATCACGGCGTGACTGGTACATTAAACGAATCTCTTCGACACAATCCTGCGGCCCATTCAAGGCAGCACACGATGCAATCTGCAGGGGTTGAAAGGTCCCATAATCCAGATACGACTTGATTTTGGCCAAAGCTGCTACTATCTCACTATTACCCACCATGAAACCCATGCGCCAGCCCGGCATATTGTAGCTTTTGGATAAGGAATAAAACTCCACCGCCACATCTTTTGCACCCGCCACCTGCATGATCGACGGACAGACATAATCATCAAACGTAATTTCAGCATAAGCAATATCGGAAATTACAATCAATTTGTGGTCGCGCGCAAAATCCACCAGCTTGACATAAAAATCCAGATCAACGACTTGCGCAGTAGGATTGGATGGGAAATTCACAATCAAAATCTTGGGGCGCGGCCAGGAATCTTTGACCGCCTTTTGCACATCTTCAAAGAAATCACGCCCAGGCCCCATCGGCACATGGCGAATATCAGCGCCGGCAATAATCACCCCATAGGGGTGAATCGGATAGGCCGGGTTCGGAGTCAATACCAGATCACCGGGCGAGGTAATGGCCACAGCCAGATGCGCCAAGCCTTCTTTGGAGCCAATGGTAGCAATGGCTTCGGTTTCCGGATCGAGATCGACATCAAATTTACGTTTGTACCAGCCGCATATCGCACGACGCAAGCCTGGGATACCACGCGACACAGAATAACGGTGATTGCGCCCGTCTTGCGCAGCCTCACACAGCTTATCGACTATATGCTGTGGGGTCGGTTGATCCGGATTGCCCATACCCAGATCGATAATATCTTCACCGGCATGGCGCAGTTCCATTTTCAACTGATTCACCGTCGCAAAAACGTAGGGGGGGAGGCGTTTTATTTTTTCAAATTCGAACATGGGTCAGCCATAAACTCCAGAAAATCAAAATATCCCGATCAAGGATTGGTGAGACTACGAAGCCGCATGTTTAGGGTCAAGAAAAGCAGATGACTAAGGCAGAAACACCAATCGATTTACCCCCCCCCCTATCAATTCAATCAGTCCACCATCAACCCAATCAATCCAGCAACTGCCGAATGCTATGATTCAAGACATCAAAGTTCACCGGTTTGCTTAAGATTTCGCTATCATGCATCTGCTCACCGCCACCAAGGACATGATCTTTATCATATCCCGTCACAAAAATCAGTGGTATTTCGCAGTCAATTCCTCGCAGACGTTTGCCAAGAGGCATGCCACCAAGGTGAGGCATCACCACATCCAATATGGCGAGAGAGATCTCACCATGGTGCGCTTTGAACAACTCAACGGCCTCCAAACCATCTTTCGCCTGCAAGACCTTATACCCCATCGACTGCAAGACTTCGGCTGTTGTTTCACGCACATGTAATTCATCATCAGCAAGCAGGATCGTCTCACCCTGCGCTTCAAGGCTATCAATAATGACAGCTTCCATGGCTGTTTCAGCGGCCGGCTCAATC
>JAUZQK010000124.1 GCA_030951025.1 Mariprofundus sp. | reverse complement strand
CGCCCTCACAAGTCCGGCGCTATAGCAGTCGTATTTCTGGCCCTTTGATTTTCGGTGACAGTTTACTAAATGCACTTAACCTTCACCCACACACTTCCTTTTCGACCCTAATTCCGGGGAGAACATAGTACATAATTACTGATGCCCACAGGTAATAACTTCGTGAATTTAGAAATAACTCTCCGGTGACATTGCACTTTTTTGTTCATTCCGCTGACTCGTCCGTGATTTATCAATGGACAGGCTTTAGGCTGGCATTATGTTAGCCCGATTATCCAGCGCCTCGTTGCGCGGCCTTGATGCTGAAGCTGTTGATGTGGAAGTTGATCTTTCACGCGGATTGCCGTGTTGGACTTTGGTGGGTTTGCCGGAAGGGGCGGTGCGAGAGGCTCGGGATCGGGTGCGGGCGGCGGTGAGTAATTCGGGTTTTGAATTTCCACTTAGGCGTATTACGGTGAATTTATCGCCAGCGGATAAACGCAAAGATGGTTCACATTTTGATTTGGCGATTGCGGTGGGGCTGTTGATGGCATCGGGGCAGTTGCAATGTGCAAACTCGGCAGACATGCCTTTTTTGTTGGGCGAGCTTTCGCTCGACGGGCGTTTGAATGCGGTGCGGGGCGTATTGCCGCTGGTGCTGTTTGCGCGTGCGAACGGTTTTAAAACGGTGATTGTACCTGTGGCCAATGTGATTGAAGCAACCGCAGTGCAGGGCATGACAATTTATGCAGCGGAACATTTACTGGCGGTGGCGCAACACCTGGATGGTAGCCAGTTACTCTCGATTGCAGCAGCCGATGGGTCGCAGAATCATCAGGCAGAGATCAGTGCAGATATGGCAGATATTCGTGGTCAGGTACAGGCGCGGCGGGTGTTGGAGATTGCTGCGGCCGGCGCGCATCATCTTCTTTTAACTGGCAGCCCGGGCGTGGGTAAGAGCATGCTGGCGCATCGTTTGCCCGGTATTATGCCGCTGCTAACCATCGAGCAAGCGCTGGAGGTGACCCGTATTTATAGTGTCGCCGGTGATACATCTCGGCCAGCCATGAGTCTGCAGCCACCCTTGCGGCAACCGCATCATTCAGCTTCGGATGTGGCCATTATCGGCGGTGGCAGTAATCCCAAGCCGGGTGAGATATCCAAGGCTGATCACGGTATTTTATTTTTAGATGAGTTGGCTGAACATAAGCGTGCGGTATTGGAGACATTGCGGCAGCCGTTGGAGGATGGGCGTGTAAGTATTGCGAGGGCGGCGGAGACAGCGGAATATCCGGCTCGTTTTCAATTGGTTGCGGCGATGAATCCGTGTCCGTGTGGTTATTTGGGTCATCCCAGCAAAGCCTGCCAATGTTCGCCCTCACAAGTCCGGCGCTATAGCAGTCGTATTTCTGGCCCTTTGCTGGATCGTTTTGATTTAAGGATTCATGTGCCGCCGGTTGAGCGACAGGAGCTGGCTAGGATGCAGCCCGGCGAAGCATCGCATGTGATCGCGCAGCGGGTGCAGAAAGCGCGACAGCGTCAATATGATCGTTTGGGTGAAGGGCGAGTTAATGCGCGCATGAGCAGTGCTGAAATCGAAATATATGCCCGGCCCAATGTCGCATCGGCCAAGTTGCTCGATCAGGCGATGCAACATTTTTCGTTATCGGCACGTAGTTATCATCGCATTCTCAAGGTTGCCCGGACTATTGCTGACTTGGCTGCTTCACAAGCAATTGACGAGGCGCATATTGCCGAAGCCTTACAGTATCGGGGTGAATGACTCAAAAGAGCATGCCCTTGGTCTTGTTGCGGGGATGTATCATCAATTTGGCATTGTGCTGCTCGTTGCGGCCGGTGGTGTTGTCCAATGGAGTTGTGGCAGATCACTATCAATCACGAACTGATGTTTATCGGCCTTGTTTTGAACCTGGCCGGAGAGGTGGAGGTCGGGGCTGATGATGGCTTGGCCGCGATATGTTTGGCCATGCTGAAGCAGTGTGATGTCGGAAATATCGACATTGTCTTGATGCACGCGAAATCTGAATTCCAGCTTCTTGAAAGCATAGGGTTCTGATGGGGTGGGCAGCAGCTGTTCAGTCAGGCTCTGCTCTGCGGCATGTTGTTGCCAGCTGCCGCTGTAGATCAAAATATCACCATTGCTGTGCTGCCAGTCGGCAATATTGCTCTGGGGCAGACGGCCATTGAGTTTGATGTTGGCTTGTAAGCTGCCGCTTAGGCTGGCTTGTAGCCAGTTGTCTAAAGCTTGTAATTGACCCAGTTGAATACTCTTGGCGCGAATATTACCTTGAATGTCCAGGCCGTTAGGGAGACTGGATAGTTTTAATTTATTGCTACTGATCAGGCCGCTGGCCAATGCAGCTTGAAAGCTGGAAAGGGTGAGCGAAGCATCTGTGAAGGTGTAGAGGCTGTGCACGTTCAGGATATTGTTTTGTAATAACGTGAATGCGCTCTGCTTGATTTTACCGCGCAGTGTAATGGATTGCCAAAATTCAGGCAGTTGAGGCAGCTTAGTCCAATCGAGTGTGGCGGCGCTGATATCAATTTTGCCACGTTGTTGTGCTAAATCGAATGAGCCGTTTAAATCAGCGTTACCGTAGTCGCCAAAGACATGTATTGCATTACTGCTGAGTATGCCGTTGTGGGCTTTGATTTTCCCATCGACCTGCCAGCTTGCTGAGCCAAGCTGGCTTAGCTCGATAGTGCCGCTTAATTTATTTCTCCACGTTTGTTTACCTTTCCATGTGCTTTGCAGACTGGTATCTAGCTCACCACTGAGTGCATTGCTGGGCAATGGAATTGATAATGTGCGCAGCTGATCGAGATTGAGATGCATTTGTTGCAGGCTAAATGATTGTGCGGCCTTTTTTTGAGTCCATGTCAGCTTGTCGAGTGTTGAATCATCCAGCTGACAGTCCGATAGGCTCATCGATTGCAGTGTGTTCTTGAGCAAGCTGATGGAAGCGTTGCATATTGCGATCGTAGTGGCCGGTTTATTGATCCAGGGTTTATAATCGATTGTTATGGGGCTTGCATCGATATCCAGCTCCAGCCTTTTAAGCTCTCCATGCTGATGAATATGTAACGAACCTTGCAAGATGCCGTTGGCCTGCAAGGTTGAATCCAGAGCCAGTGAAGAGAGCAATAAATTGGCCAGCGGTTGCCATAGGGTGCTATCGGCATCTTGTGTGTTCATTTCCAGGTTTTTATCACCATTGCTTGCCTGATTACTGCGTATCTCAATACGACCTGCAGTTTCAGGCGCATTGATCACAGCCCTTGCCTGCCATGTATGGGCGCTGCCTGATAGCTGCTGGATGTCCAGGTTCATATCCGGGAAGTCGATGTGCTGTTCCGTCTGTTGAAGCTGAGCCGGTTGTTGCATCTGAACGTTCTTTAGTTCTAGCCGGGCTTTGCCTTGCCATGTTTTGTCATTCCATTGCAGTGTCGCCTGCAGATCACTCATGGCTGAAATATGTTTGTGAAAGCTAATGCTGGCGGGGATAAACGGATGCCAGTGTGCCAGTGTGATGCTTTTGGCATCGAGTGTGGTGCGACACTCATCCTGTTCGCATGAGCCTGCAATGGCGATGACAGCCTGTTGCCCCAAATGGATGAAGCTGTCTTTCCATACCAGTTTACCATCGCTTGGATGGCTAAGTTTACCACGCAGCTTGGCGGCCAAGGCTGTTTGTTTATTTTCCAGCAGCATTTCACCGAATATTGCCCATCTCTGATGTTTGCTGATATCCATGGTCAGTGTACCGCTGAGCTGATTGCCCGCGCCTTCTAACCACCGCATCAAGGATGTCGGTGTAAAGGCTTGCAGCTTAGCCACTGGCATATGGCTCAGCTTTAATTTACCAAAACCGGATTCGACCGTACCTTGTTTAAACTCGATTTGACCATGGCCGCTAAGCACTTGATTACCCTGTTTGGCATCGAGTTCCCATAGCGTTTGATGGCCAGATCCAATGCCTCTGAGATCAAGCTGAAGATTATTGAGCAATACTGTGCCATCGGGCGCTTCAATGCGGCTGCGCATCAGATGAATACGTTGTATTGGCACAGCATTGGTGGCCGTGGCATTCAACATGAATGTATTCGCAGGCAATGCCTTCGATTTCAGTTTGAATATGCCATCATGGATATCAATGGATTTGATTGCAGTTTTACCGAGCAATAGCGGCAACAAACGCAGGCTGATGTTGATGTGTTTGGCTTGCATGTGAAAACCAGCCTGATCGAGGCTGACCTGATCCAGCCGCACACCTATCCCATGCATGAATGTCAGAGAGGTTTTTTCAGCCTGTACACGGGCATCAGAAAAATGCTCGATTTTATCGAGTAAATTAGCATTCAGGCTATCGGCACCGAGGCGCAGCCATAGCAGGCTGAAGATGGACAGCAGCGTTACGCTGACTATGAGCGTCTTGCGCAAGCTACGTGTCATTCCGTGTGTTGTGGCTTTAGCCCGGATTATTCTTGAATCATCCGGGTTAACCGTTAAGCAATGCTTTGAGGCGCTGATTGACCATAGCCGGATTGGCTTTGCCGCGTGAGGCTTTCATGACTTGCCCGACAAAGAAGCCCATGAGCTTGTCTTTGCCGCCACGATAGCCTTCTACCTGATTCGGATTGGCGGCCATGACTGCCTGAATAATGGCATCAATCGCACCGCTATCACTGACCTGTTTCAAACCCTTGGATTCGATGATGGCATCGGCACTATCATCCGAAACCATCATATCATCGAGAATATCCTTGGCGCTTTTACCGTTGATGGTGTTATCGGCAATGCGATCAAGCAAAGCCGCCAAGCGCAGTGCAGATACAGGCGAACTGGCCAGGTTTTTACCGGCTTCTTTGAGGCGACCCAATAATTCATTGGCCATCCAGTTGGCGCAGCGTTTGGGATCAGCCGGATGGGCTGCAACGAGGGTCTCATACCATTCGGCAGTTGCACGTGTTTGAGTCAACACATCAGCATCGTATGCCGAGAGGTTAAAATCGGTTTCAAAACGCTGGCGCAACTGGCCGGGCAACTCAGGCATGGAGTCTTTGATGGCATCGACATGGGCTTGTGAGACTCGCAGTGGTGGTAGATCGGGTTCCGGGAAGTAGCGGTAATCATGCGCTTCTTCTTTGCTGCGCATGGAGCGTGATTCGTTTTTAACCGAATCCCATAAACGCGATTCCTGTACGATTTTTCCACCATCTTCGATGATTTCAATTTGACGCACCACTTCAAATTCGATGGCCTGTTTGATGAAACGAAATGAGTTCATGTTCTTCATTTCTGTGCGCGTACCAAATGGTTCGCCTGTACGACGTACGGAAACATTGGCATCGCAGCGGAATTGGCCTTTTTCCATATCTGCACCGGATACGCCGAGGAAGCGAATAATCTGATGCAGTTGTTTGAGATAGGCGATGGCTTCATCGGCGGAGCGCATATCCGGTTCGGATACGATTTCCATCAACGGAATACCGGAACGATTCAAATCAATATGGGAGACGGCATCGAGACCTTCATGCATGGATTTTCCTGCATCTTCTTCCATGTGGATGCGGGTCACGCCGAGACGCTTTTTCACACCCTCTTTACTGACGATGTCAATATGACCGCCTTCAACAATGGGTACGGTAAACTGGGTGATTTGATAACCCTTGGGTAGATCAGGGTAAAAGTAGTTTTTGCGATCAAATTTCGATTCAAGATTGATATCGGCGTTGATGGCCAGACCAGTCAGAATACTTTTATCGACCGCGAGCGTGTTCAGCACAGGCAATTGGCCGGGCATGCCGAGGCATACAGGGCAGGTCTGGGTGTTGGGTTCAGAGCCAAAGGCGGTGGAGCAGCCACAGAATGCTTTGGTGTCGGTGTTGATCTGGCAGTGGACTTCAAGTCCGATAACGGTTTCCCAGCTCATGATGCATCTCCGTTGCCATTAAAGCCGGCCGGTGTTTTGGTGCTCCAGTCTGTAGCGTGTTCATAAGCTGCAGCGGCTGAAAGTATCGTATCTTCACGCCATGCAGGGCCAATCCATTGCAGGCCGACCGGCAGATTGTTGGCAAAACCGCAAGGCTGCGACAAGCCGGGCAAACCCGCCAGATTGACCGCGATAGTGAAAATATCGGACAAATACATGGTCAACGGATCATCGGTTTTTTCCCCCAGTTTAAAAGCTGGAATCGGCGATGTCGGGGTGGCAATGACATCCACTTGCTCAAAGGCCTGAATGAAATCCTGTTGAATGAGGGTGCGCACTTTTTGCGCTTTGAGATAATAGGCATCGTAATAACCCGATGACAGGGTGAATGCGCCGGTTAAAATACGCCGTTTTACTTCTGCACCAAAGCCTTCATCACGTGAGCGGGTGTACATATCGAGCAGATCTTCGGGATCATCGCAGCGATGACCAAAGCGGACGCTGTCATAACGCGATAGATTGGCAGAAGCCTCTGATGGTGCGATTACATAATAGGCAGCCACAGCATATTTGGTGTGTGGCAGGCTGATGTCGATAATTTCTGCACCGAGATCTTGGCATTGTTTTAATGCTGCTTCGACAGATTCACGTACTTCAGCATCCATGCCATCGACAAAGTATTCGCTTGGTTTGCCGATTTTTAAGCCTTTCATATCCTGCGCATCACATGCGGCCAGCCAGTCAATGGCGGGTGCATCCGATACCGAAGTTGCATCGCCTGCATCATGGCCGGCAATAACAGCCGTAATCATGGCTGCATCTTTGACATTGCGTGTCATTGGGCCTGCCTGATCGAGTGAGGATGCAAAAGCGATGATGCCGCGACGGGATACGCGGCCATAGGTCGGCTTTAAGCCGGTGATGCCAGTCAGTGCAGCAGGCTGGCGGATGGAGCCACCGGTATCCGTGCCGAGTGCTGCCGGGGTGAGTGCCGCAGCCACTGCAGCAGCAGAGCCACCGGATGATCCACCCGGAATACGATCGGTATCCCAAGGGTTGCGACAGACACCAAAGGCAGATGTTTCAGTCGATGAACCCATGGCGAATTCGTCCATATTGGTCTTGCCGACCAGTACAGCTCCGGCAGCTTTCAATTGGCTGATCACATGCGCATCGTAAGGGGCATGGAAATCATCCAGGATATTGGAACAACAGCGGGTCGGGCCATTGGATGTGCAAAAAATATCTTTGATCGCAATCGGTAAACCTTCGAGTGCTCGCGCACCATGTTCGGCTCGGTGAGCATCAGATGCCTGTGCTTGCGCCAAGACATCGGCGGCATCAATATGAACAAAGGCATTGAGCTCATCGTTGTAGGCTGCAATGCGATCCAGATACAATTGAGCGACTTCAACAGCTGTGCTTTTGCCACTATTTAAGCGGCTTTGAATATCAGATAAAGAAGAATATGGCATCATTATTCGATCACCTTCGGCACTACGTACAGGCCTGATTCAAGTTTTGGAGATGATGCTTGCAGTGCGTCGCGGCGGTTACTGTTGCTCACTACATTCGCACGTAAAGGCATGGCAGCATCATGCGGATGCGCGGTTGGCTCTACACCATCGGTATCCACTTCACTTAATTGTTCGATATAACCAATAATGCTGGCCAGCTGCGGGCCAAGCTCGGCCGCTTCGTCATCAGTCAGGCGAATGCGGGATAACATCGCCACTTTTTTCACATCAATATCCATAATTATGCCTCATTATCATTCGGGGGCGAAGCATAGCCAGAAACAGAGGCCGACTCCACCTATGGAATGTGTTTAACGTATGACGGGGTGAATAAATACACATGCAGTCGTATTGTGTTTCTAGTATGATGTCCACATGAGGGGTGATTATGCATCATACAATGGAACATCGGAGACAGATTAATCCGATATTAATCGGTTTGATGGGCTCGGGAAAAAGCAGTATCGGACGGCGCTTGGCGACATGCCTCAGCTTGCCGTTGATTGATCTGGATGATTATATCGTTGAAAAAGCAGGGCGCTCTATTCCTCAGCTTTTCGAGCAGGATGGTGAATCTTTTTTTCGCCAGCTGGAAAGCCAGGCATTGCAAGAGGTGTTGGGCAAAGATGCCGTGATTGCTACTGGCGGTGGCATTGTGATGGGCGAGAAAAACAGGCGATTGTTAAAGCAATATCCGCCAGTGATCTGGTTGAAAGCCAGTCCTGAATTTCTGGCGCAGCGTATTGATGGCGATGAGAACCGGCCACTGATTGCAGGCGGTGATACATTGAAAAATCTGCAAGCGCTGGCTGAGCAGCGTTATCCACTCTATGAGCAATGCGCCGACTTTATTTTGCCCCGTGGCGATATGAAAAAACCGGAAGCTCTGAATGCGATTCTTGTGTTTTTAAGCCAGTGGAAAGCCTGAGTAATGCGTGCCTGCAAGTATGATAATGCAATACCCGGTAATTTGAACTGATATTTAACGCCCCGCAGAATGAACTGAAACGGAGCGAATGGCATAATCGCCGCCGCGATTGCTCATCACAAAACCGCTAAAGGCATCGCGGTAGCTGCGGTCGCGCACTTGTATGATAGAGCGACCATCGAGTGATACGCGCATTGTGCCATTGGCTGTGCGCTGCCAGTTGAGTATGTGTTTGTTGCCATCGCTTAATAAACGGCCGCTTTCATAGATATCAATAACTGCCGATGTGCCGCGCTGATAACGGATCAATTTTAATGCCGGACGAGCGCCAGCTTGATATACCAGCCGGTAACCTGATTCAATATTCTGGCCTTGATAGGGGCCGAACTCAAAAGATCCATTGCTGTTGCCGCGACCTGTGGCACTGATTTCGATGTTGATTGAAAAAGCATTGCTGATGTTTACCGCCGTGGATAAATCCGCCCGTGTATTGGCTCTGTTACGATTTGAATCGGCGCGTGGCTGCTGTTGTTGCTGCTGCATTGCGCCACCCAATAACATGCCGAGTAGGGCAGCTTCGGGTGAGGTGTTGCGCTCGGGCGCAGTATTGTTGGCAGGGCGAGCATTGAGCTCAGTGCGCAAGCCTATGCTGCGCGTCACCCAGAAATCATCGGAATTGCTGTGCCAGACGGGGTTGCGTACGAAATCGCCATCACTGAAATCATCGAATAATACTCTGCGATTCCATGGTTGATCGAAGCGTGCAATCAAATCGCGCAGTTGATCGATCAAACGATAATTGGCTGATCGATCGCGTTCGGCTTGATTGGTTAGCTCTTTCAGCTCATGTACTAGCTTTTGAGTGCTGGCTGTATCGCTGGTCGATTGGGCGGCTGCCACAAATGGTGAGCATAATATCAGGATAATGAGAACATGCAGAGATTTCATGACGGCTCCGGTCAGAAGAAGGTGAATGATTGACACGATCAAATTTAAGCGATCAAAATATAACATGATTTGCAGAAGCTGTAAGTACCCACTCATTCACCCCTTGCCTCAGGAGAAGAAGGCTATGGCAGAAACGCGGAGTAGCTTTATAGTTGGCCTGCGCAAGACTTGGCAACAGAGGGGGATTTCATGGCAACGTCTATATCCGGTGATGAACAGGTTTCGATTTCTGCATTGATGGAAAGCAGCGGGGTGAAATTCGGCACCAGCGGAGCCAGGGGGCTGGCTGTCGATATGACGGATCGTATATGTTATGCCTATACGCTGGCTTTTCTACAGTCGTTGCAGCAGCGCGGTGATATCGTAATGGCTGGAAAAGTAGCCATTGCGGGTGACTTTCGCCCCAGCTCTCCGCGTATTATGGCGGCTGTTGCATTGGCTGTGTCGGATGCCGGTTTTGAGCCTGTGAATTGCGGTTTTATTCCCACACCGGCAGTGGCTTGTTATGCCATGCGTTTGAATATGGCATCGATTATGGTGACAGGCAGTCATATTCCTGATGATCGTAATGGCATTAAATTTTATAAGCCGACTGGTGAAATCCTCAAAGCAGATGAGCAGGCCATGACAGCTCGTAGTGTATCGATTCCGGCTGACTTGTTTGATTTGGCGGGTGCGGCGCAGGTTGAGTCTGTCTTGCCAGCGCTGTTGGATGTGGCTGAAACCGAATATGTGCAGCGCTCTCTGGATTTCTTTCCTGCCGCTTGTTTGTCTGGCTGCAAGATCGGTGTTTATCAGCATTCTACCGTGGCACGTGATATTTTGGTGAAAATCATGCAGGGATTGGGTGCTGAAGTGACTTGCCTGGCTCGCTCCAAAACCTTTATCCCTGTCGATACAGAAGCCATACGTCCGCAAGATGTGCGCTTGGCTGCGGACTGGGCGGCCGAATATGATTTTGATTGCATTGTCTCGGCTGATGGCGATGGTGATCGGCCTTTGCTCAGTGATGAGCGAGGTGTTTGGTTGCGTGGTGATGTGGCAGGTGTGCTATGTGCGCGTTATTTGCAGGCTAGCTGTGTGGCGACACCGGTGAGTTGTAATAGCGCGGTTGAAAAGTCCGCTTGGTTTGATCGTGTAGATCGCACCCGTATCGGCTCTCCTTATGTTATTGCAGCCATGGATGCAGCGATTGCTGCGGGTGCAGATAACGTGGTGGGTTATGAGGCCAATGGTGGTTTTTTGACCGCTACGGATATTTGTCTGAATGGTCGTAGCTTATCTGCCTTGCCGACACGCGATGCTGTTATTGTGCCTTTAACCATTCTGATGCTGGCTCGAGAGAGTAATCTCAGTATCTCGGCTTTGTTGGCGACCTTACCACAGCGCTTTACCTACAGTGATCGTTTAAAGGATTTCCCCACCGCTTTGAGTCAATCACGCTTGGCTGCTTTGAATACAGGTGATCGCGATGTTGATATGGCTGCTGCTGAAGCTTTGCTGGGTGATGTATTTGGTTCGGTTGTCTCGGTTGATGCCACCGATGGTATTCGCATTACATTTGCAAGTGAGGAGGTGGCCCATTTGCGACCCTCGGGCAATGCGCCGGAGCTGCGTGCTTATACAGAAGCTGCCAGCGAAAGCAGGGCTGTTGAAATGAATCAGCGCTGTATGGCTGTTTTGGAAAGCTGGCGCTGATTAAACCTGGCTTTCTCCGTATCATCTTAATCGAGCAGGATATGATTGTAGCATGCACATAAAGACCAAAAAAGTGTATGATAGCAGGAACCGGAGGCACTATGTCTGTCCGACCTTCTGCAGTTGCTGATTTATTTTATCCTGGAAAGGCTCAGGTATTATCCTCCTTTGTGGCGGATGTACTTGCTAAGGCGACATTGTTGCTGCCTGAGGGTTTGGCAAAACCCAAAGCTACCAAAGCTATTATTGTGCCGCATGCCGGTTATATCTATTCGGCTGCGGTAGCGGCTTATGCTTATGCGCTGATAAGAGGGCAAAATATCAATCGTGTGGTATTGCTGGGGCCGGCTCACCGCCTGGCTTTTTCTGGTTTGGCTCTGGCGGCTGTTGATTATTTTGCCACGCCGCTTGGTGATGTGCAGATCGATGCCGAGGCAGCTGAGCAGGTGTTGAGCATGCCCGATGTGCAGATCAATGATGCAGCCCATGCGCAGGAGCATGCACTGGAAGTACAATTGCCCTTTTTACAGACTGTGTTGGGTGAATTTGTCGTGCTGCCTGTGTGTGTTGGTTCGGTGAAATCGGAGGTCGTGGCGCAGTTGATCGAAAGCCTGTGGGGTGATGAGAGAACGCTGTTTGTGATCAGCTCGGACCTGTCTCACTTTCACGAATATGATGAGGCCAGGGTCTTGGATCAACACAGTATTGAATTGGTGCTGGCAGGGCAGGGGGGATTGAATCATGGGCAGGCTTGCGGAGCTACGGCGATCAATGCATGGCTTAGTGTGGCGGCACGCCATGGTTTATCTTCACAGTTATTGGATTATCGCAATTCCGGCGATACGGCCGGAGATAAACAGCGGGTGGTTGGTTATGCCTCGATCGCCTTTTTTAAGCAGGGGATGAATGATGGCTGAGCATGATAAAGCTGCGATATTGCTTCTGCTGGCACGTCAGGCGATTGCCTTGCAACTGGGCATGGGTGTTGATGAGCGGCAATGCATGGATATCGACTGGCTCAATGAAGATGCCGCAACATTTGTCACGCTAACTCAACATCAAGCTTTGCGCGGCTGTATTGGTTCGCTGGAGGCTTATCGGCCATTGCGGGTAGATGTGCAAGCCAATGCAGTAGCGGCTGCTTTTCATGATCCGCGCTTTTCACCTTTAACGATTGATGAATATGCAGGGCTGCGGCTGGAGGTGTCATTGTTGACGGCGTTGCAAGGGCTCGATGTGGTTGATGAGAACGATGCATTGGAAAAAATACGACCGGGTCTGGATGGTGTGGTGCTGCAATGTATGGTGCATGGGAGCATGCACAAAGCCACGTTTTTGCCGCAGGTGTGGGATCAGTTGTCTGATCCGGTTCAGTTTATGAATCATTTGAAAGTGAAAGCAGGTTTAAAGGTTGATGACTGGCATTCGGATATGTGTTTGTTTGTTTATCAGGTGCATCAATATTGTGAGCCAGCGGAAGGAGCGTTGTAATCATGGCCAACGCACATTATCCGGCTCGTTATTGGCACAGACTTGATGATGGGCGCATTCAGTGTGATGTGTGTCCGCGTGATTGTAAGCTGCATGACGGGCAGCGGGGTCTGTGTTTTGTACGTCAACGTGAAGGTGAGCAGATTGTTTTGACCACCTATGGGCGTTCTTCGGGCTTTTGCATTGATCCGATTGAAAAGAAACCGTTACATCACTTTTATCCGGGCTCCAGTGTGTTGTCGTTCGGTACGGCTGGCTGCAATCTGGCTTGTCGCTTTTGTCAGAATTGGGATATTTCCAAGTCACGTTCATTTGATCGATTGTGTGATCAGGCGGAACCACAGCAAATTGCTCAAGCGGCGCTCAAGCATGGCTGCTGGAGCGTATCCTTCACCTATAATGATCCGGTTGTTTTTCTGGAATATGCTGTTGATACGGCCAAAGCATGTCATGCGCTGGGCATTAAGACGGTGGCTGTGACCGCCGGTTATATTCATGCTCCGGCACGGCAGGAGTTCTTTGCCCACATGGATGCGGCCAATGTGGATTTGAAAGGCTTTACGGTAGATTTTTATCGAAAACTTTGTGCCGGTCAGTTGCAGCCTGTGCTTGATACGCTGGTTTATCTGAAACACGAAACAGATGTCTGGTTGGAAATTACCACCCTGTTGATTCCAGGCAAGAATGATAGTGATGATGAGTTGATAGCGATGTGCGACTGGATCGTCGAATATGTGGGGTCAGATGTGCCCTTGCATTTCACCGCCTTTCATCCGGACTGGAAAATGCAGGATATACCTGCGACAGCTGCATCAACATTGACCCGTGCCCGACACATCGCTCAGCAGTCCGGTTTACGTTATGTCTATACCGGCAATGTGCATGATAACACTGGCGGCACAAGCTTGTGTAGCGCTTGTCAGCATAAAGTGATTGTGCGCGACTGGTTTAATATATTGGAATACCATTTATCGGACGATGGCCGTTGCATGGCTTGCGGGCATGTCATGGCAGGTTGTTTTGCTCCGTTTGAACGCGCGTTTGGTGCTCGCCGTATCGCGATCAGGATTTAATGTTCATGTATAGGTTGGGTATGCTGTTTAGCTTTTTCAAGGTATAGAGATAAATAGGTGTAGGTAGATATCATCAAGCTGAATGGTTTGACGCATTGTGCTATAGTTGAATCGCGGAGGCACGATGGAATACACTTACCTCAATGATGCACTGCTGATGTTGCTGACTACCGTTGCGGTGGTTGTGCTTGTTTTGCGTGCTGGCTTGCCGTTGTTGCTGGGTTATTTTGCAGTCGGGGTAGTGCTGGGGCCTTATGGTGTTGCCTTGGTCTCTGATGTGGAGCATATCACGACGTTTGCAGAATTCGGTCTGGTGTTTTTATTGTTCACTATTGGTCTGGAGTTTTCCGTAGCATTATTGATGCGCATGAAAGCCGCTGTGTTGGGGCTGGGCAGCGCACAGGTGTTACTGACAGCCGCACTGACCAGTGGAGCGGCATTGGCGATGGGCTTGTCGTTTGAAAGTGCCTTGGTGTTGGGGGGCGTGGTGGCGATGTCATCAACAGCCTTGGTGACAAAACAGTTGGCCGATCAGGTGGAGCTGCATACACGCCACGGCCGTAACAGCATTGGTGTATTGCTGTTTCAAGATGTGATGGTTGTTCCCTTTTTGATTCTTGTAGCCATGTTTAGTGGTGATATGCGTTTTCCATCCGGTATTACGGTGCTGGTGGCAATGGTTGAAGGGGTGGCTGCATTGCTACTTATTTTTGTATTCGGTCGCTGGGTGCTAAGACCGTTATTTCGAGAAGTAGCCAGATTTCGTTCGGCTGAACTGTTTACTCTGACAGTATTATTACTGGTCTTGTGCTCTGCCTGGCTGACACACCAGATTGGTTTGACGTTTGTGTTGGGGGCATTTCTGGCTGGTGTGATGTTGAGTGAAACAGAATTCAAACATCAGGTGAGTTCAGAGATTAGACCCTTTCGGGATGTGTTGTTGGGTTTGTTTTTCATCACCATCGGTATGATGCTCAATGTCGCTGCATTACCTGAGATATGGTTGTCGGTAGTGCTGGTGCTGGCGGTGTTAATCGTGGTGAAGCTGAGCCTGGTGGCTGTGTTTTGTCGTCTCGGTGGGGAGAATGCCGAGGTCGCCATGCGCACAGGGCTGGTTCTGGCGCATGGTGGGGAGTTTGGTTTTGCGATCCTGATCCTGGCGATGAATGGTGGCGTGCTGGAGCCGGCAGAAGGGCAGCTGATGTTGGCAGTCATGTTTTTTAGTATGGCGTTGGCTCCATTTATGATTCGTTTTAACGGTAAACTAGCAGCTCTGTTGCTGTCGGGCACAGTTAAAAAACATCGGCAGGAAATAAAAGACAATCTAAGAAAGCAGTCTGCAGCTTTGTCGCAACACGTAATTGTATGTGGATATGGTCGGGTAGGGCGGCATACAATGACGTTATTATCTGATCAGAATATCCCATCCATGGCGATTGATTTGGAGCCTGAATGTGTGCTGCTCGGTGAACAGAGACAGCAATCGGTGTCTTTTGGTGATGCGAGCAGTCTGGAGCTATTGCATGCCTGTGCTTTGTCGCGCGCATCGGCGCTGGTGGTTAGTATGATTGATTTTAACACATCGATGAAAATTATTGAACAGGTGCGGGCAGAGGATGCTGCGTTGCCGATTATTGTGAGAACACGCAAAGAAATAGATTTGTTCCGTTTATATCAGGCTGGAGCTACAGAGGTGGTGGCGGATAGTTTTGGTAGTGATCAGATGATTTCAATAGAATTGCTGCAAAGGCTAGGGCTTCAAAAGCCCGTTTGAAGCATCTGCGTTAAAGCATAATCCCAAGTAATATATAGGTATGTCACAGAAATGTCATAAAGGTGTTGACGGATGCAATCATGACGATACTGTTCGCCGCCCTCGCAAGACAGCTTTGCAAAATAACAGCTGAATTGAGAGGGGGGTAAGATGGTTAATGCTTCGCTTGAACATCCGGTAGTTTTGGAGTTCGAAAGATAAGCATTGACAGCGAAAATGGCGACGCTATAGTTCGCCGCCCGCAGCAAGTGGATGTGACATTAATGTGACATTTACAGGTAGCGGAAAAGTTAAGTTTGTTCTTTACAATTAGTGATTTTTATTTGAACTGTGGACGTGTCAGATCTTTCCAAGCATTGGTTTTGATCAGACTCTGATACTAAACAGTTCTACAATGAACGTTAACGTTTATTATTTGAGTT
>JAUZQK010000123.1 GCA_030951025.1 Mariprofundus sp. | reverse complement strand
GTTCACAGCCAGCGTATGAATGGTGATATTCTTGTTCTCAATCGGGCCACTAAAGCGTTTTACCGAGCGGTTATCGGCCATAAAAGCAATATCCTTGATATGATCAAGATGGGTATGCGAGACACAAATATGCCGAATGCGGTGCTGCTCTTCTAAGCTTAAAACCGATGCAGGCGAGCCTGCATCGAGCAGAATCGAGTCATTGATTAGAAATGATGTGAGTCGAAAACCAACTTGCTCACCACCATAGCAGCCTAAAACCCGTAATCTCACTAGACCCCCACAGCCTTACGCATACTGCTCGCCGATGCTGATAATGCGGCACGGATATCGGCTTTGTTGCGGGCATCGGTGATGTGAGAAACAAAGTGGCTACCGACCACGACACCATCAGCAAAGCTTGCGACTTGCGCAGCCTGTGCAGGTGTTTTTACACCGAAACCGACACATACAGGCAGCTCACCACAAATGCTTTTGATGTGATCGACTTTTTGGTGAATGCTTTGCATATCACCCATATCTGCGCCGGTAATGCCGGTCAGTGAGACATAATAAATAAAACCGGAGGCATAATCACAGGCCAGTTGAATGCGTTCATCGGTTGAGGTTGGTGAGAGTAGTAGAATACGATCAAGGCCGTGTGTTTTCAGTGCAGTATCACAGATATGACCTTCTTCAGGCGGGATATCGACAATCAGTACCGCATCAGCACCTGCCTCTTTTGCACGCGCTGCAAAGTCATCAAAGCCGATCGCGTACGGCACATTGGCATAACCCATCAACACAATAGCGAGATCGGGATGAGCGGCACGTACGCTGGCTGTCAGTTTAAACACATCGGCGATATGTGTGCCTGCAGCCAGGGCGCGTTCGCTGGCAGCCTGAATGACCGGGCCATCAGCCATGGGGTCAGAAAATGGCATGCCGATTTCCAAAATATCGCTTTGCTCTGCCAGTGCCAACAATAGCTCTTTGCTGGTATTAAAGTCTGGATCTCCTGCAGTCAAATAGGATACCAGGGCGCTGCGCTGTTGTTGTTTGCAGGATTCAAATACATCAGCCAAACGTGAGTGGGTCGTTGGGGCAGATAAGGCACTCATGATCCATCCTCCATCCAACCGAGGTGTTTGAATACGGTGTTCATATCTTTATCACCACGACCGGACAAGTTGATCAGTACAATCTGATCGGCAGACATGGTTTTGGCGATGCGTACGCCAGCAGCGATTGCATGGCTGGATTCAAGGGCTGGAATAATACCTTCGCTACGGGTGAGCAATTGCAAGGCTTCGAGTGCTTCATCATCGGTCGCAGCATCGAGCTCCAAACGACCTTGCTCCAGCATATAAGCCAGCTCAGGGCCGACACCGGGATAATCGAGGCCGGCTGAAATACTGTGTGTGCCCTGCACTTGTCCTTCGTCATCTTCAAGTAAAAAGGTTAAATTACCGTGTAAAATACCGGCTTTTCCTGCCGCCAGCGAGGCAGCATGTTTGCCACTGTCCAGACCAAGGCCGGCAGCCTCGACCGCCACCAGGCGCACAGACTCATCATCACGGAAAGGGTGTAATAATCCCATTGCATTGGAGCCGCCACCGACACAGGCAACTGCCACATCGGGTAAACGACCGGCTTGTTTTAATATCTGCGCGCGTGCCTCTTGCCCGATCACAGTATGGAATTGGCGCACCAAGAGCGGATAAGGATGCGGGCCTGCGGCTGTGCCGAAGATATAAAAGGTATCTTCGCAACTTGCTACCCAGTTACGCAGCGCTTCATTGACCGCATCTTTTAAAGTGGCCGTACCCGAATCGACCGGAATGACATTGGCACCAAGCAGACGCATGCGCAGCACATTGGGCATTTGCCGCGCCATATCTTCACGCCCCATATAGATGTCGCAGTGCATACCAAACAGGGCTGCTACCGTGGCTGTGGCGACACCATGTTGACCTGCTCCGGTTTCAGCGATCACACGTTTTTTGCCCATGCGGCGCGCCAACAAGCCTTGGCCGATGGTGTTGTTGATTTTGTGTGCGCCGGTGTGGGTGAGATCTTCGCGTTTTAAATAAATCTGTGCACCACCGCTTGCAGCAGTCAATTGTTTGGCATGGTAGAGTGGTGTTGCGCGTCCGACATAATTTTTCAACAAGTCTAACCGTTCAGCCTGAAAGGCTTCATCTTGCCAGGCTTCAAAAAAAGCTGTTTCGATTTCCTTGAGCGGCTGCATCAATGTCTCTGCCGCAAAACGACCGCCGAAACGACCGAAATGGCCGCCACTATCGGGTGCATGCGTGATATCGAGTTTATACATTCTGTGTTCCTTTTGTGTTATTGATGGCGCTTGCCTGATTCACCGCATGCACGAAGGCGCGCATTTTTTCAGCATCTTTGATGCCCGGAGATGATTCAACGCCGGAGGATACATCGAGTCCAAACCATTGACGAATGGACATTGCGGCATCGATGTTTCCGATATTCAGGCCGCCCGCCAGTATTAAGGGGAAGTCATGGGCAAAATCCTTTAATGCCGACCAGTCAAACGATTGGCCTGTGCCGCCATAAACACCGGCTGGCGCTTTGGCATCGAGTAAGAGCGGGCAACGAAAGCGCTCGCTCTGTTTTAGATCATCGCTATTGGATACTGCGATGGCTTTCATTACGCGGCGGCGCTGAGCTGCACAAAAATCCGGTGTTTCATCACCATGCAATTGAATGACCCCGAGGGGTACGGTTTGCAACACGTCGGCGATAAAGGCTTGGGTCGGATTAACAAACAAACCAACGGCGGATACAAAGGGGGGTAGCTGGCGGATAATGGCAGCGGCCTTTTGCGGATCAATATAACGCGGTGATTTGTTGTAAAATACGAAACCAACAGCATCAACGCCGAGCTTCGATGCTTCCAAGGCATCTTCTAAACGTGTGATGCCGCAGATTTTAATGCGCGTGCGGGTCATATTCTTTGATGTTGGCATGGCAACACTATAATGCTGGCTCGGAAGTATGCCAAATATCCACGAAACATCTGCCGAAGATAGCTTAAATCAACAGCATAGTTATCGGCATATCATCATGCCCGCTTAGGCAAGATGCTGAATGATCCCGTCTGCCATTCATGGGTGATTTTGATGTATTAATCGTCAGCCGCCTGCATCCATTGTTTGGCATCAACGGTGATATTATAACGCTCTTGAGCCATCTGAATGATACGACCGGCAAACTGTGGTCTGTCCATCAACACCTTGCAGAAATCACTTTTATTCATGGTGAAGGTGGCACAGTAGGTTTTAGCACGCACTGTGGCACTGCGGGTTTCGGACATCAGCAGACATAATTCACCGAACACTTGCCCATTGCCCAGCGTGGCCACGACTTTTCCATCCGGCTTGATGACATCCACCTCACCTGTTTCCAGAATAAAAAACTCATTCCCATCGCAGCCACAGGTAATAATATCGTCACCTGCTTCATAGACCACCGGTTTTAGCATCATGGCAAAGGCATTCATCATGGTTTCACCACAACCTTCAAACATGGGCACAAGCTCTAAAGCTTTTTGTGGTAAACAAGGTTGCCAGTCACGATGATTGGACTTGAGTAAATCAAAAGCAGCTTTTGGCCCCCAAGATCCAAACGGGTAATTGGGGAAGTCTGTAGCTTTTTCTTTCGCCCAGACATCTTGAATGGGTTTGACAATGCTCCAGGCTGTTTCCACCAGATCAGAGCGGGAAAACAACGATGCATCGCCATGCATGCAATCATGTAACATGGTTTCATAGCCTGTGCCCGGATGAGAAATAAACGCTTCATCATATTCAAAATGCATATTTACTTTACGCATCTGCATCGATGGACCGGGACGCTTGGCCAGGAAACGTAACTCAATGCCTTCTTTTGGCTGGATACTGAAAATCAATTGATTGGCTTCGAGTTGCCCTGCTGCAGGTGTACCTTTGAAGGTGAATTGTGGAGCCTGGCGGAACTGTACAATGATTTCGGTCGATTTATTGCGAATTGCTTTGCCGGATCGTAAATATACCGGCACGCCATGCCAGCGCCAGTTATCAATATGCATTTTCACCGCCGCAAAGGTTTCGGTATTGGATTCAGGGTCAACCATGTGTTCTGCGCGATAGGCCTGATTATCAGAGCCATCGGGCATCTTGCCCGCATCATATTGACCGCGCACAGCGTTATCATGGACCTCATCATGTTCCAGAATGCGAACCGCACTGAGTAGTTTATGTTTTTCATTACGAATCGCTTCAGATTCAAACGATGTGGGCGGCTCCATGCATAGATAGGTCATGATTTGAAACAAATGATTTTGAATCATATCGCGGATTACGCCGGATTTATCATAATAACCACCACGCCATTCAACGCCGACCTGCTCTGTGGCGGTAATCTGAATATGATCAATATGGGTGCGGTTCCATAATGGCTCGAACATACTATTGGCAAAACGGAATGCGAGGATGTTTTGCACCGTTTCTTTACCCAGATAATGATCAATGCGATAAACCTGGCTTTCATTCCAGTAGCTGAGGATTTCAGTATTTAATTGTTTGGCCGATTCAAGATCGGAACCGAAGGGTTTTTCAACAATAATACGCCGCCAGTGATCGTTCTCTTTGTTGAGACCGACCGCTTCCAAATTGGATGAAATCATGCCGAATACTGACGGTGGTGTGGCCATATAAAACACCACATTGCCACCGATATTAAATTCGTCATCCAAGGCTGACAGCGTCTTGTCGAGTTGCTCAAAAGCCGCACTATCATCAAACGAGCCCTTGAAATAATACAGCTTTTTACAGAACTCATCCCATGCCGCATCGTCAAAATGATCACCACGTGAATACTCGCGCACATCGCTGCTCATTTTCTCACGGAACTCTTCAGAACTGAATTCATGCCGCGCCATGCCCAGGATTACAAAAGGATCGGGCAACAAACCATCACAATGCAAATTAAATAAGGATGGAATCAACAATCGCTTGGTCAGGTCTCCTGCCGCACCAAAAATTACCAGCGCGCAAGCATCTGCCGGTTCTCCTTGTAAATTTAGTGCCGATAAAAATTCCTGCGGAATCTCATTTTGATTGCCCATGATACTCACCCCCTCCTGCATGTTACCATTTTAGTATATACCAAGGCATGCGAAAAAGCATCCTCTTGCAACACAACGGGAAACAGGATCAGTTTGTTTCAGGTTTTATCAATTAAGATATTGTTCAAACGCTTTTGGTGATTCTGTTTCAACATGCTGCTCGATAAGGGCAGGCGAATATAAAAGGATGTTCCCGAATCGAGTTTGCTGTCCACCCAAATGTCACCATCGTGGGAGTCGATAATGCGTTTGCAAATAGCCAGCCCCAGTCCTGCACCTTCACCATCTTTGCGGCAACGGGCATCATCGGCACGGTAAAAACGGTCGAATAAACGCTGTTGTTGTTTTTCATCAATGCCGGGGCCGTTATCACGCACACAGATAATGGCCGAATCACCTTCGGCAACGGCTGAGAGCAGGATGCTGGAATGTTCCGGTGCATGTTTAAAGGCATTGGACAGTAAATTCATGATGGTGCGTTCGATTTGACTGGCTTCGCCCATGATCATTAAGTTATCATCAATTTGCATATCGAGTTGTACTTTTTGGCTATCGAATAAAATCAGATGCTGCTGCCCGACCTCTTGCAATAATAGTGATAAATCGACGGGGCTTTGCACCAGCTCTAGCTGGCCTGCTTCCGCCCTCGCCAGGGTGAGCAAATCGTTGACGATGCGTTGAATGCGGTCAATGGTGCCGAGCTGCTGTTGTAAAATATGTTGATATTCATCTTCGGTGCGCGGGTGACGCAGGGCCACCTCAATCTCACCCTTTAGAATCGTTAAGGGCAGGCGCAGTTCATGTGAGGCATCGGCGGTGAATCGTTTTTGGGCATTGAAACTGGCTTCCAGGTCGGCGAACATTTTATTCAATACACGTACCAGGATTTGAAGCTCTTTATCCTGAGACTTGGATTTAAGGCGGCGGGATAAATCGCCAGCGGCCACACCGCGTGCGGTTGAAGTGATTTCTTGAATGGGTTCCAAAGCACGCTTGGCCATGTAATAACCAGCCACCGCACTGATGATGATTGAAATCAGCCCCAGAAAACCACCAACGATATACAATAGGTTTAAAACCGAACGAATATCTGCAGTACTATGCCCCAACATCAATGTGGCTGTGATTCGCCCCCCCTGATTGATGGGAAAGGCGACAACCCGGATATTGGTTTTGTTGAGCAGTGATTGGGTAGAAGCAAAGGCTGGTGTGCCGACACGAAATGTATGCGCCAGGGCGCGACTGACATCATTACCGCCTTTTTCAATCAAAGAACGGTTGGCGCTAAACAGAATGAGGCCATTGGCTGCAACCAGCTGAATAGGCCCCTGATAGTGATCGGCAAAGGTACCGAGATGGCCGGACCAGAAATAAAGTGGCGCAGTTTCCAGTTCATCGGCGAGTATAGCCGCCTGACTCATCAGCTGCTCATCGACCTGATGATAAATTCGATTGGACAGCACATTGTACAATACAACAGCGGCAAACAATAAGATGCCCAGCTCCAGTGTGATATAGAGCATGGCCAAACGGCCGCGAAAGGTGCGGAACACATTGGAACGAACCCAGAGAATCATGCTGGCAGGATGACGGCTCAGGACAGCTTCCTATGCAGGTTCAAGAGCTTGTTTAGGCCGGCGGTGAATCATCGGTGAGTAAATAGCCCTGGCCGCGCAGCGTGTGCAGCAATGGCATATCATGGCCTTTATCGATCTTGGAGCGTAAATGACTGATATACACATCAATGACATTGCTTTCCGGATCGAAATTCATATCCCAGACGTGTTCGCCGATGAGGGTGCGCGATAATACTTTGCCGGGGTTACGTAACAGATATTCCAGCAAGGCATATTCTTTGGTGGTCAGGCGAATCGCGGTACCGCCACGCGAGACACGACGACTGATTGGATCAAGCTCCAGATCAGCCATACTGAGGATGGGTGATTTGTTGTCCGACTGACGGCGCAATAGAGCACGCACACGCGCCAGTAGTTCTTCAAAAGCGAATGGTTTGGCCAGATAATCGTCAGCACCGGCATCAAGGCCGCGTACCTTATCTTCGACAGAGTCGCGTGCTGTGAGCATTAACACCGGTGTGGCTACACCGCTGGCACGCAATTCACGACACACAACAAGGCCATTTTTTTTCGGCAACATGAGATCGAGAATGACCAAATCATAATCATTCACTTCGGCCAGAAACTCACCATCTTCGCCATCATAAGAAACATCCACAGCGTGGCCTTCTTCTTGCAAGCCCTTTTGAATAAAATGGGCAACACGTTCTTCGTCTTCAACAACCAGAATTTTCATGCGGCTTACTGTAGCATTGAAGGGTAGTGTGCGTGAAGGATTACTCGCAACCGCAGCGCTAGGGAGCTTGCAATGGATTATAAAATCATCAATAAAAAACGTGTGTATCAGGGCTTTTTTGCGATGGATGAATTCGTTGTTGAACATGATCGTTTTGATGGTGGCTCATTGCAGGTTCGGCGTGAAAACATGGAACGCGGCGATGCGGCGGCGATATTACTCTATGATAAACAATGCGATGAAGTGTTGTTGTTGGAACAATTCCGTATCGGCCCTGTGGCGCGCGATGATCAGCCATGGTTGATTGAAATTGTGGCTGGCATGATTGATGCGGGTGAAACAGCCGAGCAGGCGGTGATTCGCGAAGCTGAAGAAGAAGCTGGTTATGTGCCTGCCGATGTTACTTTTTTAGGCCGTTATTATACCACGCCCGGTGCCTGCTCCGAACGCATCGATCTGTTTCTTGGTCTGGTTGATAAACATCAGCCTGTCAGCGCCGGTGGTGGTTGTGATGCCGAGCTTGAGGATATTCGCAGTTTCTGGGTATTGCGCTCCCAAGCCATGCAAATGCTGGCGGATGGAAAAATCGCATCGGGCGCTCCAATGCTGGCTTTGTTATTGGCCTTTGGTTGTTCGGGTATTGTTTGATCACGCGGAATGATGTTTTGAGGTGGACATTCAGCATCAATCCGTCGTATAATCTATCGGTCAAATACATCACCAACAGGAGGCTGATATGTTTCTTAGGAATTCAGATAATGGCGATCTGGCTCAAGTCGTTGAACTGGCTGAGCTCACCGATCCCAATTCAACAACAGTGACAGTGCGTTACCAGGCGGGTGAAGAAGAAGGCGATCCGGTGCGTGTTGAAAAAACAGCGGTTACATTTGCTTCTGGCGAAGCGTTGCCAAAGTGCTGGCAGGATGCACATTACCGGGTCAGTTTTTAAACAATCTGTTTGACCGGATCACTTAACCGGGCGTTTTATGGGGCTGGCGTGCAGCCCGCATTCGGCCACGCCATCTTCACGTTCCCACCACCAGCGGCCTGAGCGCGGGTCTTCACCGACGCTGATGGCGCGCGAGCAAGGTTCGCAACCAATGGACGGATAATGTTGATCGTGTAAAGCATTGTAAGGCACATCATTGGCTCGGATATAATTCCAAACTTCACTTTCAGTCCATTCAATTAAGGGATTGAATTTTTTGATGCCGAAGTAGGCATCATCTTCCACTGCCGTCATGTCCTGACGCGAATCGGCTTGTTCACGACGCAAGCCGGTAAGCCAGGCTTGTGCGGTGGATAAAGCCCGTTTGAGTGGCTGGATTTTACGGATGGCACAACAGCGTTTGCGATTTTCCACCGATTTATAAAATAAATTAAGGCCGGACTCAGACACCATGTGTTCAACATCGGCAGCATCGGGAAAATACACTTGAATGTTTAGGCCATACTTTTCGCGGCAGGCATCCATGACATCATAAGTAGCTTGTGGTAAACGGCCGGTATCGAGCGTAATGATGGAAATCGATGGCACATATCTACTGATCAAATCAATCAGCACCACATCTTCAGCGCCAAAGCTACATGCAAACACCAGATCAGGCGCATATTCATCTGCAGCCTGCTGTAAGAGGCTAACGGAGGCGTTGATTTTGTCTTGATTGACTTTAGTGGGAGCTGTTTCTGTTTGAACGGTTTGAATTTTATCCTTTTGCATTTTTATGACCTCAGACCTTTTTCCATGTCGTGCCCGCAGGGCTATCTTCAAGCGCAATGCCTGCGCTGGCCAACTCAGCACGGATCGCATCGGCGCGGGCAAAATCACGCCCCTGTTTGGCAAGCTGGCGTTCATCAATGAGGGCTTCTATGTGCGCCACATCAACCTCACCACGTTGAAACCAGCCATTGGCATCATGTTGAACCAGCCCCAGTAAGCCCAGCATGCTCGTAAATTGAGCTGCAAGCTCATGGCAATCCTGTTCTTCGTTGAGGGCTTTATTCAAGGCACGGTTGATATCATATAATGATGCCAATGCTTCAGGTGTATTAAAATCATCGTTCATGGCATGGATGAAGTGGTCAGGCAGATCGGTTTGTTGCTTTGTCTCGGGTGTCTTTTCCAGGCGCTTTTTGGTTTCATACAAACGATCAAGCCCTGCTTTGGCGGCATCGAGTGCGCTATCTGAAAAATCTAAAGGTGAACGGTAATGGGTGGCTATAATAAACATGCGTAGCACTTCAGGATGATAGTTTTGCGTGACTTCGCGAATGGTAAAGAAATTATCCAGTGATTTGGACATCTTCTCGGCATTGATGTTTACAAAACCGTTATGTAGCCAGTAACGTGCAAAATCACCGCCATTGGAAGCTCTTGCCTGAGCAATTTCATTTTCATGGTGTGGGAACTTTAAATCCATGCCGCCACCATGAATGTCAAAGGTGTTGCCCAGATGCGAGCAACTCATGGCCGAACACTCGATATGCCAGCCCGGCCGACCCTTACCCCACGGTGAATCCCAGGCCACTTCGCCTGGCTTGGCCATTTTCCACAACACAAAATCCAGTGGATCACGTTTGCTGGCATCGATTTCAACACGGCTGCCGGATTCCAGATCATCGATGTTCTTGCCGGATAACTGGCCATACCCATCAAATGAACGTACGCCATACAGCACATCGCCGGAACTGGAGACATAGGCGCAGTCTTTTTCAATCAATGCGGCAATCATGTGAATCATGTCGGGCATGTGGGCTGTTGCGCGTGGCTCGTGGCTTGGTTTTAAGCAGCCCAATGAGCCGATATCGGTATGGAAAGCGTCAATCATTTCATCGGTCAGTTGCTTGATATCGATATTGCGTTCGGCCGCACGTTTGATGATTTTATCATCCACATCGGTGAAATTGCGCACATAATCCACATCATAACCCAGCTGTTCCAGCCAGCGGTAAATGGTATCAAACACCACCATCACGCGGGCATGGCCGACATGACAATAATCGTACACTGTTACACCACAGACATACATGCCGACACGTTTCGGCTGTAAGGGTTCGAACAATTCTTTGCGGCGATGCAAGGTGTTGTAAACATGCAAGCTCATGACTGTGTTTGCCCTGCCCCGGTTGAGCTCGCAGCTTGCCGGAGTGCATCTTCGATGCGGCTCATGACACCTTGTTTACCGAGAAAGTTTACAATGGAAGACATATCTGGCCCGTGCATCGCACCACTCAACGCAACACGCAATGGCATGAATAAAGCTTTGCCTTTGCACCCAGTGCTCTCTTTGACCAAGTTCATCCAGCTTTTCCAGTCGGCTTCATCGAGGCTGTTCCAGCTTGAGAGAGCCTGTTGATAAAAATCAGCTCCAGCTATCTGCACAATTTGCAGGGCATCATCATCCCATGCCGCTTGAGTATCGAGCAAACGCAGATAATGAGCTGCTTCACCGGCGCGCTCGATGTTTTTGCCAATCAAACTGGCGAAGGCGGTTAAATCATCATGTGCTACACCGCCCAGATAAGGCTCGATCATATCGACCAAGACAGCGCTATCGAGCTCATGCAACAAGCGCCCATGCCAGCGCCACATTTCATCATCCGACCAGCGCACCGAACTGGTCGAGACCGATTCAGCTGCAAAATGCTCTAATAATGATTCAATGCGATGCGCTTCTTCCGGGATATTGGGGTGGCCAAGTCGGCTCATAGCTTGTATCAACGCGCTGGCCAACAATCCTTCATCACGCAATTCAGCCACACTATGGCTGCCTGTGCGTTTGGATAATTTGGCACCATCCTGCCCCAGCAGCAAGCCGTGATGCAGATATATAGGTGGTGTGTGACCGAGTTTTTCGAGCATCCACACCTGATAAGCTGAATTGCTTAAATGATCATCACCGCGCAAAGCATGGCTAATGCCATCGAGTGCATCATCAACTGCATTGGGCAATAAAAAGGTAAAACTGGCATCGGAACGCACTACTACCGGATCATCCAAATCACGCAAGGCAAAGCTGACATCACCGCGCAAGGTATCGTGCACAATCACATCGCCATCATCGGCATGTGCAGCCAAGCGCCAGACAAACGGTTCAGACTCAGCCCGTTGGCATGATTCTGCATCACTCAAACTACGGCAACGTCGGCTGTAACGTGGTGGCAGACCGCGAGATGTCGCCAGCTTTCGATCCAGATTGAGCTGTGTTTCACTGCAAAAACAACGGTAAGCCAAACCCTGACCAGCCAGTTGCTCAAGAGCCTCACGATGATGATCGGCGTGCTGGGATTGAAACAAGGCATCACCATCCCAGTCCAGCCCCAGCCAGCGCAAATCAGCTTCAATCGCCGCCACAAATACCTGTTGGGACCGATCCTGATCGGTATCCTCAAAGCGCAATAAGAAACGACCACCATGCTTTCTGGCATATAACCAGTTCAGCAGGGCAGTGCGTACATTGCCCAAATGCAATAAACCTGTTGGAGATGGGGCAAAGCGGGTAACGACCTGACTCATTGTTGTTTCTCCTTGCTTTTGGCTGCCGCCGACATTTTCGGAGCATTCGGCATAATCACCATGTATTCATCCGGATGCACATAACCAAGCTCCCGATGAATAAGCTCTTCGAGGGCTTGCGGATCATTTCTGAAACGCAACACCTTTTTGGCCAAGCGTTCACGTTCAATCTTGAGCTGGTTTACTTCAGCTTTTAATTGATGCAATGCAGCCGCTTCCTGTTGGTAGACGAAATAGCCGTGGTCGGAAAAGATCAAATTCCAGAGCATATAGATCAGCCCTGCCAATCCGAAAAACCAAAACAACCAACGGCCTATTCGTCTGCCCATCTTATAAACCCATTGCTGTGGTGATCAGCTCCGGGAAAAAGTAGCGATGCCGGCATAAACCGCAGCACTGCCTAGCTCTTCTTCAATGCGCAGCAACTGATTGTATTTGGCCATACGATCAGAACGCGATGCTGAACCGGATTTAATCTGCCCTGTTGCCATGGCAACAGCCAGATCGGCAATGGTAGCATCTTCAGTTTCGCCGCTGCGGTGACTCATCATGCAACGGTAACCGGCATCATGCGCCATATTCACTGCCGCAATGGTTTCCGTCAGAGTGCCGATCTGATTGACCTTCACCAATAAGGCATTGGCGATATCCCTGTCGATGCCCTGTTTCAATATCTCAGGATTGGTTACGAACAAATCATCACCAACCAGCTGCACAGAATCACCAATCTTTTCTGTCAGTAATTTCCAGCCATCCCAATCGTTTTCATCCAAACCATCTTCAACCGAGACCAGCGGATATTGACGACATAATGATGCAATCAAATCAACCATGCCGGCCGAATCGAGTTTGCGATTGCCTTCACCGGCCAATACATAAGCACCATCATGATAAAATTCAGAGGCTGCCATATCGGAGCAGATCACCACATCAGAGCCAGCTTTTAAGCCGGTGTTTTCAATCGCCTGCAAGATAACCGTGATGCCTTCTTCATTGGAACCGAGATTCGGCGCAAAACCACCTTCATCACCGACTGCAGTCACATGGCCACCGGCTTTTAGCACAGATTTTAGCGCATGAAAGACTTCGGCACCCATATCCATGGCTTCAGCAAAGCTGGAAGCACCGGCTGGCGCAATCATATATTCCTGAAAATCGATGCTGTTATCAGCATGGGAGCCGCCATTGATGACATTCATACATGGCACTGGCAACAGGTTTGCATCGGCTCCGCCGAGATAACGATACAAGGATTGACCTTGCTCAACAGCCTGTGCTTTGGCCACGGCCATAGATACACCGAGGATTGCATTGGCACCGAGGCGACCTTTGTTTGGTGTGCCATCGAGAGCGATTAATTTAGCATCAAGGCCTTGTTGATCAGCTGCATTTAAACCTTTCACAGCGCTGGCGATTTCAGCATTGACATAGCCAACTGCTTTTTTCACCCCTTTTCCACCCAAACGGGAGCCGCCATCGCGTAACTCAACCGCTTCACGGGAGCCGGTCGATGCGCCACTCGGAACGGCGGCGCGGGCAAAGGCTCCGCTGGATAATTTCACATCGACTTCTACAGTCGGATTACCACGCGAATCAAAGATTTCTCTGGCGTGTACATTTGCAATTTCACTCACTTTTTTCTCCTGGCCAACCCCATTGTCGGCATGTCTAGGTTTATATTGTATATATTACATCAATAGTCTGTATTTTTTTTAACGGCGTGCAATGTACGTAAATGTGCATTAGCCGTCCATTAAATGTGGAATAAGGCAGGGCGGCTTGATTTTGAATACCTCCTTCGCTTGCATGGCAGTAATATAAAACTGTTGCTGTGTATCGTTTTGTTTTCATGCTGGGGAAATGAATAACACTAATCAGGCTTGATGTAATCTGTTGCTTAGACTTTTGTGACTGCTCTAAGTATCGTTTTTCTTCGGCTCAATGCAGGGGATAATTAAAATGGCTCTCGATTTGCAACAAAAAATAAGTCTTGTGAAAGTAAATACTCTCATTTTGGTTTCGCGATATGGGTAGCCTGTTGTTTAAAACTGAAACGGCAAAACAGCGTTTTAGACAGGTGCTTCGGGCGCTCGACAGCATCGCTGCAAAGGATCAACTGGCATTTCTGACCACCCAGCGGGTGTCCAGAGAGTCGGGTATCTCGGATGGTGTGTTGTTCCGTCATTTTGCATCGAAGGATGTGATGGTGGAAAGCTGGATTGATCAGAGGGCGCAGCAGTTGCGCCTTTTGCTTGAAGCTATGCCCGGTGGTCGCAGTGGTTTGATGTATGTGGTGCAACAGTTATTGAAAGAGCAGAGCTTGCTTTCTTTTTTATGCTGTCAGCCCGTCGATACACCTTATCTGCGTCAACAGCTGGATGCATCGCGTGCACAGTTTTACCGTGTGATGTTATTGCGTATCGAGCTGCTGAGCTCAGCACCGGTTGGGGTGGCACCCGAGGTGTTGACGGATCACCTGGTCCAAAAAATTTATCGCGCCTGGAATCCAGCCAATACAGGCAGGGACAGGCAAAAGGAGCTCTTGATGAGTCAATTACCATGGGAAAGTATAGATAAAAACAAGGACATGTTTCCAGATAGGGATGTGTTGCAACGTTTGGCACTCAATGACAGTGGTTTTGTGTTTGATCCGCTTAATGGGCGTAGTTTTTCGGCCAATGATGTAGGATTGTATGTGCTGCGTTTTTTGCAACAAAGTGATGATGTGAAAGCCTTGATGGTCAGTGTTAGCCGTGATTTCGATGTGAAGGCGGCTGATGCACAGCGTGATGTGACCGAGTTTTCCGGTCAGTTACGGAAACTTCTGGCATGAAGGCAGCGACACAAAAAATGCTGACGATTGCCATTACCGGCATGAATGCCAAGCCGGATAATCCGGGGCCTGGGCTGGCCGTGGCACGCTGTTTGCGGCTGCATTATGGTGATCAGATTCGTATTATCGGCTTGGGTTATGATGTGCTTGATCCCGGCCTGTATCTGCATGAAATCAGTGATTCATCCTATTTGCTGCCTTACCCGTCAGCCGGTGAACAGCAGTTGATGGAGCGCATGGCGTTTATTCAGCAGCAGGAATCCATTGATATATTGATTCCATGTCTCGATGCGGAGCTGCTCAGCTTTACCCGCTTAAACCATGAATTTAAAGAGCTGGGCATTGCCATGTTGATTCCCGATGTCAGTCAGTTGCGTGATCGCAACAAGGATCGCTTGGGCGAGCTGGCGCGCAGTGCGGGTATTCGTTATCCGGAAACCAAAAACATTACCAGCGCTGAGTTTTTCTACCATTGCCATGATGATGGCTGGAAGTATCCCATGGTGGTCAAGGGTATCTTTTATGATGCCACGATAGTGCACAATGCCGATGAAGGCGCAGCAGCATTCAGGCAAGTGGCTGCGAGCTGGGGCTATCCGGTGCTGGTGCAGCGCTATGTGGAAGGGCATGAAGTGAATTTGACGGCTGTTGGTGATGGCAAGGGTAAGTTATTGGGTGCCACGATGATGCGCAAACAGGCGGTGACCGATAAGGGCAAGGCATGGTCGTGCGTGACCATTGAAGATCAGCATTTGCTCGATGATGCCAACAAACTGGCCGAAGCATTGCAATGGGCAGGGCCGTTGGAAGTGGAAATGCTTAAAGAGAAGGATGGGCAGTATCTGTTGATTGAAATCAATCCGCGTTTCCCAGCCTGGATTTATCTGGCTGCCGAGGCAGATAGTAATTTACCTGCCGCTCTGGTGCAGTTGATTGCCGGCCAGGATGTAACACTGGGTACGGCCAAAACCGGCATGATGATGATTCGTTATGCGCAGGAAACGGTGATTGATCTGGAGACATTCGAGTCGATGTCGATGTATGGCGCTTATATGCCGAAGAGCAGTATAGCTGAGGACGATGTGCCTCAAAAAAACAATGGAGTTGAAGCATGAGTGACGAAAAGAAAAAATGGAGTAAACCGACATTGACACCGCATCGTATCGGTGCGCTGAATAAGTTTGGCAGTGTCAGCGGCGGTCAGTGTCAGGATAGCTTTGAAGGCGTTGCGATTGCCCCCCTGTTGGAGAAATATGGTTCACCGCTGTTTATCTTATCCGAAAAACGTTTAAGGGATAATGTGCGTAAATTATTACGCGCCTTTGAAACACGTTATGGCAATGTAACCTATAGCTGGTCGTATAAAACCAATTACCTCGGTGCGGTCTGTAATACGCTGCATCAGGAAGGTGCATGGGCAGAAGTCGTGTCGGCTTTTGAATATGAAAAAGCACGTGCGCTTGGTGTACCTGCAGAAAAGATTCTGTTCAACGGCCCGCATAAGGAGCGTGCGATTCTGGAGCGGGTTGTGGCTGAGGGCGGACGCATTCATCTGGATAATCTCGATGAAATTTATCTGCTGGAAGATGTGGCCAAAGAGGCTGATAAGCTGGTCGATGTGACCATGCGTTTGAACTTTGATACAGGTTATACCGAGCCATGGAGCCGGTTTGGTTTTAATATCGAATCGGGTCAGGCTATGGATGCAGCACGTGTTCTGGGTGAGAGTAAACAGCTGAATCTGTGTGGTCTGCACAGCCATCTGGGTACCTTTGTACTCGATCCACGCGCTTATGCTACACAGGTGCGCATTATGTGTGCGTTTATGGAAGAAGTGGAAACGCAAACCGGTTGCCGCATTGAGAGTATCGACATCGGTGGCGGTTTTGCCTCGATGAATTCATTGCAGGGCACGTATTTGCCGCCTGAGCAGGTGGTGCCGAGTCTGGATCAATATGCCGAAGCGATTTGCTCAGCGCTGAATGATGCAACACGCGGACGTGAACAGCAGGGTAAAAGCAGGCCGCGTCTGATTATGGAGAGTGGCCGCGCGATTGTGGATGATACGGAGATTCTGGTGACATCGGTTGTGGCCAATAAACGCATGCCGGATGGGCGCAGCTCGGTGGTGATCGATGCCGGTGTGAACTTGCTGTTTACCGGCTTCTGGTACAATCATCGGGTGGTACCAACACGGGTACTGGAAGGCGTGGCGGAAGATACGGTGTTGTATGGCCCGTTATGTATGAATATTGATGTGATGCGCTCTTCTGTGATGCTGCCACCGTTGAATATCGGTGATTCGCTGGTGTTTAATCAGGTGGGTGCTTATAACAATACCCAGTGGATGCAGTTTATCGAATATCGCCCCAATATCGTGATGATACATGTCGATCAGACGGTGTCGGTGGTACGTACTGCTGAAGATTTGCAGGTGATGACAGCGCAGGAATTGATTCCTGAGCATCTGCTTTCTGTGCAATCGCAGCAGGCAGACTAAGGCCAGCTCAGACGAATGATGAATGTAGCCACAATGAAATCTGCAATGACAGAAACGGTGACTGGCCTGTTTAGGGCTTACGGCTCGATTCTGTTTGCTGAACGGGCGCTGGTTGGTGCCCTGTTCATTGTGGCTACTTTTTGGTTTCCCAATACTGCGTTAGCCGGATTGCTGGCTGCGCTGGCAGGCATGGTGACGGCCAAACTATTGCAGTTCAGAAACCTGGGCAGTGGTTTGCATATTTATAACAGCCTGTTGGTCGGTTTGTCTCTGGGGGCTTATTATCAGCTGGATTTATACTTGGCCGTGCTGATTGTGCTAGGTGCTGTGCTGGCTGTATTTGCAACGGTGGCGATGGCTGATGTGTTATGGCGGTTGGATCGTTTGCCGGCATTGAGTTTGCCTTTTGTGATGGTCGCACTGACAGTCACGCTGGCAGCACACAGTTACGGCACCTTAAGTCGTTATCTGTTGCCGATGGCACCGCGCGATGAATTGTTTTCACCCCTGATCGATCAGTTTTTTACAGCCCTCGGATCAGCATTTTTTACCCCCCATCCGATGGCCGGGGTGTTGATGTTTGTTGGTCTGCTGATCACATCCCGCTATTTATCTGTGCTGGCTGTGGCTGGTTTTTTATGTGGCTTTGCGACCTATTCGTTTTTGTCCGGCAGTCCGCATCCGGATCTGGTGGCCTGGAACGGATTCAACTTTATTCTGGTGGCTATGGCACTCGGTGGCATCTTTACGGTGCCGGGTTGGCAGAGTTTTATACTGGCCATGGTGGGAGCCGTGATTGCAGCACTGGTCACGGCAGCTTCGGAAACCTTTATGCTGGTCTATGGCCTGCCGGTAATGGCGCTGCCCTTTTTGACCACGACGATGCTGATATTAATTGCTCTGAATCAACGACCGGCTTCGGAATCGCTACAGGTGACATTGGAATCACCGGCATTGCCGGAGAAAAGTGCGGATCGCACGCGCTTGGCCATCGTCAGGCACGGCGAGTTTGGTAGTTTGCCGGTGCAGACTCCATTTTACGGACGTTGGGATATTTATCAGGGTTTTGATGGCCCGCATACGCATCAGCCACCCTGGCAACATGCGCTGGACTTTTACATTATCGAACACGATAAAAGCTATCGTACCGATGGCAGCAGCTTGAGTGATTATTATTGTTTTGGTCTGCCCGTGCTTTCACCGGTGGCAGGTTTTGTGGTAAAAACACTCGATAGCTTGCCGGATAATGCGCCCGGTCAGGTGGATATGGAGAATAACTGGGGCAACCATGTGTTGATTCGTATGGACAATGGTTTGTATGCCCTGTTGGCGCATCTCAAGCAGGGCAGTGTCAGTGTAGACGTGGGCGCTTATCTCAATCCGGCTCAAGCGGTAGCTGAATGTGGTTCTTCAGGACGTTCACCGCAACCGCATTTGCACCTGCATGTGCAGCGTGGTGAAACGCTCGGTAGCCCTACCTACCCGTTCCATTTAACTGCCGTGATGTTTCGAGCCAGTTCTGCTGAGCAGAGCCAGTTTCGATTGTTTTCTCGTCCTGATGAAGGGCAATCGGTGATGGTGCCAAAAATGGATATGGCGCTGGTAGATAGCATGAAGATGAGTGTGGGTCGGGAGTTTCGTTATCAGGTGAGCGTTCGAGATGAAAAGCCTGTCATCAGGCAAATGTCTGTGGTACTGAATTTAGCTGGAGAGCTGCGTCTGGAAACTGACTCGGGTGCCAGTGCTGCGTTCACTTGTCAGGATCATTTGCTGGCTTTTTATGATCGTGAGGGAGCGCAAGATGCGTTTCTGGATGCCTGGCTGTTGGCGTTGGGTTTGACTCCGTTCACCGAAGGTAAGCTGTCATGGCAGGATCAAGCATCGATGTCGCTGATGCCTGCAACATGGGCTCAGCGTCTGGTGTGCCAGTTCATGCTGCCACTCGGTGGTGGCATCAAGAGCAATTATCAGCGTGGTTGGTCTGAAGGGCACTGGCAACAGAGTGGCAGACATGATTTGCATCTACCGCTGGCTTCATCCATGCATGTGAGCACATCAGCTTGCATTGAGCCGCGTCTGGGTTGCACCCGCATGAGCATGAAAACAGGTGATGCCACGCTGTTGGAGGCAACGCTGTTGGAAATTGGTCAACGGGCAGATGCCGGTATTCCGGCATGGAGCGTGGTGACCGGTGAAGGACAAGAATAAATCAGGCTGGAAGTGCGGCTTCAGCCGAGCCGAATCCGGCATTTGGGGCGGCGGAAGTCGTACTGATCAGTGATGCTGAACCGTAAAAAATAAAAAGGAGTAAACGTATGAAAAAAATATTATTGATAATGGCAGGGTTGATCACGGCTGTGATGGGTCTGCAGCAAGTATCATTTGCGGCCGAGAGCGACTGGTCGGTCAAAACAGCTGTGCAGGCACTTTATGGAAATTATAGTGGTTCTGTACAGCGCAGTTGGCTCGTTAGTAGCGGTTTGATAGTGAGCGCGGACTATTTGGAGCAGGGTGGTTTTTCTTTGGCAGGCAATTATACCCGCTTAAAGTTCAAGACAGGCAGCAATATCAATCAGCAGGGCTTTTATGCCAATGCACGTTATAACGTTTATTTCGATGCGCTGCCTGGGCCGATTAGCTTGCGGCTCGATGGGCATCTGGTTAATAACAACGATATCACCGGCGATACCGATAAGGTGAAGGTGATTGCGCCCCAGATTTCGTTTATGAATTACGCCAAAACATTTTATGCCGATATCGGTTATGCCCGCTCCAGTTATCAGAATAATTTGAATGTGGATCAGTTTACTCCGACGCTCGGCTTTGGTTTTAATAGTGGTTCGGACTGGTTTCAGATTAAAGGTTTTTTCATCAAACCTTCGAATCGTTTGCGGGCCCAGAACAAGAGCAGCACCGCAGCTGTGGATGTGAAATGGTCGCACTGGTTTGCAGCGGGCGCATGGCATGGTTTAGAGAAAATGCAGCTCGGTGGCTTGTTTGGAGAACGAATTTATGCTGTCGATAACGATGCCGCTGCGGTATACAACCTTGCCGATATTCAACGCGGTTCGTTGTCACTGGCGCTACAATGGCGTTTGACTGAATCGCTACATGTGATGCTGATGGGTGGAAACGAGCGTTACCTGAATAATATTATAGGCAATAAATATAATAATCGCTTTGCCTATGTCGATATTTCCAAAAGCTGGTAAGGAGAGAGATAAGCATGTTGAAATATATTTTAAGCCTGATGATGGTTGCGATGGTGATGCCATCCCTGGCCCATGCGGCGAGTAAAAATGTGTGGAGCAGTTCGTATGCACTCGAGGCCAATGGTCAGTATGAAAAAGCTGCTGCATTGATGGTGCCATTATTGGATAAGGGTAATCATAGCGAGCTAGCACTGTTGCGTTATGGCTGGCTGAATTATTTACAGGGGAACTTTAGTGATTCTATCGCTGCTTATAAGCAGGCGCTGGAACGTAACCAGCGCTCATTTGATGCCAGACTGGGCATAAGTCTGCCGCTGATGGCGCAGCAACGCTGGAGTGAAGCATCACGCTATTTGAAACAAATATTGATTCAGTCACCTTATAATTATGTGGCGCACGTTCGTTTGATGGTGTGTGAAGAGGGTTTGAGGAAATGGGAAACACTGACCAAACATAGCCTGTCGCTTGCAGCCTATTATCCTTCGGATGCATCCATTTTGGTGTATTTGGCGAGAGCTTATGCCTGGCAGGGTAAACATCAGCTGGCCAAAAATACATATCAAAAAGTGCTGGTGCGTATTCCGGGGCACTTGGAAGCTAGCCGTTTTTTAAACAAATAAGGGGGAGAGATAGATTGCACTCGGTCAGTGCTTTCCCAGCGGGTGAGCCTTGTTGACCAACTCATGCAGGCGGGCTTTGCTGACGTGGGTGTAAATTTCTGTCGTGGTCACATTGGCATGACCCAATAACATCTGTACTGCACGCAAATCAGCGCCGTGATTGAGCAGGTGGGTGGCGAAGGCATGGCGTAAAGTGTGCGGTGAAGGTAGCGGCTTGATGCCAGCCTGGGTGGCATGGCGATGAATGCGTAACCAGAAGTTTTGCCGTGTCATGGCTTTGCCAGCGCGTCCGGCAAACAAAAAGGATGTGGTATCTGGGCGTATATTTAACCAAGCTTGCAACCAGTGGGCTGCCTCTTCACCAAAGGGAATCAAACGCTCTTTGTTGCCCTTGCCGAGCACGCGCAGCAATCCAGCCGCCATATCGATATTGGCCAGACTTAAACTGACCAGCTCACTTACCCTTAAACCTGTGGCATAGAGGACTTCCAGCATGCAGCGGTCACGCAGGCCGGTTGGCGTGCTGGTGTCCGGAGCATCGAGCAAGGCTTGCACCTCCTGCTCGTTGAGCAGTTTTGGTAAGGGGCGGCTTTTACGGACTTTAGCTAAATGACGGGTGGGTTGATCCTCGCGTAAACCTTGATCCTGCAAGTAATTGAACCATGTGGAGAGTGCGCTTCGACGGCGTTGAATGGTACTTTCTTTGAACGCATTTTTTCGGCGCAATGAAACCAGATAACTTGATAACGCAGCCGCATCGGCTTGCATCAAACTCGATGTATGACGTTGTAAAAAAGCTTCGGCATGCAATAAATCAGTGCGGTAGGATTCTGTGGTTTTGGCTGACCAACCACGCAGCATGGCCAGCCGCTGCAATAAGCCGGTGATGCTTTCTTCGTTGTCTTGTGTTGTGTCCATCAAGGGGAATGGTATAGAAAATGAATGATTACCATAGTCTTTGTGTGGGTGGGTGCGGAGTTGATCTGGCATGAGTATGGTGGCAATCCGTGCAGCCGCTTGTTAGCTTGCGCCTCGAATTTAATTTATCAATGAAGTGAGGAATGACTCATGGCCTTTGTTGTCACCCAGTTATGTAAAGATTGTGTAGATAGTGCTTGTGTAGCGGTATGTCCGGTAGACTGTTTCTACGAACCCAAAGAAGTATCGGATGAAACGCCGAATATGCTTTATATCTCGCCGGAAGAATGCATTGATTGCGCAGTTTGCGAGCCTGAATGCCCTTGGGAAGCGATTTATCCGGAAGAAGATGTGCCTGAAGTTTTTGAATCTGATATCGAATTAAATGAAGCCTGCGACAGTGATCGTGATGCGTTTGAATTGGCGGAAGTGCATGATCACACACCACCAACAGCCGAAGAAGTTGCAGCCAACAAGGCCAAACACGGTCTGTAAAACGATTAAGCTTATTGCTTTTCAAGCGCATGTGCAGCCTTCTGCACATGCGCTTTTTCTTTTTTATAGATTCTGAGATCCGATCATGAATATATCTGCTGAAAATATATGCGCTAAAACACCGTTCCTTGGCATGACACACAGCGATCTTGTTGACCTCTGTCAGCAGGCTGGAGTGAAGCCTGTGCATGCCGATCATCTCGTGGCGACGGTATTTAGGTATTATCAAAGCGATATCGATGCCATCTCTACGATTCCGAATATTTTAAAAACTTATCTCGCAGCACACGCTTCGATGTTTGAACCGGAATGTACGGCAGCGCAGTTGGCGGCTGATGGTACGCGTAAACTGGTTTTGAAAATGGCGGATGGTAAAGCGGTCGAAACGGTATTGATTAAGGGTGCGAACCGTTTAACGCAGTGCATTTCAACACAAGTGGGCTGTGCCGTGGGGTGTACCTTTTGCCTGACTGCGACAGCCGGTTTAAGCCGCAATTTGACGGCGGCTGAAATGGTCTCGGAAGTGTGGGCGGGTCAGAAGATCAGTGGTGGGCAGGTGAGCAATATTGTCTTGATGGGTATGGGTGAGCCGCTGCATAATTATCATGCCGTGGCGCAGTTTTTAGAGATTATCACCGATGCTAAAGGCATGGCTTTTTCACCCAACCGGGTCACTTTATCTACATCCGGCATGGTGCCTGCTATGTATCGCATGCTGGAAGATAAGTGGCCGTGTAATCTGGCTGTGTCGCTCAATGCCACAACCGATGCAGTACGCGATCAAATTATTCCGATCAATCGCAAGTATCCGATTGCCACACTGATGCAGGCGGTGCGTGATTATATTCAGCAGCGTGGCAATAAACGTGTGCTCATCGAATATGTCATGCTGGCCGGTGTGAACGATAGTCTGGACGATGCCAAGCGCTTATGTGTCTTGCTCGATGATTTGCATTGTACGATTAATCTGTTGCCGTTTAATGCTTATCCGGGCGCTGCTTTTGATCGACCGAATGATGCCGCTGTCAGTGAGTTTCAAGCTGTATTGGTTGAGGCCGGATTGATTGCCATTATCCGTCAATCCAAAGGCCGCGATATTTCAGCCGCCTGTGGCCAATTGATTACCTCAATCAAAAAACGTAACGATTCAGGTCGTCTCTGACTGACTCAATGAGAGGGTGACACGCAGTACGCAAAGCAGCGCAATGTATTTAATTTAATTGCTGCGGGGTTTGTTGAGCCTCAAATGCGCCGCTAAAGTTAACCGGCTCGAGCAAGAGTGGCATAAAACCACCATCGACGGTCATTTGGCTGATCAGCTGACGGGTATAAGGGAAGATGATCGTAGGGCAATCGACTCCGAGCACAATCGCCATCTGTTCATCGGAAATGTTTTTCATGTAGAAGATGCCAGCCTGCTCAATTTCAATTTCAAATAGCAGCTTGTCATTTTTCTGGTCGCGCATGATGACTGATATTTTTAATGCGACTTCCCAGTGTTCTGTATCAATCTGCTTATTTTCGACCGCAATATTCAGCTCTACATTGGGTTTGGGATCTGAAATAGTAAATACTTCTGGTGCATTCGGATTCTCAAAGGAACTATCTTTGATGTATAACTTTTGAATGCTGAAAATAGGGCTGTCGTTTGCAGTATCGGTCATGGTGACCTCCGTAGGTTGTTTTGGTGATGTGTTGTATTATTATCAAGGGTGGCGAGCATAAAACAAGCTTGCTTTTATGTCAGCAAGCATAACACGCCGCGCCTCACAATCGCAGCTGATTCAGTTTATTGATTGAGGTCGATCAATTGAAAACTGCCATCGCTGTTTTCTTTCAAATGGCTTATTTTGGCATTGGATAATTTATAGCGTCCGTCCGGCTCAATGCCTTGCAGAATTTCAATCAATCGCGCCCCGCTATGGTAGTGGCCGACAATGAGAATGCGTTTGGCTGAATGGGCAAAGCGTTTACGCACGAGCTGGGCGGCCTTGAAGGTTTGCAATAAACCATCACCATAGTTTTTGCTGGCATATTTTCGGTGGGCTTCAGCATTGGGGAAAGTGAAATAGCGTCGCATATCGGGCTCAAGATTAATCATCTTACCACGTTGTAATGTGGTGGATGATAAGCGGCTACTTTTCTCTTGCCAGCAACATTCCTGTAGTTCCGGCCAGATTTCGGCCTGCAGTTGATACTTTTTCAAAAACGGCAATATGGTGATTAGCGTCCGGTATTTTGGACTAACGATAATGGCATCGAAAGGTGCATCAGATCGCAGCCGCCCTAGCTTTGCAGTTAATTGTTTTACCTGTTGTAGCCCTTGTCTTGATAAGGTGCGATCATTTTTGCGGTTATGTTGATGCGTTACATTGCCCAGCGTTTCAGCATGGCGCACAAAATAAATCTCGCTTGTAGTTGCCGCATAAGTATTGGCAGCTATAAAAAAAGAACATAGCAGGGATAGGGTCAGTAAGTATCTCATCGATAAGTATTTCATCATAACGAAAGCTTACGCCCGGCTCGAAAGATGCACAAATACCGCCGCCGCCCTTGATGAACTGAATTTTTTAATATTGGCCTTGTTCATCCCACATGTCCTGATCAAATATTAATGACTGATTGCGACCGCCTTCTTTGGCTTTGTAGAGTGCAACATCAGCTTGTTTGACCGTAGCCCAGAAGCCGTCCGAACTTTCCGAGAACAGGGCAATACCAACGGATAATGTTTTTTTGAGTGGTCCTTGTGGTGTTTGAAAGACCATTTCTTCCATGTTTATACGAATACGTTCGGCCAATAGCATACAGCCATCAGCATCGGTATTGGGCAATAATATCAAAAACTCTTCGCCGCCAAAGCGCACGACCATATCAGCGCTGCGTACTGTGCTTTGCAGCAAATCAGCCAGAGCCTTGATGACCTGATCACCCACATCATGACCATAATTATCATTCACCTGTTTAAAGAAATCGATGTCGCACATCATTACACCGAGACTGGTTTTCTGGCGAATAATATTAGCCGCCAGCACCTTGATATAATCTTCGATGAAACGGCGATTATAGAGGCCGGTCATCGGGTCACGCATGGCGGTGTCTTTTAATGATTGCATCAACTGGCGTGTTTCAATCACCGGCGCTGCTTCGTTGAGATAAATCTGGATCATCTGTTCAATGTCGGCGTGTTGTTCGGCCTCTTTATCAGTTAAGACCACCTGCAATACACCACCGACCCGGCCGGATAACATCATCGGTACACAGACATGCACAAGCTGATCATTCAAATCCTTATTGTTGCCGCAGAAGCTGCCGCATATCAACGGATCACCGATACTGGAGACACAAGACGCTGTTCGGTTGGCACGACATGCTTCACCATTGAGCTGAATTTCCGCATCGCACCAAAGTTCACTCTGTTCTTCAAGGCCTTCAATAAAAACAGGTTTCAGCGCGCCTTTTTCAGCTTCGATCTGATAATAAGAAAAACGTGTTAAAGCAAAATGATCATGCAATACTCGGCGCAAACGGGCATATATTTCATCCAGATTCAAATCGTTTTCAATGGCTTGTTTAAATTGGGAGGCACCGACCATTTCATCCACAATGCTGACAGTATGCGCCAGCATATCCTGATCACTCTGACGTTTTCTGTGCTCACCCAATGAGCTGATACGATGGGATATTTTGCCAATGCTGTGATCGAGCGTCTGCATTAAATTGTTGGTTTGCACAGCAATTTCACCGATTTCATCGGTACTTGTGCTGATTACCCGGCCACTAAAATCGCCTTTCTCGGCGCTACTTACCACCGATTTCAGACTGTTGGCGGTTTCAACCATCGGCTTGAACAGGCGTTTTAAGAAATAAGCCAGCGCCAGACCGAATAGCAGCAATAACAACACCAGTGGAGCAACCGCTACCATTTCTGAACGTCGCATATTTTCTAGCGAGAACCCCAAGGTGACCGCGCCATTGATGCTGCCTTCCGGCACATTGTGACACTGCAAACAATTTAAACTGCCCGTACTGCGGGCGATATAAGGAATGGAAATGCGATAAATGTGTTTGCCATCCACCTGCTCAAGCAATTCTTCCCATTGACCGCTGGCCAGTACACGCTTTTCCATATCGAGCTTGGGTTTCTCGGCCTCAAGACCCGGGCCAAACTGCTTAATCACCGGCTCACCACGCAATACACGCACATCCACCAGGCCCGGAATGGTGCGCATGCGGTTGAATAAAGACTCCCGATCCTGGATTACACCCATACGCATTTGTTCAGTCAGGGTGATGCGTAACATTTCAGCTGCCATGCGCGCTT
>JAUZQK010000122.1 GCA_030951025.1 Mariprofundus sp. | reverse complement strand
TTTTCCATATCGAGCTTGGGTTCGTTTCTTTTTTGTAAAAGAAATGAACGAAACTCGCCAGCAATACTCACCTTTTTTACTTTTTAACGAGCCGTTCTGGCATAGCTACAAATACAAAGAACCCAACAACGCATATGATTTTAATGCGATTACCCTGCCAATATGGGGTAAAAGACTTACTTTTGACTCAGTTTTAAGTATAAACCGGGTGAGAGCCAAAAGGCAGGCAATCGATAATACAGTCTGCTGGCAGAAAGGGGCTGATGGCCTGATGGGTCGATGGGATACGATCATTTTGCGCGGGGCTGGTGGCATTGAAAAAAATACGTTTGGGGCTGCGTTGCATCTGTTTGAGTTTCACTAGCGTCAGCAGGGTATGATTGATTGCACCGAGTTTGCAGTTGAGTACCAGCCAGACATCATATTCCGGCATCGCATCAATCCAGTCACAGACCAGCCAGGTATTGGTGAGCGGGGTCATCAGGCCACCAATGCCTTCGATCAAACAGTAGTCGACATCGGCAGACTGCTGCTGACACCATTGCACCAGCGCGGCTGGATCAATGGCCTGTTTTTCTGAACAGGCAGTTTCTGAAAAGCCCGCTTCTGAAGAATCAGCTTCTGAAGCGCCGACCTCTGCAGTAGCGGCCTGTGATGGTGCGGCAGGCAGGTTAAAGCAATAGCGGTTGATGGCTGATATTTGGCTCAAATGCTGTGCCTTTAACAATAGATCAATATCATCGTTGCGTCCGTTGGCATCACAGCCGCAGGCAATGGGTTTCAACGCTTTGGCTTTAGCGCCTTGGGCCAGCAGGCCGCGAATGAGTGCTGTGCTTACCCATGTTTTGCCGGCATCGGTATCGGTGGCGGTAATGAAAATATGTTTAGAGGCCACGGATATCCATATCGCCAGCGGCTTTGATCGGGATCATATTATCCTGATGTTCATAACCGGCTTTTTTGTACCAGGCCTGGGCATATAAAGCCTCGAAGGTGGCGTATATATTGCCATCATCATTGCAGTGCTGTTGGCTATACACCTGATCGAGCTGTTTGATTAACGAGCGTCCATACAAACCGCTTTTGCGACCGCGAATGGCGGCGGCCGATGCTCCTAAACCTTTGAGTTCGCGGATCAGGCTGATGGTGTCGGGGTAGGTTAAGGTGAATAAATCTGTATCGGTGACAGACATTTCCACCGCCAGTTTGCCAAGCGCATCACCGAGTGTCATCACATCAGGGAAGGGCAACACATGGCCTGCTTGCTCGGGTTGAATGCTCGCCAGAGATTGGCGCAGTTCGTTTAAGGTGCGGCGGCCAAAGGTGGAGAATAATATCAGCCCACCCGGAGCCAGTACCCGGCGCATTTCGCGCAACATCTGCTGTGGCTCAGGCAGCCATTGCATGGCCAGGTTGGAGCATACCAAATCGAATTTTTCAGCTTTGAATGGCATGGCAGCAGCATCACCCGTGCTATGCTGGTTACGGCCATGCCAGGGCAAGCGTCGTTTATGGGCGCGACGGGTGCTTTGTACCATAGCCTCGGATAAATCGAGTGCGACGATCTCGGCCTGCTTGTATTTGGCGCGCAATAAGCGGGTGAAATAGCCCGTGCCACAGCCAATATCGAGAATGCGTGTGGGTTCCAGCTTGGTGAATGACAGGTGTGCCAGCAAACGATCGGCAATTTCACGCTGCAGCACAGCATGTTCATCATAGCTTGTTGAGGCCGATGAAAAAGCACGTTTCACAAACGTTTTTTTAATATGGGAGTCGATGTGGTTCTGTGTCACAGTGATGTCCACCAATCCTTTAGTATTGTATTGAATCGTTCCGGCTGGGTTAAAAACGGTGCATGGCCACAGCCTTGAAACAGCTGTTGCTGGTTCGTAGGCATGTTAGCGGCCAGCCACTGGCTTGATTCGGGCGAGACAATAACATCCTCTTGACCATGCAGCAGCAGGCTGGGGATATGCAAGTCTTGCACCTGCTGGCGTGCATCGAGCGATGCGAGCAATTCCAGCCCCTGCTGCAAAGCTAGCGATGTTGTGGGATGAGCGCGATCAATGGCGGACTTGGCCAGATGATTGTAATCGCTACGGCTGACATGATCGCCTTGCAGCATGAGGCTGAAAAAGCGATTTAACAGGCGCGGTGACTGGCTGCTTACGGCCTGTTCAAAAGCTGCAAATACGCTGTCATCGCAGCCTGGTGGCCAATCGTGTCGTTGGCGAAAGCAGGGTGTGCTCGAAACCAGAGCCAAAGCAGCAATGGATTGTGGGAACTGCTTTGCCAGTTGCAGAGCCAGCATGCCGCCGAGTGACCAGCCGACCAGTACCGATGGCTGCGTGGGCAGTTGGGCGTGGATATGTGTTAACCACGCTGCGCTGTTGGGCGGCGCAGCCTGATTTGATGCAGTGCCGTGGCCGGGCAAGTTCAAAAACAAGGCATCGGCGAAAGGATCGAATTGCTGAAACCAGATTTGCCGGGATTGCGCCCAGCCATGCAAAAAGACCAACGGTTTGCTCATGCGTGTGCCAGGCAGTGCAGCAGCTTTTCTGCCAGCAAATCGATCTGTGCAGTGCTGTGCGCGGCAGATAAGGTGAAACGCAAACGGGCTGTGCCTGCAGCCACAGTTGGCGGACGAATGGCGGGTACAAAAAAGCCAGCTTCTCGCAATGCCGATGACATCGCCATGGCTTTGTCATCGGAACCTAACAGCAGGGGTTGAATGGCAGTATGTGAAGGCATGAAGTTCAGTGTCGATATTTTCATTTTGAAATATGCGATATTGGCATGCAAACGGCTTAATGCTTCGCCATGCTGTATCAAATCGAGCCCGGCATCGGCGGCGGCAATGATGGCGAGAGGCAGGGCGGTAGAATAAATCATGCTGCGCTGGCGTTGTCTCAAGGCTTCGATGCAAGGCTCGCTGGCGAGGATAAAGGCACCATAAGAGCCAAAAGATTTGCCGAAGGTGCCGACTTCAATCAAGCGATGATGGCCTGCAATACCGGCCTGTGATGTCAGGCCGCGTCCATCCGCGCCAACAGTGCCGATGCCATGGGCATCATCGATGAGCAGTAGGGTATTGTGATCAATGGCCAGTTGCAGCAGGGCATTCACATCGGCGCAGTCACCATCCATGCTAAACACACCGTCGGAAACAATAATGCGTTTATCGGCCTGGTGTTGCTGCAATAACTGCTCGAGTTGACCTGTGTCGAGATGTTGAAAACGATGGCTGGGCGCAGTCGATAAACGTACGCCATCGACCAGTGATGCGTGATTGAGTTTATCGGCAAAGACCGGACTATGACGATTGGCAAGCGCTTGTATGAGGCCGAGATTGGCCAACATGCCAGAACCTACAATCAAACAGGCTTCATAACCTTTCCAGTCGGCCAGTCTTTTTTCCAGATGATGTAAAGCAGGATCATCACCGCAAACCAGCCGCGATGCGCCACTGCCAACACCATCTGCGAGTGCGGTTTTTGCAGCATCGCAGAGCTTGGGGTGAGTGCTTAGGGCGAGATAATCATTGCTGGAGAAATTGATTAAACGCTGGCCGTTGAGTGTGATGAATACGCCATCACGCTGTGATGCCATGAACTGACGGCGGCGAGAAGTCGGTACGGGGGCAAACCAGTTGCGAGAATCAAGTCCTGGGTGTGAATCAAGGGCATTGCGTGAATCTACCATGTTCGTCATGCTGGTTGGCATGATCAAGCTGTCAACCAAAGCGCATCAATGGGTTAACGGGCTCGGTGCTTTGTTGTTCCCGCCGGTTTGTTTGTTTTGCAAACAACCGTTGTCTGCTGATGCGTTATTTAGCGATTCAGATGGCAGTGCGTTTGATCCAGCAAATACTGCGGGCTTGTGCTGTAGCGCTTGTGTTCAGGCGATTCATATCTGGTCGCATCAGTGCTGTGTGCGTTGCGGCACTGGCTTGCCCGCAGCGATGTCACCCGGCCCCTGTGGTCATTGTTTAACACACCCGCCGGCTCAGGCAGAAACGTATAGCTTGTATGATTATCACGGACCTGTGCGTGATGCGTTGCTGGAATGGAAGCTGCAAGGCCGTGAAGCTGCAGTGCGCTGGTTGTTGCAGGCGGCGATGCCGCGCTTGTCTGAGATGATTAAATCGGATGATTTGCTGTTGCCTGTGCCCATGCCGATCTCACGCATGCGTCAACATGGCCAGCATCATGCTGCCAATATGTGCCACTGGTTGGCTGATGAAATAGCTTGTGACTGGGACTGGCGTGTATTACGTCGCATTGGTGAGCAGCCGAGGCAATCGGCTTTGAGTGGCAGCGCCCGACGCAAAAATTTACGTAAGGCATTTGCCCTTGCGGCAGACTATGGGCAGCGCTGGCGCCAGAAATCATCCTCAAGCATATCAGTTTGGATTGTTGATGATATTCTGACCACCGGTTCGACTCTACACTTCGCCGCCAAAACCAGTTTAAGGCTGGGTATGACGGTGAAAGTGTTATCGCTAGCGCGTACATCATACAAAGGATAGGTTTTCGACATGGCTAATATAGAAGTGTACTCCGGTGATTTTTGCCCTTATTGCGTTAAGGCAAAATCACTATTGAAGAAAAAAGGACTCGAGTTTCTCGAGTACAATGTGAAGCGGGATATGAAACGACAGGCTGAAATGGCCGAACGCGCCCCCGGCGCACGCACCATCCCACAGATTTTTATCAATGACCGTCATGTAGGTGGCTGTGATGAACTGTTTGCTTTGGAAAGCAGAGGCGAATTAAACAAATGGTTGGAGTGATAATAGATGTGCGATCCAGGCAAGTTATTAAAAAATAATCAGCAGTGGTCACAAGAAAAATTGCTCAATGATCCGAATTTTTTTGAACACTTGTCGACATTAAATAGTCCGGAATATTTCTGGATTGGCTGTTCCGATAGCCGCGTGCCAGCCAATGAGATCATCGGCTTGGAATCCGGGCGGGTTTTTGTACACAGGAATGTGGCCAATCAGGTACATCATACTGATCTCAACTGTTTATCGGCGGCGCAGTATGCTGTCGATGTATTGAAGGTGAAACATATCATCATTACAGGTCATTACGATTGTGGTGGTGTGCGTGCAGCTATGGAAGGCCAGCATCATGGTATTGTGGATAATTGGATTCGCAGTATTCGTGATACCTATGTACTGCATCATGAAGAGTTGGATGCAGTGGATGAATCCGAGCGCATGAATCGCTTATGCGAGCTGAATGTCATACGTCAGGTGGATAATATCTGCCATACTCGCATTGTTCAAAATGCTTGGGAGCGTGGTGCCCCCCTATCTGTGCATGGTTGGATCTACAGTCTGAAAGATGGTTTGTTGCATGATCTGGATGTCACAAAGAGTGCCCCAAGTGATGTGGCACCGCTGTACCGGGTAACCACGAGCGAAAAAAGTGCTTGGCCGATAGCCAGCTAAAACGCTTTTTAAACAGATGGAAGGCATGTTGGTAGAGTGGTATCCGGCTGTTCTGGTTCTCAGTGACACGTGAAGAGCAGCTTCGCCTTTTTGGATTCATGTGGCTAATACAAGATATGAACAAAATGCAGGGTGTTAATAATTCGTCTACACTCAGCGGTGTCGGTTCTTCTATGTTTTCTGGGAGATTGATGAACTGATCACTGAGGGGAACTGATGAGCAAAACACCGAACAACCTTGCCGCGATGAATAAGGATCTGGTGGAGATCAGGCATGACGCAGAGAGTATGATCCGTGAATATGAACGTAAATAAGGTGGTGCCGCGAAAAGCTCGATG
>JAUZQK010000121.1 GCA_030951025.1 Mariprofundus sp. | reverse complement strand
CGCCTCGCGCCTTCTTGCCGGTAGCTTTTTCCTTGGCTTCACGTTTGGCAACTTTCTCTTCATATTCAGCCATATCCTGAGCATGTCGTTCAGCAGCTCGTTCTTCTATCTTGGCTTTGGCATCACGGATCGCAGCAAGACGCTTCTCCCGAATCTCAAGATCTTCAGGAATACTGAAGCCATCCGGCAAGTCTGTCGCATCCGCCTCATTGGCCAGACGCATCAGTTCTTTGACCTCGGACTCAAACTGCGCTTCCAGCTTACAGGCATAAGCCCAGCTTAATGCCTTGTGCTTGCTGGCATTGGCTTTCATCTTGGTGCCATCCAGACTCACATTACCCAGCTTCACCAGTTCCATCTCACGGCCAACATGCAGTATCTGAACAAAGAGAGCCTCAAGTTCACTCAGAAAGCGGCGGCGAAACGTGGCGATGCTGTCATGGTCGGGGTGCTGGTTGGCACAGAGGTAGCGAAAGGCAACCGAGTCATACGTAGCGCGTTCAAGCTTACGACTCGAAAACACACCGGTAGCATAACCGTAAAAAAGAAGGCTGATCAGCATCTTGGGGTGCCATGCATCACTGCCACGGCCTGAATAACACTTCTCTATCGCTGATGTATCAAGTTGAGAAACAACATCGGCAACAAAGCGGGCCAAATGCCCTTCAGGAAGCCATTCATCTATCGATGGCGGTAATAAGTACGCAGTAGTGCGATCAACTGAACGAAACCTTGCTGACATCATCTCCTCCAAACCCTGTAATACACTACAGCAATGATGGGGCTAAATCGAGGTGAAAGTCCGACAGGCTCCTAGGGCGTTTGAATATATTTAGTAAGGTAAGGGATCAAGTCCGCTGCTGTCCCCTTTTCCTCATTTCCCTAAGATCATCGACCATGTGAGTCTACTGATTCGTCTGCGTTTATTTTCTACAGGCCACCGCTTCAAATTGCAGAAAAGGTTTTCCATATCATCCAGGCGGCCATGATGCAGAGCATCAGGCTAAAACCTTTTTGTAATCTTTGCGTTGAATATCGATCAAGCAAGAAATTGCCCAGCCATGTGCCCAGCAAAGCCAAAACAAGAATCACCAGCGATGGTTGCCAGGCTATGCTCAGGCTTTCTGCATAACGCAGCACAGCAACCAATGAGCTGGAAACAATCATAATCAATGAATGCGCGACTGCAGATTGATAACTATCCACGCCAAGCATTAACAACAAAGGCACGATAAGGAAGCCCCCACCAACCCCCAACATGGCTGTCACTGTGCCTGCCACCACACCAGCCAGAAACACATACCGGCAGTTGCATAGTTTGCCATCTGCAAGCTCGAGCTGTTCTTTCATCAAGCCGCTGTTCATCAGCCAGGCGATCAGAAAAACAAGCAATGCAAACACTATCGTCTGCACATCATCCGATATTTTCAAACCGAATGAAGCGCCTGCGAAACCACCAATCATGCCGCCAGAACCAAAAAACCGATGCAATTGCCACGATATCAATTTCCAGCGTTTGTTTTGCAGCAACGCGACTGCACTGACGCAGGCAACAATAATAAGGCTGGTGGCAATGGCCTCTTTAAGCGGCAGGCCAACACCAAAGGTGAGCAATGGCACAGCAATCATGCCACCACCTGCGGCAAACATGGTTAACACCAAGCCGATGCATGGCGCAGCCAGCCACATTGCCAGGCTCATATCTGCCTAGTCGCGCACATCATACTGTTGCAGCATTGCACTGTTGCATTTTCATACTCTTTAACCGTCACAACGTTAAGGCATCACACTTTTGTCAGACGATTTTGATCTGTATGATGAAAAATAGCTTTATTCATAGGTATCCATCACTGCCTATCTTCCTTATAACTGGATGAGCCATCGGCATGAATTCCATGTTTCAGCCAGGCCTACCAACGGACACTGCTTTGATATCATTGTTTCATTCATAGCCCCTACTCCTTAGACCACCGCACTCACCGGCCACACTCGCCTGCCATACTCTCACCTTGCCACTTTGATACTGATCGCAGTCACCACGCCCCATAGCGCATTAAAAAATATGACGCACAAAGGAGTCAACAAACCCAAATCAAGCCCTGCCATGCCTTTGTGTGCCATGTATGGAAAGACAATAAACAATTGAACAGCGCTGGGAAACAGGCTCAGCACAAGGCCTTTAAGCAGGGTCTTTGATTGCAGCAATGGCAAAACAAACAACAAGCCCCACAAGCCACCCCATACAATGCGCGGATAAAGCCAGTGCGGTGATAATGTCGGTGCAATTGACACGCCGAATAAAGCATTGATCCCGGTATGGCCAAACAACCATACGGCAAGGCTATTGGCCAATGCACCGATGCAGCCTGCGGCAAAGACAATCAACAGTGTTTTCACTTTAGCTCCGAGGGTCGTGCACCTGTTCGTTTAAGTAAGACTATTTTGTATAACAGTAACAGAGTGGGAAAGAGATGCCAAAGCACATCCAATATATCGACAACATCCGTCAAACGGCCTGCTTTGAACATCTGCATCTTTTCAAGCAAGTGTGGCTCCGGCTCAATCGGCAGAGCAGCCATAAGCACGGCTGCAGCGATCAGGATAACAAAGGGGATCTCTTCCAGCCATTTCATGGGCGCTTCCAAGGCATGGGGATGAACGCTGCAACGCGTTGACGGTAAGCGGCGTAGTCTGGATGCTCTCGCAGCATGCGCTGCTCCTCAAAGCGTGAGCCGATGATAAAATACACACAGATCAGCAGTGAAAAGTGTAATCCATTCCAGCTCTGTGACGGCATGGCCAATAATATCAACATGGCACCCACATACATCGGGTGCCGCAGCCAACGGTAAATACCGCGTTCAACAAAAGGGTCAGTGCCAATCAAAGCTGGACGTAAACCTAAAAAGACCAGGCCATCAATGGGGTGAAAGGCCGCCAACATGAGCACCAGCCCGATACCTTGAATGGCCATCAATATGACTTGGCCAAAGCCTGCGCTTTGATATAGCGCGGTGTCTGCAAGTTGATGCACAAAATAAACCCAAACAGCAGTCGTCAGAATAGCGACGATAGAATAGATCAATCGATAACGCGGCTCCTGAATGCCACGTTGGTAGAACCATTGTTTGCATGTTGTGCTTGCTGTGATGCTATGAAAAACAGCAAACAACAAACCGGACAACCAAATCCACAGTATGCTTTGCCACAGCATTATTTCACCCTCATGAAAAATTATCTTAGCCTTCAGAGGCCGTTAATTTCACGCCCTTCCTGCTGCCAGGCACCAAAACCACCCGCCATTGATTTCACATTGGTGAAGCCCATCTCTTGCAACGTCAGCCCTGCCAACAGACTGCGTCCACCGCTGCCACAATAAATCACAACTTCTTGATCACGATCCGCGAGCTTAGGTTCACGTGTTGGGAAATTTAAATCAGCTTTTAATTCCAACAAACCGCGTGGAATATTCAATGCATCAGGCAAGCAACCAGCCTGTAACTCTCCAGGCTCTCGAACATCAATGAGTAACATTGAGCCATTTAGTTTAGCTGCCACTTCCTCTGTAGATATCTCCTTGACCATTGCTTTTGCTGCAGCCACAAAGTCTGCTAATCCTTTTGCCATTTCACTTCTCCTTTTATACAACTAACCCACCTACAAGATAGTAACAATTAATCAATTCGATTCCGTAATTAACCGATCAAGTAGAGAAACCACTTCTTCAGATAGTGGTGCAATAGCCTCCACATCAGCAATCGCACCGTCTTTATCGCCTTTATTGTAACGTTCTACGGCTCTCCGCCCCAGTGAATGCACTTTTTCATGCGGTATTTTCAGGGCGCGAAAGTTTGAATTTCCGCCATAGACTTCTTCACCCAACGTATCGTACCATTTTCCAAGGCGACAATCATGATGGCTGGCGACTGTCGATATTTCAATCTCACCTCGATCAAGAATCATATTAATCAAGCGTTTTTTCCATAAAATGTGGTCCGATTTTGCCAAATGCAATATGCCGCCACTAAGCTTCATCTCAGCAAACTGCTGAATTTCAGAGACTAATTTACACTCCATCGCATCTGTTTCTCTTAACGTTTGATCGACCACCATGCGGGAGTTACTAACCATTGCTGACGTTTCCGCTACGGCTGAAGCCACTTCTTGTGATGCTTCCGATTGATCTTGCGTTGCTTGCGTGATTTGATCCACTTCTTCAGCAATAACATGCAACGTGCCGCCCATTTCAGCCATGCGTTCATTCACATCATCCATGTTTCGACTGCCCTGCCTAACAGCCAGCGTAATACTTTCTGTCACTTCGGCAATGCTTGACACATCCTGCTGAATGCGATGTATTTTCGAGACAATGTTTTCTGTAGCCTGTTTGGTCTGTTGGGATAGTTCTTTCACCTCATGCGCAACAACAGCAAAACCTCGACCGACCTCGCCAGCTCTGGCCGCTTCAATGGTCGCGTTGAGTGCCAATAGATTGGTTTGATCGGATATCTTTTTGATGACTGCCAAAATGCTATCAATTTCATGTGAAGCTTCCGTCAACGCTTGCACCCGCTCACCAGCCTGCTCAACCCGTTGATCAATGTTATTCATCGCTTCAACGGCATGCATGACTGCACTGCCAGCATCCTGACTTTGTTGGTTGGCATGCATAATACTGCTGTTGACCTGATCGATGCGTTCTGCAACATGTGAAACATTGGCGCTCATCTCTTCACTGGCACTGGCCATTGCCAGTGCTCTGTCATCCAGATGTCCGACATCCTGCTCTAGCCTGCCCATGTTAATGGTAGTTTCAAAGGCATTCATGGTCATAATTACCATATCACCGAGCTGTTCCAACATTCTAGCTTCCAATTGCACAGCCAAAGCATTTGCCTGCTTAATCAGTTCACCTTCACCCTTCACCCGATAAGTAAAATCACCCGCGATTAAGTGCTTGAAAAGTATTATAATTTCTTCCGTTTGACTCATGACCATCCCCAAAAACATCAACACATCTAATCTTTTCAACACGAATAAGATCAAATAGCTATCCTATTCCGTTAAATTGATTGGCTCTTTTCAACGCCCTTAAGCAAGCGAACCAACATGAGCGCAGCGAAAGCCAAGCCTAACATTGAAATCGCTCCCAAACCTTCATATTTTAGCCATTGACAGAAAAACACCCATGCAGCCAACGATAAAAAAGCAGCCAATCCACCAATCGTCTGCAAAATAAACTCTAATGCTCCACCAGCATGTTTTGCGGCGGTAAAGATAGCCCGAAAGGGACGCAAAATGAATGCTTCCAAACGCTGCATGTGCTCTGGTCTTTTGAATAACAGCCAACCCAAAGCAACAAGAGCCAGCGCAAACACGCCATAGTCCACAAGCAACAAGCCGACATCCATACCATCCATCCATGCTGGTGGCTCTGAACTATTGGCGTATGCCTCTGCATTATCGAACGGATCAGCCCACAAGCTTTGTGGCCAACAGGCCAAGAACACAAACACGGGAGAATAGATCAACAGATGCGCAATAAAAGATCGCCCTTCACCCCATTTCAATAAAATGTATGGGATTAACCCAACCATAAAGAGCGACGCTGATAAGCCAAACCACAGCAACCCATCAAGATCAAAAAAACAATCAGGTTCAATACAAAAATCATACTTTTGAAACTCCTTCACCGAAGCGGGTCGCTTCCGCCACATACGTCAATGATGGGCGACTGTTATGCAAGCATCCATCTCCAAGGTTTCGCTTATTCTGCACGATTCACATCCCATGCCGTAAAGAAGCGTTTGCCTTTACCACCGCCTCAGTCCCCTTTGCTACTGCAAGTGCTAGCACCAACAATGGCATAAGCAGGGCAAAATTTAATGGATGCCGTAATCGCAAGCACTGCACCAACGCCCATAGCTATCCAGTTCCATGGCTCTGGGTAAGCCGCAATCATACCTGCTGCAATTAATCCAAGCCCCAATATAAATCGAATGATGCGATCCGCGCTTCCTAAGTTTGCTTTCATTTGAAATCTCCTTTTTGTTCTTGCCTTGCCGCTATCTTATTCGGCTCAAAAGAATACTTCCGTGACAAAGTCACTCACCCAGCTTGGAGATTTTCAATAACGCAGGCAAATCACACAACGACACCTTACCCCGGCTCAACTGCACCCATCCTTTACGTTCAAAATCCTTTAATAACCGACTCACCACTTCGCGGGCTGTACCAAGCTCATGAGCCAAGTGTTGATGTGTGCAGTCCAATGCACTGTGTCGTTTGCGTTGGATAAGCAAGCGAGATAAACGCGCATCCATTCGACCAAAAGCAACATCTTCTACCAATTGCATCAGATCACAGATGCGGCCTCCAACGCTGCTCATAACATATTTTCTAAACCCACAACTGCCTGCCAATGCATGTTCAAATAGATTGTATGGTATGACTGCTAACTCAGTATCGATTTCTGCAACGCCCTCCGCAGGATATTGCCGCGAACCCATCAGGCAAATGGTGGTCAGCATACAGCTCTGCCCTTCTTCAACCCGGTATAATACAATCTCCCGCCCTTCTGAATCCATTTTTTGAACACGCACAGAACCAGAGATAACCAAAACATACGCCTTGCAACCATCACCATCATGAAACAACACATCGCCTTGCGAAACTTGAATCAGTTTTGTCTTATTTAATGTTTCTCGCCAAATGCTATCGCTGACACACTGGAGTTCAGGAAACCCGCTTAACCATGCAGGCGTGGCAGGCAATATGTTCATGGTTTATCAAGCCCCCTAAGTTTTACAAATATTCTACTCAGCGCTAAGGCCATATCGCATCAGTTATATCGCATCAGCCATCAGCCTGCACAGCTTAGGCTTCCCCAACACGATCTGCTATGCTTATCTACGCATCACTTGCAAAGCCTGAGTGGATGAGTTGCAAGCCACTCCAGGGAAGCTCTCATCATGCCAATGCCTGCCACAACATCCAGCAGCCCAACACGAACAATAACAAGGCAAATCCTTTCTGCAGTTTATCCGTTGGCAATCGTTTTAATAACAAACCACCCACCACCGCACCAATAGCAGCAATACCGGCAATCATCAGCGTAGGCTCCAACTCAACATCTATCTTGCCCATATACGATAATGCTCCGGCAAAGGCATTCAACGTAATCAAAACCAGAGAATGACCGACTGCAACCGGAAAATCTTTTAAACCCAGATAAATGAGCGCAGGCACCAGCAAAAAGCCTCCACCAACACCCAGAATGCCGGTTAAAGCACCGATAATCAAACCGACCAATAACGCAGGAATCCATCGAAAAATACCCACCTTGTTTTCCAGCCGAATACCCACCATCCACCAGGTCACAAAAAAGATCAGACCGGCCAGCATCAGCAGTTGAGCCTGAGCTGGCATCTGCATACCGATCAAGCTACCCAGCCAACTGCCCAGCACACCCGACACAGCCAGACTGAACAGCATCTTCCATTGCACAAACTGCCATACACGCTGATGCAAGGCAGCAGCCATTGAAACCAGCGCAACAACCCACAAGCTCATCGCGATGGCTTCTTTGATGCCGACATCCATCAACACCATAATCGTCGGCACCGTGGCCATACCGCCACCGGCACCGAACAATCCCAGAATCAAGCCAATACCGAGACCGGCTGGCAAAAGAAACATACTCATCCTATTCGCCCAGGTTGCCGCCTTTGAGCATCACATTCCAATAGAATTTCGGCAACACATATTTCTTGAAATAATACATACTACGGCGCTCTTCACCCTGATTGAACGGGAATGTTTCTTTGGGCTGCATATTGTAATCGAATTCAGCCAACACCAGCTTGCCATAACCCGTTACCAAGGGGCATGAAGCATAACCATCATAAGCGGTTCCCGCTTCACCACCTGCCAGCACCGTCAACAGATTCGATACCACCACCGGAGTCTGGGCTTTAATCGCTGCTGCAGTTTTAGAATTGGGCGCACTGCAACAATCACCAAGACCAAATACATTGTTAAACTTGGTCGATTGCAGGGTGAATTTATCCACATCAATCCAGCCGGCCGCATTGGATAATGGGCTGCCCTGCAAAAAGTCCGGCGCACACTGCGGTGGTGTAACATGAATCATATCGTAGTCTGTGCTGACTTTATCGCCGGTCTCTGTATGTTCAAAGGTGGCCGTTTTTTGGCCTGCATCAATCGCTACAAGATGATGTTTAAAGTGTGTTTCCAGCTCTTTGCGTGCAATCACAGCATACAATGGATCCGAGAAACGCTTGATTGGAAAAATACCGGGCGCTGCCGCAAAAAACTTGATTTCAGTGCGCTTGCGTACGCCTTGCTTGCGAAAGGCATCATCCGCCAAATACATGATCTTCTGCGCTGCACCCGGACATTTAAATGGCGGTTTGGGCTGTGTAAATATGGCCTTTCCACCCTTGAAGTTTTTAATAGTTTGCCATGTTTTGGCTGACAGATCATAGGTATAGTTACTGCACACGCTATCTGTCTTAATCGCTTCAGATAAACCTTCAACACCATCCCAGTTGATTTTAATGCCAGCGGCAACCACCAGGCCTTCATATTCAATTTCACCATTCTCGACGGTAAGCACAGTATTCTTCTCAGGATCAAATGAGACCACGCTATCCTTCATCCAAACCACGCCTTCCGGAATAACCGATTGCATGGTGCGACGGGTCACTTCCGGTTTGTATACGCCTGCCCCTACAAAGGTGAATCCCGGCTGATAATAATGCACATCCGCCGGTTCGATGATAACAACATCCAGGCAGGCGCTGTTTTTCTTAAAATGTGCTGCCGTGGCGATTCCTGCCGTTCCACCGCCAACAATTACAATTTGATGTTTTACTGTACTCATATCATTGCATCCTTTTTCTGCGAAAATTCATGAAATGCCTGCATGGCTTCTGCGGCATACATCAGCGACGGGCCGCCACCCATATAAATGGCAATACCGAGCGCTTCTGAGAGTTCTTCTTTTGTTACACCCATATCCACCAGTGTTTTACTATGAAAGCCGATACAACCCTTGCAATGACCGGCTACGCCGATGGATAAAGCAATCAACTCTTTGGTTTTTTTGTCCAGCGCACCATCACGCGATGCGGCTTGCGCCAATGATGAGAATCCTTTCATCACATCAGGTATGGCCGAACCCAGCTCAGCAATACCACCGGACAGGTCTTTGGTTAATTGCAGATAAGATTCACCCATTATTTCTGCACCGGATAACCAGCATCACGCCAACCACGCATGCCTGCAGGCATATTTTCGAAATTATCGATACCCGCTTTCAGCAACATTTTGGCTGCTTTGGCCGAACGTCCACCAGCTTCACAGTGCAAATACACCTGCTTATCTTTCGGCACTTCGTTTAAGCGTTCCTGTAACACTTGAACCGGAATATTGATCGCCCCCGGCACATGCCCATCGGCAAATTCGCCCGGTGTGCGCACATCAAGAAATACAAATGGATCCGATGATGTTGCACCCTGCTGCCAGCGTTCATAAGCATGTTGCAATGTTGTGTTTTTATAACCGTCCACGGTTGTTTCCGACTGACTGCATCCCGATGCAAACAAGGCCAAAACCATCATCAATAGTGTTAATGTAACAGTACGTTGTTTTATCATAATCTCAATCTCCCTTGCAGCTGCTTGCGCCGACAATGGCATAGGCCGGACAAAATTTAATCATCGATGTGAGCAGTAGTACGACACCCACACCATCAGCGACATAATTCCATGGCACAGCCAAATCAGCCAACAGACCTGCGACCAACAACAATACCCCCAATATAAATCGAATCATACGATCCATGCTGCCTAAATTTGCTTGCATAACACACTCCTTTATCTGAACGGTTTTAAAGACTGAATATATTGACCAGCCTTTTTTCTACGCAGTTTTTTCCACCGCTTGGCCACAAACCAAATTTGCCGGCACGGCTTCATGAATCTTCTTCGGATGTGGCAAATTCAAGTTTGCCATGAAATCAATGAATGCCTCACGCCCCAATCGCATGCGCGGGTTATGTGCTTTTTCTTCAGCAATCGTAGTCACACTCATGCCACGATAATCATGACCGGGATACACCCATGTCTGATCCGGCAAGGCATACAGTTTTTTAGTCACACCATCATATAGCATGCCAGCATCGCCCTGTTGAAAATCTGTGCGACCACAGCCTCTGATTAATAGCGAATCACCCGTGAACACCTTATCGCCACACACAAAGGACAAACAGCCTTCGGTATGTCCGGGTGTTTCCAGCACCTTTAATTGATGAGCTCCAAAGCTGAACTGATCACCTTCTTTGAGCTGCAGATCCACGCAGTCCGCACCACCTTTTTCAGATACGCCGGTCTGGCATCCGGTACGCGTCCGCAGCGTGCCATTGGCAGTTACATGATCAGCATGCACATGCGTATCGAACACATATTTCAACCTTAACCCCAGCTCTTCCAACAGCTTCACATCGCGCTCCACCTGTTCCGCCACAGGGTCAATCAATACCGCTTCCTGGCTTTTTTCATCAGCCAGCAAATAGGTATATGTCCATGTTTCTTGATCAAATAATTGTCTAAAAATCATTCTATTCTCCTTCATGTCTTTGTTTACGATGTCTGTTTATTCCAGGGCATTGCGCCCACCATCAACGCCATGCCGCACCAGCCGAACAGACCGGCAAAAGTCAAACCTGCACCGACAAATGCAGCCAGCCAAATCAAATCGGCATTCACATAAACCGAGCCCAATGAACCCAATAAAATCAACGAGCCCGTCACAATTTGAACCTGACGTATGATAGGAAACTGGCCTTTGGTTTTTGTGCTTGGTAATCCGGCCGCACTCCAGGCCAAATAACCGCCTTCGACATTGATCACATGCTTAAATCCCAGCTGCTGTAAACGAGCCTGAGCTTTTCCAGAGCGATTGCCGGAACGGCAAGTGAGATAGATTTCAGCATCTTTTGACAACGCCAAGCTATCGATTTGATCCAGTGGATGGTTCAATAACGGCTCCACATCGAATCGTTCCGAATGGAATTCAGCCCCCGAACGCACATCCACCAAATGCTGCACCTCTCCAGCTTGTAGTTTTTGATACAATTTATTTACATTGATTTGCATGTTTCAATCCTCTGTCGGTAAAGAAATTTTCGGGCAATACATGGTTTGCAGGGCATACACCACATTGCTCCACTTTGAATCGATGAGCCTGTAATACACATGCTGGCCACGCTTATCGCTGGCAATCACGCCCAATCCCTTCATCTTGGACAAATGCTGCGAGAGGTTCGATTGCGAGGATCCGGTCAATTCTTTCAACTCACCCACACACAGTTCCCCATCCATCAAATGACAAATAATGGTTAATCGTGTTGCATGTGCGAGAGCCTTTAAACCCTCGCTGGCATGTTTAATATGTTCATCAGTAATATCCATAAGCCGAACCATATTAGAATATAATAATATAAGCAATGTCTAATTTACCGTCCATGCAAATGCCACTTAAAACAGCTATCATTTGCACCCAAGGCACGCTTCGGCTTACAATACGAGCATGAGCATTCAACGCACGACCCCACTAATTCTCATCGTTGATGATGAGGACATGGTACGCAATATATTGGATAAAATGCTGCAAAGTCTGGGTTATGCGGTGATACAGGCTCGCAACAGCACCGCAGCGCAAGGTATGATTCGCCAGCACACCCCTGACTTAATCCTGCTCGATATGATCATGCCCGGTGTCGATAGTCTGGAAGTGCTCAAAAGCATTCGCGCCGATGAAAGCCTGCAACATATCGCTGTGATCCTGATTTCCGGCATGGCCGATCTGGATATGGTCACCACATTCATCCATGCCGGTGTCAATGACTTTCTGCCCAAACCATTCAACAAAGCCCTGCTTACACTAAAAATAAAAACCTGCCTCAAGCAAGCCGGTGAACACAACACAGCACATCATGCACAACAAGAGCTAGATGATTTCTGCCGCCAACTATCACATGATCTGAACAACGCCCTGACCGGCATCATGATGACGGCGGAACTATTACTGATGTCGGCAAGCTCCGAACGGGACAAAAACCATCTCGCCGACATCATCGAATCAACCGAAGAGGTGACCCGTATCATCCACAACCGCCGCCAAACACTCGCCGACGATTAAAACAAAGCCTGAGAACATCGCTTGCTGACCAAGTGGCTTGGTTTCTCCCACAAGATCATACTCCAAGATTCCATTTGCCAACAGCTTAGCCAAATTAACAGGAACAGCATTCCCTATCATTTGTTCTAGGAGTCTGTCGGACTTAGGGTGATCGTAGCGAGCAGGTGGGGAAGTGAGTCAAAAACAGCATGATTTTGAGAATCATAGTGGCAACTATGTGACGATAAATCAGGATATTTTAGGCCACTTACCCTGCCGCGCAGT
>JAUZQK010000120.1 GCA_030951025.1 Mariprofundus sp. | reverse complement strand
GATGGCTCAGCAATGGGCTGATTTTGCAGATGCCTATACTTGGATTGTGTTGCTGATTGTGATTATCGTGGTCTTGGTTGAAGTGCTCAATACCATGCTGATGAGCATGCATGAACGGGTGCGTGAGTTTGGTTTGATGGCGGCACTGGGTGTAACGCCGATGCAGGTGTTTGCGATGGTGCTGTGGGAAACGGTGATTCTGGTAATCATTGGTGGTTTGGCAGGCTTTGCGATCGGTGGTGGTTTATCGTTATGGTATGGTCAGCACGGTATTGATTTGTCGCAGTTCGCCATTGCCTTTTCATTTATGTACATGGATCCGGTGATTCATCCCTTGTTAGAATGGGAAAGTGTGTTGCGTATCTTGGGGGCAGCCATCGCTGGGGCGATGATTGCCGGATTGATTCCAGCCTGGAAAGCCTCGAAGCTGGAGCCGGCTCATGCCTTGCGGGAGCTGTGAGGGTCGAGTTATGGCAGAGGCTCGGTTGTTTGCAACTCTGGAATAACAGAATCAAGATCGTTCACCGCAGAGTACGCAGAGTTACACAGAGGAAAGGCAAAATCTAAACATGCTTTTCTTTGCGCTCCTTTGCGTACTGAAGGTGATTGCGCAGCAAGAGAGACCACCCTGGGGTGTTGCGGTAATGAGTGTTATTCTTGGATTGGGCAGTGCGCAGCTAAAGCAGCATCTCCAGGGTAATGCTGAATAGTTAAGCTTGTAATGGAGGAAAACGCATGGCTGAGGTATTGATTTCGGCGAAGGGACTGACACGTTATTATGCCAGCGGTGAGGTGCGGGTGGCAGCACTGGCCGGTGTTGATTTAAGCATTGGGCGCGGTGCTTATGTGGTGCTGGCAGGCCGTTCCGGTTCGGGCAAAACGACTCTATTGAATATTCTCGGTGGCCTGGATCGACCGGCGAGCGGTTCATTGACGATTGCAGGTCAGGATATGTTGGCCATGACAGCGGCTCAACGGGCAGACTTTCGTTTGAATCATTTGGGCTTTGTATTTCAATCGTATAATTTGATACGTGTATTAAGTGCGCGGGAAAATGTCGCTTATGTGTTGCAATTGCAGGGCATGGCGCGCAAGCAACGTTTTGAACTGGCCGATCACTGGTTGAATGAAGTGGGCTTAAAAGGCTTTGAACACAGACGGCCGGATCAAATGTCCGGTGGTCAGCAGCAGCGGGTAGCGGTAGCCCGTGCTTTGGCATCGAATCCGGATCTGGTGTTGGCCGATGAACCGACAGCCAATCTGGATTCACATACGGGTGAATCCTTGATGGCGCTGATGCGCAGGCTGAACGAGGAAAATGGAACGACCTTTGTCATCGCTTCGCATGATCCGGCCGTAATCGCTTCAGCCCGAAGGCTGATTCAGATGCAGGATGGCCGTATCGAATCCAATACGGTGGTGTAATTTGTTCCGGTTCGCTGCCGCATTGTCGATGTGTTTGCTGGCAGGGCCTGTATTGATTGGAACAGTATTGATTGGAACAGTATTGGTTGGAACGGTGCTGGTTGGGGTTCTGTTGAGTGGGGTTCTGTTCAGTGGAGCAGTGCAGGCGGTGGAATTCTCTGGTCAATATACCAATTTATTGTTCCAAACACGCGATAGCCTTGTCCAGGATAGAACAACAGATTTGAATCGTTTGCGTTTGAAACTGGATGATCAATGGTATGGCGGCGCAGTGCGTGCACATCTGGCTTACGATCATGAGCTTTTGTGGGGGGGCATGGTGGCTGATCCTGTTGTCAGTGCAGGATTACAGCGGCCTGATGCAACATGGCTGGATGCCAGTGCGACACTTGCCGAACGATCACAGTTAAACTGGCAACATAAACTTTATCGTGGTTGGCTGACTTATGATGCGGGTGATTTGAGTATCAAGGCGGGTCGTCAGCGCATTGCCTGGGGTTCAGGGCGCATCTGGAATCCGAGTGATCGTTTTAATCCTGTGCAGCCGACAGCTCTGGAACTGGATCAAAAGCTGGGTGTGGATGCGGCATTGGCGCAGTGGAACTATTCGAACAGTGCTTCTGTGGTGGCTGTGGTGGGGGCTGGACGGCCAGCTTATGGTGTATCCCGAAAAGCCGCTTTACGCTGGCAGGATACATGGGGTGAGTTTGATGTGGCGCTGATGCTGGGGCGCATTGGCAATGAAAATATGTTTGCCGTTGATGTGACAGGAAATCTGGCTGATGCAGGGGTGCGGCTGGAATGGATGCAAGCCAAAAATGCTTCTGAGGGTGTATATGGTCAAGTTTCGACTGGCCTTGATTATACCTGGAGCAACAGCTGGTTTCCCAATGGCCTGTATGGCGCGATCGAATATTTTTATAATGGGGCGGCAGGTTTTGCATTTGGTGCGGTTGGGCTTAATCCGAACCGTCTTAACAGTTTATCCAGACATTTGCTGGGTGGGCAACTGGCTTATGATCTTACAGCACTATGGCGTTTTGAAGTCCTGCTTATTTCTGATTTGCAGCGTCCGGGTTGGTTTGTTGCGCCGGCACTGACATGGTCGATATTCGAAAATATTGATATTCAAGCTTTTGCCCAACTGCCGCAAGGCGGGGCGGGTAGCGAGTTTGGCCGCTTAGAAGCACGCTATGCACTCCGATTGGATTGGTATTTTTAGGCGCGGGTTGTTTCATGATAGGCTGATAATCATCGCAGTATGGGGGATTCTTTTTGTTGGTTTTTTTGTGATGTGCATCACATTTATTTGATTTTACATCATCATGGTTTGTTGTTGCAATGTGAAGTGATGGGCATGGGAGCTGGTTATGATTGTAAAACAAACTAAAAAGGAACAGATCAAACAGGGACAAAGCAAAGCTGAACAGAAAGAGGGGAAAGCAGCGGCGAAAGTGGTTCGGACTGTTACGCACAGCTTTCCAAGGCCGTTATTTTCAGATTTGATTCATTGAATAAAAAAGGAGGCTCCAGTCATGGAGCCTCCTTTTGATTGTTTGAAGCCTGGGGCTTCGAATAATCAGTTCTTGGATTTATCTACGATCTTGTTGATCCAAGGCATCATGGCACGCAGCTTTTCACCGGTTACTTCAATCGGGTGAGCTGCGTTGTTGCGGCGTGCAGCAGTCATTGAGGCGTAGTTGGTCGCACCTTCCAGAATGAACTGTTTGGCATACTCGCCGCTCTGGATGTTGGCCAAGGCTTCTTTCATGGCCTTGCGTGATTCGTCGTTGATGATCTTAGGGCCGGTGACATATTCGCCATATTCGGCATTGTTGGAGATCGAGTAATTCATGTTGGCGATGCCGCCTTCGTACATCAGATCGACAATCAATTTTAGCTCATGCAGGCATTCAAAGTAGGCCATTTCAGGGGCATAACCCGCTTCAGTCAATGTTTCAAAGCCGGCTTTGACCAATTCCACAGCGCCACCACACAAGACAGCCTGTTCACCGAACAAATCGGTTTCAGTTTCATCTTTAAAGCTGGTTTCGATGATGCCGGTACGGCCGCCACCAATGGCAGATGCGTAAGACAGGCAAATCGCTTTGGCATCACCGGTTGCATCCTGATGGATAGCAATCAGATCTGGAATACCACCACCTTTGACAAACTCTGAACGTACAGTGTGCCCCGGTGCTTTGGGTGCAATCATGACCACATTCAAATCGGCACGCGGTGTGACCTGATTGTAATGGATGGCGAAACCGTGTGCGAAAGCAAGCGTTGCACCCTGTTTCAAATTGGGCTCTAACTCATCGCGGTACAAAACCGATTGAAACTCATCAGGAGTCAGTACCATCACCAGATCAGCACCTGCAACTGCATCAGCAACATTGCTGACTTTCAGCCCATGCGCTTCTGCTTTGGCGATAGAAGATGAACCGGCACGCAGGCCAACAACAACATCCACACCCGAATCATTCAAATTGGTTGCATGTGCATGACCCTGTGATCCGTAGCCGATAATCGCTACTTTTTTACTCTTGATGATCGAAAGATCAGCGTCTTTATCGTAATAGACGTTTAAAGCCATGATGTACTCCTCTCAATTAATGTTAATAAGGCGGCGCAGCATATATGGTTTGTGATGATAATTCACCCGTGGGTTATATGCTTATTGTGGTGTGTGTCTTGATCCATGATTCAATCAAGGCGCGCATTTCGTTCAGCCGTTGATGGTCGGGCGCTTCAAAGCGCATCACCAGGGCAGGTTGGGTGTTGGAAGCGCGCAACAAACCCCAGCCATCGGCAAAACAAATACGCATGCCATCGATGTCGATAATATCGTAGTCCAGTGATTTAAAATGTTTAATGGCCGCCTCGACCACATTGAATTTATCATCATCACTACAATCAATACGTAATTCCGGTGTGCAAACTGTAGCCGGTACATCGGCCAGCAGTTGTTTAAAGCTGAGGCCTGTATCGGCCAGCATTTGCATGATGCGCGCGCCGGCATAGGTGGCATCGTCGAAGCCGAAGAATCGGTCGGCAAAAAACAAATGGCCGCTCATTTCACCCGCCAGCAATGCACCTGTTTCTTTCATCTTGGCTTTGATTAAGGAATGACCGGTACGCCACATGACGGCCTTGCCACCTGCATCGGCAATCGCATTGTAGAGCATTTGCGAGCTTTTTATTTCTGATATGATCGTTGCGCCGGGATGCTTTTGGAGCAATTGCCGCGCCAGCAATAACAAGAGTTTATCGCTCCAGATAATGTCGCCTTGATCATCGACAATGCCAATCCGATCCCCATCACCATCAAAGGCAATACCCAGATCAGCCTTGTGATGACGTACACAATCAATGAGATCGGCCAGGTTTTCTGCAATAGTGGGATCGGGATGATGGTTGGGGAAGTTGCCATCGGGCTCACAATAAAGCTCTATGACTTCGCAGCCGAGTTGGCGGTAGAGCGGGGCGGCCACCACACCGGATGGGCCATTGCCTGCATCGATAACGACTTTGAACGGTCGCGATAGTGGGCAATCATCCAGGATGAATTGCATATACTGATCGGTAATGCAGCAGGTTTTATAGCTGCCACGTGTGCTTACAGCTTGGTATGATTGCAGCATAAGCTGTTTTAAACGCTGAATATCATCACCGTGCAGACTCGATGTGCCAATCATCATTTTGAAACCGTTGTATTCACCCGGATTATGGCTGGCGGTGACATGAATGCTGCCGGCCATGTTTAAGCTGTGGACAGCATAATAGGCCATTGGAGTCGGTACGATACCGATATCCAGCACATCGATACCGGCATCATTTAAAGCTTTGATGAGTGCTGTTTGTAAGGCTGCGCCACTTAGGCGTACATCTCGCCCAACAATGACTGCACGTGTTTCCATGCCTGGCAACATGGCAGCAAACGCATGGCCGAGTTGATAGGCCAGGGTTTCGGTGATATCTGTGCCGGCAATACCGCGAATATCATATTCGCGGAAGCTATGGTGGGGAAAGTCAGACAAGGGTGTTACCTAGCCCGCATTATGCATGAATACTGTCGCGCCCTTGCTTGCCCCTTTATCCGCAACGAACCCTTGCTCAAACGTCCGTAAGCATGGCTACGCTCATGTTCGCAAAACTCCGTTGCAAACAAAGGTTCGGCGCAATGATCACAACGATTCATGAATAATGTGGGCTGGGAGCCAGCATGGATGTTGGATCCAACAAGCGATCCAACGCATCGGCGGGTAAGATGTTGGTTTCCTGACATATCTGGCGCACGGTTTTGCCTTCGTTTACAGCCTGTTTGGCAATCTGAGAGGCACGATCATAACCAATGACCGGAGCCAATGATGTCACCATGCTCATGCTCCATTCGATCTGCTCGGCACAGCGTTGCTTGTTGGCGGTGAGCCCTGCAATGCATTTGTCGGCAAACATGCGGCAGGCATTGGCCAGTAATCGTTCCGATTCGAGTAGATTATGCGCCATCATGGGTAGCATTACATTCAACTCCAACAATCCAGCACTGCCGCCGATGGTGATGGCTGCATCATTGCCAATCACCTGGGCGCAGACCTGAGCCATTGATTCTGCAATCACCGGATTCACCTTGCCCGGCATGATTGAGCTGCCCGGTTGCACGGCCGGTACGCTGATTTCACCGATTCCACAGCGCGGCCCCATGTTTAATAAACGCACATCATTGGCAATTTTCATTAAGCTAACCGCCAGTGATTTTAATTGGCCGGATAATTCGACTGCCGCATCTTGAGCCGCCTGCGCTTCGAAATGGTTGGCTGCTTCATGAAATTCGATGTCGTAGGTCTGCGATAACGCAGCGGCCATGCGTCTGCCAAATTCCGGATGGGTATTCAAACCCGTGCCGACCGCCGTGCCACCCTGGGCTAATTCGGTGATGCGGGGCAAACACGATTGCAATCGTGCAATGGATAATTCGATTTGGCGTGCCCAGCTGGATATTTCCTGACCTAATGTGACTGGTGTGGCATCCATCAAATGGGTGCGGCCGATTTTAATCACATCGGTGTTTTCTGCGGCTTTGTCTTTTAAGATGTCCAGCAGATGTTGGGCGGCGGGAATCAGCTCATGCAGCAATAAATCACTGGCAGCGAGATGAATGGCTGTCGGGATTACATCGTTGGAGGATTGGCCATTGTTGACATGATCGTTGGGGTGGATGGCGATGTCTGCATCAATCTGAGCGCAACGGTGGGCAATCACTTCATTGGCATTCATATTGGTGGAAGTGCCAGAGCCGGTTTGAAAAATATCGAGCACAAATTCACCATCCCAATCACCTCGGGCGACTTCGCCTGCAGCTTGAACGATCAGTTGGGATTGGCTTGGATCAAGCTTACCCAAATCACCATTCACCTGAGCTGCGGTGATTTTAATGCTTGCCAGCGCTTTGATGAATTCACGCGGAAAACGCAAATTAGAAACCGGGAAATTCTCTACCGCACGCGCCGTTGATGCGCCGTACATGGCATCGACCGGTACTTGCATTTCCCCCATGGAATCGTGTTCAGTTCTGTAGTTTGTAGCTTCGGACATTATTTCTCCCTTTTGACACATAACAGTGTCAAATCATCATCTTGATCGCTGCGGCCAAAACTATTCAAATCATGCAGCAATGTATCGGGCAAGCTGCTTACAGGTTCATCGGCATGCTCTTTGAACCATGCCCTGAGGCGTTTTTCACCAAACATATCATTGCCTGCGCAGCTCGATGATTCAGTGACACCGTCGGTATAAGCCAGCAAGGTATCGCCGACCATAAATTCAGAGCGGGCAACTTCATAATGCATGTTTTTAATCAGCCCGAGCGGCGGGGATGATGCTTCCAGCGCTTCAAGGTGATGCTCGCCGGATGCTGATGTGTTTAATAATAAGGGTGGCACGTGGCCTGCATTGATCCATACCATCGAATGCGATTCGGGCTGCAACTTGGCCATGAACAGGGTGACAAAACGACCTGCTGCCAGGGTATCACACAGGGCTTCGTTTAAATAATTTGCAGCTTCTTCAATAGGCCAGTTGACGATGGATAAACCGCGCAAGATGGCTTGCAGATTGGCCATGGTGAGTGCGGCCGGATAACCTTTGCCGGAGACATCGGCAATCACCAGCCAGATGCGTCCATCTTCGAGTTTGATGTAATCGTAATAATCACCGCCCACCGCATAACAGGTTTCCTGAAAACCCTTGAGATTATAAAAGGGGATCATGGGTTCGTGCTTGGGTAACAGGCCTTGCTGAATTTCAGCCGCCAGAGCTAACGAGTCTTTTAAATCCTCCCGCTCTTGCAGGCCTTGCATGGCTGTATTCAAGCCGCGCGCCAATTCACCAAAATCATCATCGAGCAGAATCGGCACACGCCCTTCAAATTGGCCATTGGTTAAATGATGCAGGCCGGTTTCCAGTGTCGCGGTTACTGTCTTGAGTGTCTGGGTGATATGCCAGACCAAGACCAGACTGGCAGTGACCGACATGAGCAGCAAGACAATGGCTTGAGATAAGATAAAAGCAGCTTCTGCCTCATTGCTGTCGTGTGCCAGCCAAACATATAAGGATAAAATCAGCGTCGGAATGATGCCGGTGACCAAAAACACCAGCCAGGGGCGATGGGTGGATGAGGTGATATGTTTGTGATTATGTTCATCACTGAGTACACCGTGAAACAAACCAAACTTTGAGAGCTTTAAGCGCAGCTTGGTGGCAAAAACTATGGACAGGGTAACAGCCAGGGTAGGAGCCAGAATGCCGGCAGCAAAGCTGAAATTCAGGATCAGGGTGACAAACATCGGCCAGCTGAACAGGTGATCGTTGAGTACGGCTACAGTCGGAATGATGATGATCAGATAAATGGCAAAAGCCCAGCCCGCGACCCAGTAGGATTTTAATGCGCGCCATGGAAATTCAGATAGTATATTCTCATACAGCTTGCGATGCTGCTCGGGCTGATCACTATTGAGCAGAGCTTGTTGCAGTGGGAGATACGTCCACCAGGCTGCCGCGATAAAACACAATAAAAACACAGCAGTATCAATCAGTGACAAGGTAGCTGTGACACCGAGTTCGGCAGCATTGCCATTCAAGCGCATCATGCCTTGGCCGAGAAAAAAGATGAACAGCAATGGCCATAAACAGAGCACATAACGCCAGAAGTTTTTGTCAGTAAACCGCATTGAATGCACTCTATCGTGCTTGGGGTGAAATAGAACCAGCCACTATCCTGTTAAGCCGGTGGATGATATCGACGGATTTGTAGGATAGTGGCTGCTTGAATGGATATTTATTCGGATTTGGCCAGTTTGACTTTATGGTGTAATTTTTTTTCAACGGCAGCGAGTAATTCAGCGGCATCGGCTTTGCGGCCTTTATCTGCCATAGCGCGGCCTGCGCGTGCAGGTGCTGCGATGGCTTTGATGAAGTAGCGGCCTGCCTCTTCACGTTGGCTTGTTTCTTCCCATAAATACGAACCCATCCAGAAATTTGCGCCCAAGCTTGTTGGATCTAGTTTCAGTGCTTTTTCCAGATGTTCAACCGCTTTATCTTCATCACCGAAACCAATCGGCCAGCCGGGTACTTGATAATAAAGGCTGCCGAGTGTGGTGTGGATGGATGTTTCCAGCTCAAGGTTGGGATGCTGTTTGAGGGCTGCTTCCAGCAGTTCTTTGGCTTCGGTTACTTTGGACAATGCGCCGCCCATGGCTCCAACTTCGCCACCGAGTGTGGCTAGCGTAATCGCAGCCCATACTTTGGGCGCAGGGTTGTCGCTATCTGCTTGTGCGGCTGCTTTGGCATCGGTAATGAGTTTTTCATAGGCTGCAATGCGGGCATCCTGGTCGGCAGTCTGATATTTGATGATATCCCAACGCTGGGCGAGTTCGAGGCCTGTATCAGCAGCTTGCGCCGATGTGATGATGGCCAATGTTGAAATGATCAGGCCGGCAATGATCGAAATAGTTTTTTTCATGCTTGCTCCTTTTGTTGTGTGTGTTTAATGATGTATATAGGGCTTGGGGTTTATTGCTCGCCTTTGGCAAAGGCGCGTGCAATGCGGTTTTGTGCCGCCAAGGCTTTATCCACCAAACGTGGAAACAAGACATTGATGCGTACAAAGAGTGATTCCGGAAAACCAAAATAAATATCTTTACGATCATTATCAATAGCGGCGATAATTTTTTGCACCACATCTTCGGGTGCATCCATATTCATCTTGGTGGCTTCACCCATACGCATCAGCGCATCGGAATTCATCGGTGTTTTGACAGCACGCGGGGCAATATAGGTGATCTTGATGTTGGTGTCGGCGACTTCGCGACGCAGCGCTTCGGAAAAACCACGCAGGCCAAACTTGCTGGCTGAATAGACGCTGAAATAGGCAAAGCCAATCGAGCCGAAAACGGAGCCGACATTAACAATACGGCCGGAATTGTTCTCTTGCATCAATGGCAGAAAGGCGCGTGCCAACCACATCGGGGCGAGCAGGTTGACATGCAGCATGAGTTCTATTTTATCTGGATTTTCATCTTCATAAGCTGCAAAGCTGTTGATGCCAGCCAGATTGATCAGCAAGTCAATGCCGCCGAGTTTTTCCAGGCATTGGTCCGCTACAGCGTTACAGCCTTTGGCCGTTGATAAATTACCTTGCACCGGGTGAGTTCCGGATAGCTTGGTGGCTAGCGTGGCAAGCGCGTCAGCATTGGCATCGACCATGGCCAGATTGGCACCACGTTTGACCAGTTCAGCAGCCAGAATTCGACCCATGCCACCGGCAGCGCCGGTCAGCACAACGCGTTTGTTTTTAATTTCCATTGTGCGTTTCCAGCGTAATCAGTGGTAGGCTACGGAATATATCGCCATACAATTTATATACCATGCGTGCACAATGAATGACGGCTTGTTTATCGGCATCGTTATCGAGTTTATTCATCAGCCCCTCGTAGAAATCAACATGACTGATATCCAGTGAACCGTGTGAGTTCAAATAAGAAAAAGCAGTTGCCGGTAAATTTAGAGCTTGCTGAATGTTGCCCGCTGCATTGGTGGCCAGTGCAACGCTGGTGCCTTCGAGTACCAATACCATGCCGAAAAAACCGACTGGATTATTGCGATGGATGGTGTCGTAAGCATAAGCCACCATCATCTCGGTGGCGGGTAAGGGCGTATCGCCGCGCACGGCTTCTTTATCCAGGCCACAAGCGGCAATATCGTTAAGTATCCATTCCTGATGCCCCATTTCCTCTTCGATGTATTCACCGATGGCTTCACGCAACCATTCTAAGCGTTCAGGTAAACGGCCACCTGTGGACATCAATAATGGCGTGGTGTGTTTAACATGGTGATAAGCCTGTGCCAGAAAAGCAGTGTAACTCTCCAGACTTAACTGGCCAGCGCCCCCCATCTGGATAAAGGGGATAGATAATAAATCATTGCGTGCATCTTCTGTTGCGACAAGTAAGTCGTCGTAAAAAGCCATTCAGGTCTCCTTGGTGCTTGTTTGATCATACAATTGCTCGATCTGTGTTTGATACTGTTTAAAAATAAAATCGCGTCTGGCTCGTCCTGTGCCTGTCCATAAACCATTGGCCACAGTAAAGGCTTCATCGGCCACTAACCAGGCTGAAACGCAGGCATAATCCGGCAGCTGGAGATTGGCGCGATCAATACTTTGTTGAATCAACGGCGCATCGGCATGTTCACGGGCAACAATGACGGCAACATTAAACGGACGCGCTTCTCCGAATACACAGCACTGGGCAATGGCAGGCTCTATGCCTAATTCCCGTTCAACCCATTCCGGTGATACATTGCGCCCGAAAGCAGTAATGAAAATATGTTTCTTGCGGCCACTGAGAAATAAAAACCCATCATCATCGATATATCCGATATCCCCGGTTGGCCAATAGCTTGCCGAGAATGGCGCATCACCCAGATAACCGGAAAATAAACCACCTTTGACAAGAATCTCACCATCATCAGCACATACTACTTTTGCATGTGGTAATAGTTTTCCGACACTGCCGGCTTTGTAGGCCGATGGGCTGTTTACCGCCACCACGCTGGATGCTTCCGATAAGCCGTAACCTTCAAAGGCGGGTAAAGCGAGTTGTTTGGCGCGTTGTAAAAGTTGTTTGGAGACAGGTGCGCCACCAACCGCAATAAAGCGCAAACTGTGTGGTATTGGCGCACCAGCCTCAATGGCTGCGATCAGCGCATGTAACATTTGCGGAATCATGATGCAGGTGGTGGCTTTTGATTCCACCAGGATATTTACAAAGCGTTGCACATCGAGTCCACTGGAGCCGCTTAAACCCACGTCAGCCAGTGATGGTGATACAACCGTTGCACCACTGAGTAGCGGAGCATAAAGACCGCCAATATTTTCTAATAATGTTGCATAGGGTAATAAAGATAAATGGCGATCATCAGCCTGGGCTGCTGTCACTTGCGCCAATGATGTCGATACGGTGTGCATGACCGATGCTTGCAGGCATACACCTTTTGGTTCACCGGTTGAGCCGGATGTGAAGGTGATCTTGGCACAGGCTTCCGGCAACGCGACCGCCTGAACATGCAAGGGGATCAACTGCATGGAAAGCTTGTTGATGCGTAAATCAATGCTGCTGGCATGATCGATATGCAATGAGCTTAGCAACGGCAGCAGTTGTTCTGGCTGTTGGCAAAGAATGGCATCAATGCCAGCGCGATGGATCAGGTGAGCAATTTGGGATGGTGTGAAAAAATGCGGAATGGGTATGAGGGTGAGCTCAGCTTGCAAGCAGGCCAGGTCGGCAATGCACCAGGCTGGGCCATTATCTGCCAATAGGGCAACGCTATGCACATTGTATTGGCGCAGCTCTTGCGCAAATGATGCAATCTCTGACATTAACTCGGCATAGGTAAAAATGGCATGCTTGCTTTCAATGGCAATGGATTCAGGGCTACGCTCAGCCTGTTGTGTGATTGCTGTGATGATAGTTTGCATGGCGTACTCAGGCTTGTTTGTTGCTGGCCATGTGCAGACCAACATGTTCGGCGGCAGCCCATGTGTCACGCAGGCTTTCCCATAAATCTTGCAGATTGTTATGACCATCTTCGAGCGAACCGAAACATACTACCGGATCACCTTTATAATATGTGCCCCATTGTTCGATATCACCGGCTGGCAGTCTGCGTTCATCGGCTGCGATCAGTTGTTTGGGTGATAAACCCAACTTGGAAAATGCATTGCGCAATCGCCTTACACCTGTAAATGCCACCCAACGGTAACCGGCGGCATAGAAATAAGCTGTTGCGCCAATGATGGCCATGCGTGCATCGCCGGCTTCAGCTTCCGCCAGATTGCCGACTTCAACGATTTTGGATCGATCAACCGGATAACCCAGATACGATGAAATGGCCTGTTCAATGGGTTCATCGAGATAATATTCTAAATAAAGCGGGCCACTGGCTGCATCGCGATAACCGAGTACGGATCTGTATTGCAGATGCTTGTTGCGTACGCGCATCATATACGGCAAGAAGTGTTCTACATTGGCACCATAAGCGCGCTTGAATACGTGAGACACAAAGTCGATGGCTTGTTTTCGTTCAGGGTGATCAGGCTGTAAAACGTCAAACACTGCGATTGGTATCCATTGTTGTGACTTGTCCCCATGCATAGAATTAAAGTGGGCCAAGTATAGTTCAATATGAAAAAATCACCATCAAAAAAAGCCCCCCTCTGTCCTGTTTTGAGACAGTGTGAGAGGGGGATGAATGAATCAATAATCGCGTAACATTTGCTCGATTTCAGATAATGAACGCTCAAAAGCAGGGCGTTCAAACAAACGATCCATATAACCTTCAAGATTATTCCAGGGAGCAGTATCAATGCCAATGGAAGGTAAACGCCATAAAATAGGTGCCAGGGTAATATCAGCCAGGGTGTATTGCTCGCCGATGAAAAACTGCTGACGTGCCAAATAGGTGTCGAGTGATTCCAGATAGACTTTGATTTTAGCAACAGCATCTTTTTTCTTGCGGCTGTTCTGGCTGTCGCCATAAAGAGGATACAATTCACGTTCCAGTTGTAATACGGCCAAACGCATTTGAGCCCGTTCAGCAGGGGAACCTGGTTTTAATGGTGGATGCGGATAACGTTCATCGAGGTATTCATTGACCACAGCAGATTCAAAAAACACGATATCGCGATCAATGACAGTAGGCAGTTTACCATAAGGGTTGATTTTCAGAAAATCAGCGGGGAGGTTATTTGCTTCTAATTCCGTTGTTTCGACAGGTAATTCTTTTTCAGCCAAAACAATACGGGTGCGATGCGAATTCGGGCAATGGGCATCAGAATACAGTTTGATCATCAAATCCTCCAGGATCGAGGTGAGCCGAGAGGCTTACCAAAACGGTCGCGCAGTGTAGCGATATGGGTAAAAAAATAAAGCCTAATCATGTCTGGGCTTGTAACCTGCCCTGCGAATCACGAGCAATGTGTTGGCAATAAATAGAGCTGTCCGGCTTTAGAGCGCAAGGGCTTGTCTTGTTTGGTCCTGTTTGATCCTGTTTCATTCTGTTGCACTTATACTTTGAGTCCGCCCTCCTTTAAACTTGGCAAAGGCGTATGTTGACAAGTAAATCGCTGCTCAGGGTTGTTGCAGATGGGGCGAATACACCCGTTTAAGTCACTTTATTCACCCGTGGCCAGCAATCATTGGCATCGAGCCAATGTATCCATGATTCACTCGGTCGCTGGTACTCTTTCAACTGCAAAGCCAACACATTGAGATCAGCATCGGAGATATCGTGACCACGCTCTTGTCTGTGGCGGATGTTTTCTTGCAATTGGGCAGTGTCGATATCGAGCCAGTAAAAATGTAATGCAACCTTGCAACGATGCGCCAGATCATGTGCTTGCTGGCGTGAGTCCGGATGCAAAAAGGTGGCATCGAGTATGACCGAATAACCTGCTTGCAGGGTGATTTGAGCCGCATCAAACATGGCCTGATAGGTGTGGCCATGCATCTCAGAGCCATACAGTTCCAAATCGGGATAGTGGCTCGCAATGCGTTTGCGTACGGCATCGGATCTGATGATGATGGCAGATTCAATGCCGCAACCCAGCAGGGATAGATGACTTTTGCCACTGCCGGATAAACCACCCATGGCAAACAGGGCGGGAGTGGGATGGTGTGTGTAACGCTCTGCCAGCTCAAAATAATGGCGCGCTTGAGCCCATTGCGCTTGCCGCTGTGCTGGATCAGCCAGTTCATTGGCCAGTATGCAGTTCACCTTGCCACGTACACCAGCACGGTAAAACAAATAGAGTGGCAATAAGCTCAGCCCGGCGTAATCGTTTGAGCATTCCAGATAACGGGATAAAAAGCGCATGCCCAAATCAGGACGTGCATGTGCATCACAATCCATCAGCAGGAAGGCAATATCATTCATGCTATCGATGATGCTGTACTGATCATTAAACTCGATACAATCAAACAGGCAGGGGCGACCCTGCCAGAGGGTAATGTTTCTGAAATGCAGATCACCATGACAACGGCGAATGTGTCGGTCTAACTGTCGATGGATCAATGTTTGTTGTTGTTTGACGCGTTCAGTGTTTGAAAAGCCCAGCAGTGTATCCAGTGTTTGGCCATCGATGCCAAGCTCCGGATATTGGCTGGCAATGGCCAGATTATCACGCAGATGATCGGCCAGACAAGAAACATGATCGAATGTGTCGGTTGAGGCTGCATAGATTGGGCTTGCATCGGCTGGACTCATATCCGTGGGGTAAATCTCTGCCTGATGATGAAAGCCAGCTACATCTTCAGCCAGCTGATCCATCCATTGTGGCTGAAACGCAAGAGCTGCTAATTTTTTATCCAATAAATCCGATTGTTTGAACTGAACCATTTTTAAACAATAATCCACCAGCTTGCCTGCGCCATTCAGGTTAAACGTTGTACCTATCTGGTGAACTGGCAAGACCTCAAGATAAAGCTGTGCAGAAAATGTGCGGTTCAAGATGAGTTCTCGGTCACAATAATATTTGCGTTTGGCCAGAGTAGAGAAATCCATGAAACCGAAATCAATGGGTTTTTTGAACTTGTAGGCAAATTCACCGGTTAAAAAAACCCAAGAGGCATGGGTTTGAATCATGCTGATGTTATTCACTGGATGCGGGTATGTGCTGGCCTTGTAGAAGGCTTGGATATGGGCGGGGATTGCTTCATCAGCCGGCATGGCTTGGTCTGCAAGTATTACTCCATCGGCAAGCATGGGCGGTTCTACACACGCCCCATGCGCATGGCGAAATCCTCTTGATAAACGGCGTAGGGCAGGGCGATTTCATAATCCACCAGATCCGCTTCAACCAGCTGTTGCAGGTGTTGATCGAAGCTTTGTGAGCCGTACAGATTATGACCTTCTTCCATGGCGCGCGGGATATCACTCCACTGTGATGGATCGAGAATAAAATGTCGGATGATCGAATTTTTGATCATGATTTCTTGTGCGACGATACGTTTTTTTGATGCCTTCATCGGAATCAGCTTTTGCACAACAATAGCACGCAGGTTTTCAGATAAACGCTCGCGTAAACCAGCCTGCTCATCGAGGCCAAAGGCAGCCATGATACGCTGCATGGTACCTGTGGCCGTGGTGGCATGGACGGTGGCCAAAACCAGATGGCCTGTTTCGGCAGCTTCCAGAGCCAGTTGAATTTCTTCCCGACCACGTACTTCACCGGCCACGATAATATCGGGTGTTTCGCGTAAGGCATCAATTAAACCCTGTTTGTAGCTGCTCACATCGGTGCCGATTTCACGTTGGCTGACCGTACCAATATGGCCGGTGCTATAACGAAATTCAATGGGATCTTCGAGTGTGACAGCATGCACAGGGCGCTGCTGAATCATGTGATTTAACATTGAAGCTAACGATGTGCTTTTGCCGGAGCCTGCAGCACCGGACATCAGGATAATCCCGTTGCGGTATTGGCTGATCGTTTCAAAGATGGGTGGTAAACGCAGTTGTTTAAAGCTTGGGATATTTTGTGGAATCAGACGGGCGACAATGCCAAAATTGTTGTTGGTGCGCAGCACATGAATACGGAAATGACAGGCGTTTTGTAAGCTGTAATGAAAATCCAGATTATTGATATTTTCAATTTCGGTTTCAGCAGCATGGTGACGTATCAAATGCTGTACCATGGCGATGCTGAGCTTTCGATCAGGAGCGGCGACTTTATCGAGTGGGATGGTAGCAATATCACCGGCGATACGCATGCGAATTCGGTCACCGGTGCGGATGATTAAATCCGAAGCAGCATGTTTATTGGCCAGCAGTAATAAATCATCAATGATCTGTCGTTGTTGTGGCATATTTATGGCTTCAAATCTTTAGCTGGCCGGCATCTATACCGCCTGAGAGTTGCCCCATATCACTGATGTCACCACCGGAATCTTTGAGGTTTACCATTTTGATTTGCAGACGCAGATTATTGACAGAGTCGGCATGGCGCAGCGCTTCATCTTCGGTGATCAAGCCTTGCATCCATAGCTCCTGCAATGATTGGTCAAAGGTTTGCATGCCATAGGTCTTGCCCGTGGCCATGCTCTCCTTGATTTCGGTAATGGCCCATTTGCCGATTAAATCAGAGATACGTGGTGTGTTGATGAGGATCTCAATGGCCGGGATACGTTTTTCATCCGGTGTTTTGACCAACCGCTGCGATAAGATGGCTTTCAGATTCATGGCCAGATTTAAACAAACCTGCGGATGCATTTCTTCAGGGAAGAAGTTGATGATGCGCTCCAAAGCCTGATTGGCATTATTGGCGTGCAGGGTGGCCAGACATAAATGACCCGTTTCAGCAAATTCGAGTGCATGTTCCATGGTTTCACGGTCGCGAATCTCACCAATGAGTATCACATCTGGTGCTTGTCGCAGGGTGTTTTTTAAGGCTGTTTGATATTCCAACGTATCAGAGCCGACTTCGCGCTGGGTGATGACACACTTTTTGTGCTGATGGATAAATTCAATCGGGTCTTCAATCGAGATAATATGACCAGCCTGATTACTGTTGCGCCAATCAATCATGGCCGCCAACGAGGTGGATTTACCACAGCCGGTAGCGCCGACCATTAACACCAGACCGCGAGACTGCATGGATATATCCTGAAATATTTCCGGCAAATCAAGCCCTTCAAGGGTGGGTATTTCCAAATTTACTTTGCGAATCACCATGCCAACATGGCCGCGCTGACGGAATATATTGACCCGGAAACGTCCAATGCCATCAAACGAGAGGGCCAGATTCATTTCATATTCAGCCGCAAAAGCAGCTTTCTGGCGTTCGTTCATGGTGGCATTGGCCAGGCGTTCGCATTGTGCAGCGGTCAAAGCGGGCTGCTTTAAGGTGCGTACCAAGCCATTAATGCGATAGGAAGGGGGCATGCCGACAGTGATATAGAGATCGGATGCATCCTGTTTGTCCATAACAGACAATAGCTGTTTGATCGATTGATGCTGTGCTTCACTGCCTTTCATGTATTGCTCCAGTTAAATTCTTTAAGTATTTAATTTTAATTGATAATTAAACTACACCGCCACCAAATAATTGTTTGTTACTGGATTTCTCCATGGCCGCTTGCTGGGTGATTTTGCGTGATTTGACCAGCAGTTGCAGGTGAGAGTCGAGTGTTTGCATGCCATCACGCTGTGATGTTTGCATGACACTGACCATCTGGGCGATTTTATTTTCGCGAATCAGGTTTCGCACTGCTGGAGAGCCGAGCATGATTTCATGCGCTGCAACACGGCCCTGTCCATCGGCTGTTTTGATTAATGTTTGTGAAATCACCGCACGAATGGATTCGGAAAGCATGGATCGCACCATTTCTTTTTCAGCGGCAGGAAACACATCAACCACACGGTCAATGGTTTTGGGGGCGGAGGAGGTGTGCAGGGTGGCAAATACCATGTGACCTGTTTCAGCCGCAGTGAGTGCCAATCGGATGGTTTCCAGATCACGTAATTCACCAACCAGAATCACATCGGGATCTTCACGCAAGGCGCTTTTTAGTGCATTGGCAAAAGAATGGGTATGCGGCCCCAGCTCACGTTGTGAAATTAAACTGCTTTTGGAGCGGTGAACAAATTCGATGGGGTCTTCGATGGTCAAAATATGGCCACGTTCAGATTCATTGCGGTGATCAATCATGGCTGCCAAGGTGGTTGATTTACCCGAACCTGTAGGGCCTGTAACCAGACAAATGCCGCGTGGCATCATGGCAATATCCCGGAATATTTGCGGGCAATTGAGTTGATCCAGGGTCAAAACTTCATTGGGAATGACGCGAAAGACAGCGCCCATGCCACGGTGCTGTTCAAACAGGTTGACACGAAAACGAGCGATATCACCGAGCGAGAAAGAAAAGTCGATTTCCATGTGCTCTTCAAAGGCTTTGCGCTGACCATCGTTCATGATGTCATAGACCATGGACTGAATTTCGCGCCGATCAATTTCCGGCATCTTGATGCGCGTCATATCACCATTGATACGGATCATCGGTGGTTCACCGGCTGATAAATGCAAATCTGAGGCTTTGTTTTTGACCGTGAACGCAAGTAGTTCGGATACTTCCATGATGACTCCCTAATAAGTGTTTAAGTCTCTATATAAGCCCAGCCTAAAAGGGCAGTATGAGTGCCGCAAGTATGATGCAATGCTCAAGCTTCGATGATAAGCAATTATTTTGCCATGCATAGACTGACATGCTTGGCAGGATATGCAGATGAGCCGAAGAGATGACTAAATAAGGGCGCTGGGGAGACGCAGATGTTATCAAAATGTTTGGAAACACAGAATGAGCGTTTGCTTCAAGCGTTGGAAATCAGTCATCTTATTGCTGGCGAACTTAAACTGGCACCCTTACTTAAGCAGATTATGGCGCATACCCAATCGATTATGAATGCAGAAACCTGTTCATTGTTTTTGTTCGATGAAGAGAAAAATGAACTGGTATTTAATGTCTGCGCGGGTGAAAAAGAGGCACAGCTTAAAGAGATTTGTCGTTTGCCGATGGGCAAGGGTATTGCGGGTTGGTGTGCGCAACGGGGTGAATCGCTATGCATTGATGATGTCTATGCCGATGCGCATTTTGAAGTGGCGTTTGATCGACAGACTGATTTCATTACGCGCAATATGATTTCAACCCCTTTGTATGTGCATCAGAAATTGATTGGCGTTTGTCAGGTGATCAATTGTCAGCATGGTGTATTTTCCTCATCCGATCAGCAGTTATTGGAGGCTATGGTGCCGATGATGGCCATTGCCATTGATAATGCACACGCGCATCAACAGCTGCTCGATGCGGAGATATTTCAGCATGATATGGTCTTGGCCAAATCGATTCAGGATTCGTTTTTGCTTGATGTGTTACCTGAGCTTGATGCTTATCGTGCTGTATTTCATATGCGCAGTGCCTTTGATGTGGGGGGCGACTTTTACGATGCCGTTCACATGCCCGATCATCGCATGGCTTATATTGTGGGCGATATTTCAGGCAAAGGTGTTTCGGCGGCGATGCTGATGTCGAGTGTGTTGAGCGATTTGCGTTTGCAATTGTCGCGTGGTGGTAGTGCCAGTGATATTATGAATCGTTTTAATGTGGAGCTGTGCAAAAAAGTACAGCAAGGCATGTTCGTGAGCTTGTTATTGATGATTCTGAATCCGAAAACAGGTCAAATAGAAATCGCCAATGCAGGTCATTTGCCTGCGATTCATCTGAGTCAGGGCTCAGTCTGGCAGCATCATGAAGCTTCAGGGCCACCAGCCGGTATTCTTTCCGGCATTCGATATGAGGGTGAAATGCTAAGCCTTGCTGGCGGTGATATGTTACTGCTCTATACCGATGGTGTCCCGGATGCCCGCAATGTCAGTGATGAGATGCTCGGCACGGATCGGTTGTTACAATGGCTGAATCATGCGCCCAGCGATGCCAATGAGTGCCTGGCCTATCTCAAACATTGCATTGCAAAATTTACGGCAGATGCAAAACAGAGCGATGATTTAACCATGTTAATCCTACAAGCAGATCAGCATGATTAGCCCCGCTTAGATGACCTTTGAGAAGCTGCTGCCCTCTTTTTTCTTTTGCAGGTATTCATCAAAGACCATGGCGATGTTGCGAATCAACAAGCGGCCGGCAGGCAATACGGTCAAACCATCATCACGCAGCTCGATCAACTGATCGTCAGACATTTCCTGTAAATCGGCAATGCCATCAGCAAAATGCTGTTTGAAGTTGATATTGAATTCGCTTTCAAAACTTTCGTAAGTCAGTGCAAAGTCGCACATTAAACGCATAATCACCTGGCGACGCAGATGATCTTCATCGGACAAGATATAACCTCTAAAGACTGGAAATTCATCCTGATTGACACAGCCAGCATACTGATCCATCTCTTTCTCATTCTGAAAGAAACCACCGCCGATATAACCAATGGAAGTCAGCCCTAGGCCAATCAAATCGCAATCGGCCTGGGTGCTATAACCCTGAAAATTACGATATAATTTACCTTCACGCTGGGCAATGGTCAGTTCATCATCGGGTTTGGCGAAATGATCCATGCCAATGAATACATAACCGGCAGCGAGTAAGGTGTTGATGCTATGCTCAAGGATATTCAACTTTTCCTGTGGCGTGGGAATGGCTGCTTCATCAATGCGGCGCTGTGGCATGAACATATGCGGCATGTGGGCATAATTGAATAAAGCAATACGATCAGGACTGAATTCGATAATGGTTTTTAAGGTGGCATCAAAGGTTGCTACCGTTTGATGCGGCAGACCATACATCAAATCGATGTTCATCGATTCAAAACCATGTTGGCGTGCTTGATTGAGTACACGCAGTGTTTCTTCTTTGCTCTGGATGCGATTGACAGCCTTTTGCACAATCGGGTCAAAATCCTGCACGCCCATGCTCATGCGGTTCAGGCCAATCTCTTCCAGCACAGAGACGGTATCTTCATCACATTCGCGTGGATCAATTTCTATGCTGAATTCACCATCGTCTTTGGCCACAAACTGAAAACGCGCACGCAGCTTGTTCATAATGGCACGCATTTGATCGTTGTTCATGAAGGTCGGAGTGCCACCACCAAAATGCAGTTGCGTGACAGGGCGCTGGCAATCATTGCCGTTTTCATCCTGCAGGCTATCGGCCACACGATCGATTTCTTTCAACAAGAGATCCAGATAGGGATCGGCACGATGGTATTGTTTGGTGACAATCTTGTTGCAGCCGCAGTAATAACAAACGGTGTTGCAAAAAGGAATATGAATATACAACGATAGTGGGGCATGGTCAGATGCCACACGTTGCAGGGTTTTGGTATAATCCTTGGCATCAATGCCGGTGTGAAACATTGGTGCGGTTGGATAAGAGGTGTAACGGGGGCCTGCTTTATCATATTTTTTGATGATTTCCAGGTTGAAAAGATTAGCGCCTCCCAATTGGGAGGCGCTTTGATCGTGGAGACTATTGGCCATTATTTTGTACTTTTCCTCATGTATGCAACGATATCCTGGATATCATCAGCAGAGAGATTTTCAACTTTTTTACCGGCGCGATCAACGTGGCGACCATGACGGATACGTAGATCCAGCAAGCGATCACTTAAATCTGCAACAGTGCGTTTTGAGGCAGCGTTACCAATGAGTTTGACCGTACGAGGTGTGGCGTGGCAAGTGCTGCAGTTGTTGGCAAAGAGTTTTTTACCCTTGGCCGGGTTGGCCATATAACGCAGGGCAAACACATAGTTGGCAACATCAGCAATATCTTCATTGCTGAGCTGGTGACGATTGCTTTTCATCATCGTGCCCTGACGACCATATCGCATGGTGTGTACAATTTCTTCCAGATTAAGTTTGGAATAGACGAGGTTTTTAGCGCCCATGCCTGTTTGAGCACGACCATCCACACCATGACAGCTCACACATACTGCTTCAAAGCGTTTTTTACCATTGGCCAGATTGGGGGTGTATTCAAAGGTTTTGATGTAATCAATGACGGCTTCGATTTCAAGTGCATCAAGGGTGTATTTTTTCGGAGTCATGGCAGTGCCACGTACACCATAAGAAATAATACGACGCATTTCATCCCTGCCAATCAGATCGGCAATCGCTCTGTGGTTGCGCGCTGGAAATGGTTTTAAGCTTTTACCGTACTCGCTGACTTCACCGGTTGCGCCATGACATGATGCACAATTGGCTCCATAGAGAGCTTTGCCATCGATAGTATCGGCTGCTGAGGCCAACATGGGTGACAGTAACAAAGCCGCCGCCATCCCAATCCATAATTTGATTCGCATAAGATTCTCCTTCCCCTAAATAATAGGCACAACTATTTACCACATGCGTTCCAAGCGCAAGGCTTGGCTTATTAGTAATGTCTCAGTTCACTACTGATCGATATATTGATTGCATCGAAAACACTTGCTTATGCAAGTATGTGCGTTTTTGCTTTGCCCTGCAGGCAATCAGCAGCAAGCTGAATGGCTACAGAGTTATAAGCATGGGATTATTGTTGAGTGTTTTTAATGAATGCAACCAGCGCATCAATTTTTTCTTCACCCAGTTTTTTACCAAACTTTGGCATCATCTTGCGGCCATCAGTGATTACGGCTTTTAAAATTGCAGGATCGCTGTTCATCTTGCTAAATGCAGGGCCGATCTTTTTCTTGTCGATTTTGTGGCACATTTTGCATTTACTATTGTACAGTTTTTCGGCATTGATTTCAGCCATGGCAACCTGTGTGCTAAATGCAAAACCAGCAGCTGCAGCGATGATTAGATATGTTTTTTTCATGTCCTTCTCCTTGATATGTCCCTTTGTTATGCCAAGGGCAAATGATAATCCCTGCGTGTATTCATCGTACAGTGAAATGAATGCACGCAGGGGTTAAATGATTTCACCGCTGTAGTTATTTCTCCGGCAGTGATTTGTTTTTATAAAACCACATTTGATACAAAGAGGTGAGTAGCTGTCCGCCGAAAGCAAGGCCCATCAAAGCACCGTTGGCAATCACTACATAAGCAAAGCCGGGAATGATTTTGGTAATATACCATGATGCAATATCCATAATTAAGAATAGGAACGGTATGGTGACGACGGTTCTCTTTAACCAGGGTGGAATGTCCGACAATAAAAAGATGCGCCCGACAAAGAATAAAATAAAGGCGATGCCGAATAAATGAATATGTGAAACACGCACAAGTGCGGGGATTGTTGCTCCGGTATCCATTTCAGTCAGTTTGACGACATTGGCATACGAATCAAAGTGAGGAATCGGCAAACCACTATCGGTGGAATGGCACATCACACAATTGTTTTGCAGGATTGGATTGATTTTTTCATTAAACTCTTCTTCTGTTGCGCCATGTTGAATCCAATCCAGGATTTCCTGTTTGGCAGCCTTGTTGGGTAGATTGGATTCCATGGGGCCATTGATTGCCGCCCCCAGCCGTGTCTGGTTATGGCTGCCGTGATAGGCATACATGACATCTTTAACCGATAACCCCGGTTCACCATCACGGCCTTGATGGGTGTAATACAAGTTTAATATAGCAAATAGATAACCGATGCCAATAGTGATTAAAAACATCGAGTCGAGCAGCTTTTCGCTGGTCGATAAATCGGAGAAGCGTTTGAACATGGCCATAATAATGAGCCCCTTTTTATTTTTTTGGCATTATAGCGGTATAATAATAAAAACCAATAAAAACGAATAGTTGAGTTTTTTGCTTGGTTATTCTTCAGGGCGGTTCTTTGTGGTTTGCTGGCGTTGAAACCATTGCATGGCTGAATCTTCATCATGGAACAGGCCGTCGAGTTGTGCTTCGTATGCTTCTTTTAAAATTGCACCGAGAGCAGGGCCTGAATGAAAGCCCAGGGCAAGTAGTGTTTTGCCGCTTAATAGTGCTGTTGCTTTTGATTGATGCTGTTGCAGCTTTTGCGCGATGTTCAGCCAGTCCAGTGCGGTGCGACTGGCTGGCAGGGGGGCGCGGCCAGAGGCATCGGCTTCAGCCAGCATTTCCCATAATTCAATGTTGGCAGGCTCAAGCCTGTGAGCCAGACGGCGAACGGCGCGATCTGTAGGTTTACACGATAAATGGGCGATGTGTTCGGTGACGAGTGGGGCGATATAGGGCATCAGTCGTGCAGGTGCTGCAATGCTGTGCAGTAAAGACTTGGCCAGTGGCACACCTGCCTTGCTGTGGCCCGGGGAGCTAATATTCTCGCTCTTATCATCGATAAGCGTTGTTTCGGGTTTACCCAGATCGTGGCATAAGGCCGCAAGAACAAGTTGCTCTGTTGTCTTATCATCCAACTGGTTGCGTATGGCGATGCCGGCAGCTTGATCACAGACCTGCAAGGTGTGCACCCAGACATCACCCTCCGGATGCCAAAAGGGTGATTGCGGACAGCCACACAGGGCTTGAAGTTCGGGGTAAAGGCTCAGCCAGCCGCTATCCAATAAAACCTGCAAACCATAGGATGGGTGAGGGGCATGGCTCCACTTTTGCCATTCCATCCAGATGCGCTCTTTGGACAGCGTGTGGGCTTCGTGCAATAGGCTCTGACATAATAAGGCCGTTTCAGGCGCGAGTGTTAGCTGCAAACGGGCGGCAAACTGCATGGCTCGCAATGGCCGTAGTGGATCTTCAGCAAAAGCAGGGCTGACATGTTTTAATATGCCGCATTCAAGATCTTCTAGACCTCCATGATGATCAACCAATGTATGGTTCAACGGATCAAACATCATGGCATTGATAGTGAAGTCACGACGCAAGCTGGCTGTATGGGTGGAGATGAATGGGGCTGGGGTGATGCTAAAGCCGCAGTGCCCGAAACCTGTTTTTTTTTCCGAACGTGGCAGGGTAATATCAAACACCATGCCATGCAGTTGTAGTTTAAACACGCCGAACTGTTGACCTACATGATTAGTGCGGCCAAGTTGTTGCAGGGCAGCCTGTAATGTCTCGGGATGCAGGCCGTATACTTCGAGATCGAAATCCTTGGCTTCAATGCCCAGTATTAAATCACGCACACAGCCACCGACCAGCCAAGCCTTGCCACCGGCATCGCTCAAATGCCGACAGAGTATGAATAGTGCTTCAGGCAGGTTTTTTGTATTCAAATCCAGCATGAGCGCATTCCACTTGGCTGAATGCATAAAGGCAAGGTGATGATGTCTTGTTCGATGGGTTGCGCGTCCATGCTGGCAAAACAATCGGGTAACGAACGATCTCGGAGATCACCTTTCTCATTGTTGCAGGTCGGCTCGGCATGTACCGTTCGCGAAAGCAATGTATTGGATGTGTTGAAAGCATCGGCTTTTATATAAGTGAGGGTAATATGTCAGATAAATCAAAAGCACTGGATACCGCGTTAAGTCAGATCGAACGTCAGTTTGGCAAGGGTACGGTGATGCGACTCGGCGATCAGGGTAAGGTGGTGATGGAAGTGATTCCGAGTGGTTCATTGGCTCTCGATGCCGCACTTGGTGTCGGTGGTTATCCGCGTGGTCGTGTGGTTGAGATTTATGGGCCGGAATCATCCGGTAAAACTACCATGGCTTTGCACGCGATTGCTGAAGCACAAAAGCTCGGTGGTCAGGCTGCATTTGTCGATGCGGAACACGCGCTTGATCCGATCTATGCTGAAAACCTGGGTGTGGATGTTGAGAATCTATTGGTGTCACAGCCTGATTCCGGTGAGCAGGCCTTGGAAGTGGTCGATATGCTGACCCGTTCCGGTGCACTCGATATTATCGTGGTGGATTCGGTTGCCGCGTTAACACCAAAAGCCGAGCTCGAAGGCAATATGGGCGACTCTCACATGGGTCTACATGCGCGTTTAATGTCACAAGCACTGCGTAAATTGACCGGCTCTATTTCACGCTCGAAAACCACGATTATATTTATTAATCAGATCCGTATGAAAATCGGTGTGATGTTTGGTAACCCTGAAACTACCACCGGTGGTAATGCGTTGAAATTCTATGCATCCATTCGTTTGGATGTGCGCCGCACCGGGGCAATCAAAAAAGGTGACGAAGTGCTGGGTAATGATACCCGTGTGAAAGTGGTGAAAAATAAAGTTGCACCGCCATTCAAGCAGGCACAATTCTCGATCATGTATGGTGAGGGTGTATCGCATGCCGGTGAAGTGCTCGATATGGGTGTGCAGTATGGCTTCGTGAACAAGAGCGGAGCGTGGTACGCCAAGGACAATGAGAAGATTGGTCAGGGGCGTGATAACGCCATCAAGTTCCTCAAAGAGCATCCGGAGATGTTGGCTGAAGTGGAAACCAGGGTACGGGCTGAATTGGGTATGGGTGATGCGGTTGAAACGGCTGAATAACACAGCCCTGATTGATTGCGCGCATTGAATCCCTTGCGCCAGATGGCTCGATATGAATAAAGAGCAGTCGGCAGCCTATCTTTATGCTGTTCGGCTGCTGGTTCGACGTGAATATTGCACCTCGCAAATCCAGCAAAAACTACATGGGCGTGAGCATGATGCAGAGATCATTGTCTTTGTGATCGAAAAGCTTAAAGCCGATGGCTATCTCAATGACCAGCGTTTTGCAGAATTGTATTTGTCTTCCCGGCTCGATAAAGGCGAAGCGCCGTGGCTGGCCGCCAGGCGCGCCCAGCAAAAAGGCGCGGATGAGACAAGTATTCAACTCGCCATGGATGAACTCACCGCCGATTACGATGCCGATCAGGTTGCCAGTGATTTGTTGGCAGGCCGTGATCCGGCTGGATTTCGTTTTGAAGATGAACGCACATGGCAGCGTCTGGCACGTTTTTTACGCAACAAGGGCTTTGCTTCGGATGTTATTCTGCGGGTATTAAAACAACGCGAATAGGTGGCCGATGCCCTGATTGCTGCAGCCGCGATTGAACACGGTTTGTCTCTTCTATCCGGCTTAGAATGGCCACCAGTCTGGCATGAACCGGCTGTTGGACTCTGAATTGGAGCCAGCATGGTTATTGCCTCGATCCGCGCTATGGCCGATGTTGCGATCTGCGGCGTGAGCTCCACTGCGATTACTGTTTTCGTTGCTGCGTTCATGTCGATCATTTTCACCATGATCTCTGGATTCATGCTGTTCATAGCTGTCGCGGTCATCGTCGGCGGATGCGATGCCTGCATTGGCCGAAATGACGAACATTAGCGCTATGGCTGTTATTATTGCTTTCATTTGAAACTCCTTGAGGGTGGTCTTGTTATCGTGGGTGGGTAAATAGCCAAGTATGCTTGTGTACAACGGCATGCATAGGCCGGGTTCGAATTGTTGCTTAAGTTAATCTTCACCGCCATGGCCGCGATTCTCACGCTCTTCATGTTTGCCTCCGCCGTGACCGCCGCTGTAGCCATCTGAATAACCGTTGCCATGATCACTATATCCGCCATCACCATAGCCGCCGTAATATGGAGAATAATGTTCACATGCACTTAGCATGAGCACTGACATCAGTATGGTAATATACATGAATATTTTTTTCATATTTTGATCTCCTTGTGAAAAATGAGCGCCATTGCATGGTTTCCGATCATCAATGTCATTGTGTTGCTTGCTTGAGCGTAGTTGGTGTTTTGCAATCTGCAAGTTTTTGCATGTTGGGTGAATGCGTTGCAGCTGATCAGCGGTGATTGTTGACGGTGGGTGGGATGATGTTGCCGGAAGCTTGCATGGCGATGGCTTGCGGGTAAATGGTGTAATGTTTGCGCACGACGTTGGCCAAGTTTTGTTTTACGGTTTCATTGATTAAGCAGGGGGAGTTTGCAGGCAGGGTGGTGATCAGGGCGGTGAGTAGTTGATCCTGTGGGCTTTGCATATTGGAAATCCAGGCGTTTAATAGCTCTTTGTCCACATAGGCTGGGATCGAAGCTAAAATACCGACATCGTTTTGATCGTGTACGAGCAGGCCGGAGGTGGTGCCACGGTCGAGAGTGAGTACCTGGAAGAAATAGAGTGTGTGGTAGGCGAGCTGTGTTTGTTGTTGTTCTGGTGTGGCGGCGGGGGCGTTGGACAGTGCGTGTTTCAAAATATCCAGATAGGTGTCGATGGCTGCTTGGCCGACTGCCGTGGCTAAATCGAGATCGGCCTGAGCATCACCGCTGTTGTATCCTTCCAGATAGAAATGTGCCACACCACGATGGCGCTCCAGAGCAGGGATGAAGAAGTAGCGTTCGCCCTGAGCTTTGGCCTCATCAAACAGCTTGGGAGAGGCTTGTTTTAATGCTGCCATGAATTGTGTTGTGGCTTGCGGGTTTTCATGCGATGGATTGAGATCAGCCATCAAACGCCAATAGCCATTGCCATTTTTCATTTCTGTCCAGCTCAAATGAATATGTACAGATGGCGCAAGCGGGTGAAGGGGATGAATGATGGTGGAGATGGCGGTGGCCGAACCTAACGCTTTGGCCGGGTTATCATCGTAATGCACTTGTGAAACATTCACTGAGCCTCGGCCAAAGAGGGCACCATCAGCTGTTTCCAGACGTATGCCGCCACCATGTCTACCATTGTCTCTGAACCATTCGACGGGCTGAAATAATTGTTCGTTGCCGAATTCACGGGATAGTGACTCCAAACCTTGGGCAAAGCGCTGTTGCAGATCGGTGACCAGCATGAGTGCTTGGGCAGCTTGGGGTGCGTTGGCAGGAGTTCGTTGCATGGGTGTGATCCTCGTAGTAAAAATGAGCGACTTGAAAGGTGAACTATGGGCAGCAATGTCAGGCTGTTCAACACTTGAGTCGGTGGCTGTTCTTTCGTTTCAACTTGGTTAGAGTGCCGCTCCCGCAGCGGGATGCTGCGTAGCCCTGAAGTTCAACAACTAGAGGATTTTATTATGCCAGTTCAACGTACCCTATCTATTATCAAGCCTGATGCAGTCGCCAAGAATGTTATCGGAGATATTATCCGTCGTTTTGAAGAAAATGGCTTGTCTGTGATTGCAACCAATTTGACTCATTTGTCGGCTGAAGAAGCTGGTCGTTTTTATGCTGTGCATGCTGAACGTCCTTTTTATACTGATCTGTGCAAGTTTATGAGCTCAGGCCCTGTGCTGGCCATGGCTTTGGAAGGCAAGAATGCCATCACCTTGAACCGCCAGTTGATGGGTGCTACCAATCCGAAAGAAGCCGAAGCCGGCACCATTCGTGCCGATCATGCTGATTCGATTGATGCCAATGCTGTGCACGGTTCTGATTCGGAAGAGAATGCAGCCATTGAAATCGCCTTTTTCTTCTCCGGTCTGGATTTACACAGCCGTTAAGATCTGCCGGTTGATATTCTACTGACTGATATTCTACTGACCGATATTCTGAGGACTGATGCTCTGATGACTGATACTTCCACAATAACCGAAACGCCCAAGCCTCAGGTTTCTGAGCAAATCAGGGTTAGGCGTGAAAAACTGACGCGTATGCGTGATGCTGGCCAGGCTTATCCGAACACCTGGCGTAGTGATCACAGTGCAGCGGATATCCATGCCAAACATGCTGATCATGATGTCGAAACACTGGCCGAACTGGGCCAGCAGGTACGTGTGGCTGGTCGTATGATGGCGCATCGCGTGATGGGTAAATCGAGTTTCATCAAGATTCAGGATGGCTCGGATGCGGTTGTTGTGGATGATGTGCGTTGGGATCAGGTTCAGTTGTTTTTGAATCGCGATGTGCTCGGTGGTGCGGAAATATACAATCCGACCCGCAAGTGGGATCTGGGTGATATTGTTGGTGCGGAAGGCGTGCTGTTTCGCACTAGAGCTGGTGAGTTGTCGGTGCGTGTTTCGCACATTGAATTGATTAGCAAATGTCTGCGCCCCTTGCCTGAAAAATGGCATGGTCTGAGCGATGTTGAAACCCGTTACCGTCAGCGTTATGTCGATTTGATGGTGACACCCGAATCGCGTCAGACATTCCGTACACGTTCGAAGATCGTGTCATTGCTGCGCAGTGGTTTGGAAGAACGTGATTTTATCGAAGTGGAAACACCGATGTTGCAAGCCCAACCCGGTGGTGCTGCGGCACGTCCGTTTGTGACCCATCATAATGCGCTGGATATGGAATTGTCCCTGCGTATTGCACCGGAACTGTATCTAAAACGATTGCTGGTGGGTGGTTTTGAGCGCGTGTTTGAAATCAATCGCAACTTTCGCAATGAAGGCTTGGATGCGACCCACAACCCTGAGTTTACCATGGTGGAGTTTTATCAGGCTTATGCCGATTTCAATGATGCCATGGATACCACCGAAGCCCTGATTCGTAATATCGCGGCAGGTCTGGGTATGAGTGCAACCGAGTGGGAAGGGGTAACGATTGATTTGACGCAGCCATTCAAACGTCTGCGTCTGGATGAATCGGTGTTTGCCAAGCGTCCGGATTTACGTGGCCATGCCAATGACAAAGCCCTGTTGGCAACCGTGTGTTTGCAGGAAATCCCTGATATCAAACCCTTGATCACCTGGAAAGCAGGCCATTATCTGTTGGCTCTGTTTGAAGAACTGGTCGAACCGGAATTATCACAGCCGACCTTTATCACCCATTATCCGGTGGATGTATCGCCTCTGGCACGACGCAATAATGAAGAAGAAACGGTCACGGATCGTTTTGAGTTGTTTGTCGCCGGCCGTGAGATTGCCAACGGTTTTTCCGAACTGAACGATCCGGATGATCAGCGGGCACGTTTTGTAGCGCAGGCGCAGGCCAAGGCTGCAGGCGATGCGGAAGCTACCGGTGTGGATGAAGATTATTTGCGCGCGCTGGAATTTGGCATGCCTCCTGCTGCTGGTGTCGGCATTGGTGTGGACCGGCTGGTGATGATGCTGACCGGCCAACATTCGATTCGCGATGTGTTGTTGTTTCCGCACATGAGGCCTGAATAAACACCCAACGATGAATCTCAAGCAGGAGGGGTTATGATCGCAGAAAATATTATGGTGACAAATATTGTGACCGCCCGTGTTGATGAAGCTGTCGATCATGCGCTGGCGCGGATGCGCGATGCCAGGTTGCGCATGATTCCTGTTGTCGGGGATGATGCTGAGATCGTCGGTGTTATTTCTACCTTTTCTGTCTTGGAGAAGGTGGTGCCGAGTTATATTGTGACCGGCGACTTGAACCATATCCCCTATGCGCCGGATATCGGCATTTTACGTCGTCATTATGATGAGATTTCGACCCTGTCTATCGCTGCAATTATGGACAAGAATCCGCTGACGGTGCAGCGGGATGAATCGTTGTTGTCGGTTGCTGCAGCGATGGTCTCGTATACCAAACATGAATATGCCATGGTGGTGGATGATCAGAAGCGCTTGCTGGGTATTATTTCTGCCGGCGATGTGCTCGATCGCATGAAGCGGGATGATGACGATGCATAATACGGTTGAACATACTTCCTCTGTGATTTTCGGCATGGATCCAACCTGGATGGCTGTATCGATTTTATTGGTCGTGTACGCTTTTATTATGGCTGAAAAATTCAACCGGGCTGTGCTTTCCCTGCTCGGTGCCGGTTTGATGATCCTGTGCGGTGTGATCACCCAAGAGCAGGCGATTGCCGGTATTGATTTTAATACCATAGGCTTGTTGACCGGCATGATGGTGATTGTGGCGATCAGTCAAAAAACGGGCATGTTTCAGTATGTGGCCATTAAAGCTGCAAAAGCGGTGAAGGGGAACCCCTGGGGGATTCTGGTCATGCTTTCGATTGTGACAGCTGTGTTTTCTGCGTTCCTGGATAATGTGACGACCGTGCTTTTGATTGCGCCGGTAACATTATTGATTACCGATGCGCTCGGTGTGCGCCCTTATCCTTATTTGTTTGCCCAGATTCTGGCTTCAAATGTGGGGGGTACGGCGACACTGATTGGTGATCCACCCAATATTATGATTGGTTCGGCGGCGAACTTGAGTTTTATGGATTTTTTGCTCAATCTGGCTCCCATTACCCCAGTTATTTTTCTGATGATGATCGTGGCCATCTGGTTTATGTTCGGTCGTGATTTGCATGCAACGGATGAAAACAAAGCCTTGGTGATGCGCTTTGATGAAAATGAAGCGATCAAAGATGTACCCTTATTGAAAAAGAGTTTGATGGTGCTGTTTCTGGTGATCACCGGTTTTACGATGGCGCATAGTCTGCATCTGGAGCCGGCTTCGATTGCCATGTTTGGTGCGGCGCTGTTGTTATTGTTGCAGACATTTGGCCAAACGCTGGAAGAAAAAGATCATGCTTATGAAGGCATTATGGCCGATGTGGAATGGACAACGATTTTCTTCTTTGTTGGTCTGTTTATTGTTGTGACCGGTGTTGAACATACTGGCGTGATTGAAATGCTGGCAACTAAAACACTGGAACTGACCGGTGGTGATTTTAATGCCACCGTGGGTGCGATTCTCTGGGTATCTGCGATTGCATCGGCCTTGATTGATAATATCCCCTTTGTTGCAACCATGATTCCATTGATTCAAAGCATGGCGCCAAGCTTTGGTGGTGCCGATGCGATTGTGCCGTTGTGGTGGGCGTTGGCGCTGGGTGCGTGTTTGGGTGGTAACGGTTCATTGATCGGTGCATCGGCGAATTTGATTGTGGCAGGCTTTGCCCAGCGTGCCGGTCATCCGATTCAGTTTTTGGTGTTTATGAAACATGCGTTTGGCTTGATGTTAATCTCAATCACTATTGCGCATGTATATATTTATTTCCGTTATTTAAGTTGATCCATCGAGTCGGGTGATTATGAAACAAGGTTTTTTTCGTTCCTACGAATGGATGTTGGCACGCCGCTATCTGCGTTCACGGCGTAGTGAAAAGTTTGTATCTCTGATTAGCTGGAGTTCTGGTGCGGGTATTGCCATTGGTGTGATGACGTTGATCGTGGTGCTGTCGGTCATGAATGGTGCGGCGGTGGAGATTCGTGATAAAATTCTAGGTTTTTCATCGCATGTGGATATTCAGGGGCCGGGTAATAATTTAAACGATTGGCGCAGTTGGCTGGCGCAGGCGGAAGAGTTGGATGGGGTGGAGCGTGTCGCGCCCTATATTTCGACCCAGGTATTGGCCTCCTATGGTTCAAGGGCTTTGGGTGGTATTTTAAAAGGCGTGGATGTGAGCCGCAGTGATGATATTGCGCGGCATATTGTGCAAGGGCGCTTTGTGAATAATGATGCTTCGCCGTTTCAGATGGTCATGGGCAAGAGTTTGGCCAGAAAGCTGGGGGCAGGGGTTGGTGATCGGGTACGTTTGATGTCTCCGTCTGGCGGTATCAGTCCATCGGGCGCGGTGCCACGTATGCGTGCGTTTGAAGTGGTGGGCATCTTTGATTCGGGTTTTTATGAATATGATGTTGGCATGATGGTGACCCCTTTGGCGGCGATTCAGCGGCTGAATAAAATGGGTGATAGTGTGAGCGGCATCGAAGTCTTTTTGTACAATAAAGACATGGCCAGCCAAGTGGCGGAGGCGGCGCGCAAGGCATTGCCGACAGGTGCGTGGGTCACCGATTGGCAGCATCGCCATCGTTCCTTTTTTCAGGCCATGAAAACTGAGCGTATCGCCATGGGCGTGATTTTATCGTTAATCGTGATGGTGGCGGTATTCAATATGGTGGCCTCCCTCGTGATGGTGGTGATGGAGCGGCGCAAGGAAATTGCCATCCTCAAAACGGTGGGTGCAACCCATGCCTCGGTGATGCGTATATTTTTACTCATGGGTACAATGCTTAGCGGCATAGGCACCTTGATCGGTGCTTCGTTAGGGTTATTGCTGGCCTGGCAGCTGGATAGCCTGATGGCATGGATAGAAACGCTTACAGGCGTAAAGTTCATGTCCAGCGATGTGTATTATATCGATCATATCCCTTCGGTGATTGATCCAGCCTCTGTTGCCACGATTATCATTGTTAGTCTTATCATGGGCGTGTTGGCAACCTTTTACCCCGCCTGGCGTGCTGCCAGCGTGCCTCCTGCTGAAGCATTGAGATATGAATAGCTGCTCTCTTTCAGAGTTTTGACTCTTACCTGGGCAGCGCTTGGATGTGGAACTGCCTTGACAAACTCCGCCCTTAAAAGCACCAAATAAAGCCTTGCTTTTGAAACTGTATCAGAAAACAATCGTTGCACTGTCGAAGCTATAGACGGATGCATGATTGATTATATCGATATGTAATGATCAAATGAAAAATGGAGTTGGGTAACTGAAATGGCTAAATTAGGGACTAAAAACAAGCCAATCATTGTAAGGGTACACAGCGATGAGATGGCAAAATATGTTGCAGACAAATGCACTGAGCATGGCTGGATTTACATTATTGGGTTTGAGCTGGATAAACCGGAAGATATTTCCGATTTGGAAAAAATGTTAAACCCTCCAAAGCCAGCTGCATCAAACAAAATCAATCGCAATGCCCCTTGCCCGTGTGGAAGTGGAAAAAAACATAAAAGATGCTGTGGTGGGATTGGCTCAACCGTAGCGTGAATACAGAAATAATAATCAGTCTCACTCATGGCTGAGATTCGGGATGATGCACTGCTGCTGCGAAGGGTTCCCTTTAGCGATACCTCATTAATTTGTCATTTTTTAAGCAAAGAGCATGGGCGTATTACTTTAATGGCCAGAGGAGCACGGCGACCAAAAAGCTCTTTTCGTGCAAGTTTAGAACCGTTGTATGCGTTGCAAATTAGCTGGAAACCCGGACGCACAGGCATGGGGACACTTGTGGATGTGCAGCGTGGCCGCTGTTTACTGGAGCCATCATTATCGTTGCATGGTTTGGAGTTGTTGGCGATCACATCGCGTTTGTTTCAGGAAGGCGATCCGCATGGTTTTGATGAGACGGGGCAAGCATTGGCATTGCTGGCTGAGCGGGGAGAGCAGCAGGGCTTGTGTGCGGCGGTGTGGTATTTGCTTGATGTGGCCGGTTGGCTTGGTAATTTATCGCACTGTTGGCATTGTGATGCGGATGCGCAGCAGATGATGTATTGGAGACAGGCGCAGCTACTTTGTGAATCGTGTGGCGACAATGGCAGGAATGGGTCGAAGGGAATGCGTGTTTCCGCTGGTTTGCGCAAGTCGATTGAGGCTGTGTTGGCGGGAGGCAATGTGCGGCTTCATGCGGCCGATGCGGCTTGCTGGCGTGATATGATTCGACAGGCGCTGCAGGAGCATGGCATTAAAGCTACCGATAGTTTTAAAGTATAGAGGTTTCAAAAGCTCCAAAAGCTTTACCGCAGAGGACGCAAGGGACGCCGAGGGAAGGCAAAATCCAAGTATGGTTTTCTTTGCGCTGCTTGTTACTAAAGTTTTAAAGGATTGAATAGATGATAAATTTGGGTGTAAATATTGATCATATTGCCACGATTCGGCAGGCGCGGGGCACTACTTACCCTGATCCGCTCGATGCTGTGCCGATCTGTCTGGCGGCAGGTGCGGGCAGTATTACGGCGCATTTGCGTGAAGATCGCCGCCATATTCAGGATCATGATATTGAGCGCTTGGCAGCCATAGATGGATTGCATTTGAACATGGAAATGGGTGCGACCGATGAAATGGTGGCCATCTGTGAGCGTCTAAGGCCAGCAGCTTGTTGTCTGGTGCCGGAGAAACGCGAGGAGCTGACCACTGAAGGCGGGCTGGATGTGGTGGGGCATCAGGCGCGTTTGACCAAGGTGGTCGCGCGTTTGACAGCTGCAGGTGTGCGGGTATCGATGTTTATTGATCCGATTGAAGCGCAGATTCAAGCCAGCTGTGAGATTGGTGCGCCGGTGATTGAACTGCATACCGGGCATTATGCAAATCTGACAGGTGAACAGCAGCATCAAGAGCTGACAGCTATCCGTGACGGGGCTGCGCTGGCCAGTAAACTGGGTTTGATGGTACATGCAGGGCATGGCCTGACGGTTGAAAATACACCGGCTGTGTGCGCGATCCCTGAAATTGAGGAGTTGAATATCGGCCATGCCATTGTCGCCGATGCATTGTTTAAGGGATTGCAACAAGCTGTATCGGATTTTCGAGCGGTGATGAAACGTTGATTGCAGGCATTGGTATTGATCGCATTGCAATCGCCAGAATCGAGGCGGCATTGGATCGGCATGGTGAACGCTTTGTGCAGCGCATATATACCGAGAGGGAAATCAGCCAGGCGCGCGCCAAGGGTCATCCAGCCAGACGTTTTGCAATGTTATTTGCAGCAAAAGAAGCGGTATCGAAGGCTTTGGGTACGGGCTTTCGGCAAGGCATAGCATTGCGCATGATTGAAACGATTCATCAGGATTCCGGGAAACCTGAAATCACCTTGCATGATGCTGCACAACTGCGTGCCGATGCGATGGACATTGTTAATGTCCAATTGTCGTTGACCGATGATGGTGGTGTGGCGATGGCCTTTGCGCTAGCGGAAACAGGCGCGTAATCATGTTGTTTCGTTATGTGTGGTTGCTGTTGTTGCTGCTTTATTGTGCTTTGATTTATTATCTATCGAATCAATCAACCCTGCCCGTGCCTATGGTGTTCAATATGCAGGACAAGTGGATTCATGCTGCGGCCTATGCAGTGATGGCATTCTTGTTTTGGCAGGTGGGTAAAATATGGATGTTGCAGGCTGGCTTAAAACACTGGAATATACTGGCTGTGATTGCTGTGCTGTTTTGTTCCTTGTATGGTATGACAGATGAATGGCATCAGTCATTTGTGGCAGGTCGTGATGCCAGTGTATTTGACTGGTTGGCAGATACTGTCGGAGCATTGTTGATGATTATCATCTTGCGCAAAAGAGAGTTTGCGTCGGTGTCGTGAGGCAAGCCATGCGAGAGGGGGAATACATGAGTGAAACACGTATCTTAACCGCAGCTCAAATGCGTTGGGCTGATGGGCAAACGATTGAAGCTGGCATCTCGGCTTCGGAACTCATGGATCGAGCGGGTAAAGCGCTCGCCGCAGCGGTGCTTGAACAAATGCCGGATTATGGCCGCATCGTGATTATTACCGGCTCTGGCAACAATGGTGGTGATGGCTTTGCAGCAGCGCATTATCTACGAGCCCGCCGTTTGCCAGTCACCATTGTCAGCCTTGTGCCTGTGGCCGAATTAAATGATGTATGCACAACCTATGCGCAGCGCGCGCGTGCGGCGGGTGCCAAGATTCGTCAGGCCTGTGGTGATGATGGGATCGATGAATTAAATCGCTGGTTGCTCAGGGCTGTGCTGGTTGTCGATGCCATCTTTGGCATTGGCTTGAATCGGGCAGTTAGTCCATTGATGGTCGAAGTGATCAATCGTATGAATCAAACGGATCGGCCTGTGTTGAGTGTGGACATTGCATCGGGCCTTTGTGCTGATACGGGGGCTGTGTTGGGTGCTGCGGTGCAGGCGGAGTGTACGTTACCCATTGCTGCATCCAAATGGGGGCATTGGTTGGCTGAAGGGCGTGATTATACCGGGCAGTTGTTGAACGTGGCCGATATCGGTATTTCAGAAGCGGTGATCGAAGCCTCGTGGCAACATAGTTGTGCAGAAATGCATGATGGCTTTTGTGTACACAGCACCTGTTTGATTCATGATCGTTTTCTTACTCAGGCATGGCCGGAACGTTCGCGTTTGACGCATAAAGGCAGTTATGGGCATGTCGCGGTGTTTGGTGGCTCGGTGGGACACACTGGAGCGCCGCAATTGGCAGGGCTCGGAGCGTATGCTGCAGGAGCTGGCCTGGTGAGTTTGATTTGTCCGGATGATGTGTGGCCAGTGGTGGCTGCAGGTTCATTGGAAGTGATGTGTTATCCCCAATCAAGTGGATCGTGGCAAGCTTTGTGGCAGCAAAGCGATGCCATTGTTGCAGGACCCGGCTGGGGTGTTGATCAGGCCGAGTTGCTGCAATCGCTTTTGAGCAGCGATAAACCTTTACTGCTCGATGCCGATGCTTTGAACATGGTGGCTGCGGATGAATCCTTGCAGCAGCAGTTGGCCGGTCGATATGAGTCCAGCAGCGCGATCACGGTGATGACACCGCATCCGGGTGAAGCGGCTCGATTGTTGGGGCGTTCCAATGATGATATTCAGCGCTGTCGTAAGGAATGTGTGCTGGCTTTGACTACCCGCTACCATTGTTGGGTGGTGTTGAAAGGAGCTGAAACATTGGTGGCTTCACCGGCTGGCGACATCTATCTCAACCCCTTCGGTTCAGCACAATTGGCCATTGCCGGCTCCGGTGATGTGTTGGCCGGCATGATTGGCGCACAGCTGGCTAGAGCAGCAAGGATGGATAATGATGGCGTGGGCATGTTGATTTCTGCAGCTGTTGCCTTGCATGGTAAAGCAGGGGAGTGCAGTGGCTGGTATTTGGCGGGAGAATTGGCCAAACAAGTGGCTGTATTGCGCCAACATATCGAACGCGCTGGTACAGTGGCGTAATGATGTAGTATTATTTGAGCGTGGTGGTTGTGATAAGCGAGACGGTTATGATAACCGGGCTTTTTGCGGTGAAAGAAATAGAAGGGAGGGTGTTGTTCCATGAGTGTTCGACTATGAGTGTTCAAAACAGTAACGGGCTGTCGGCAAAGCAAAGCCCGCCCGTTGTTTCTCGCCCCTTATCGCCCCGTATATCCATTTATCGCTGGCGGGCACCGATGCTGGCCAGCATCGCACATCGTGGCAGTGCTTTAATTCTGGTGCTGTTTGTACCTTTATACTTGTGGTTGTTGCACGGCATGACTGGCAGCCCTGATCATTATGCAGCTACCCTGGAATGGCTACACTCGTTGACCGGGAAATTATTATTGTGGCTGGTTGGTGTGGCTTTGGTTTACCATTTTAGTAACGGTATTCGTTTTTTGTGTATTGATGCAGGCTGGGCTGAAAGCCGAACGATGATGGTGTTAAGTGCCAAGGTCGTGTTGGCAGTGGCCGGGCTGACGGCCATCATGCTGGCTGGGTTGTTGTTGTGAAGACCATTAAAGAACCGGGCTCTGCCCACAGTGGTTTTTCCGATTGGTATTGGCAGCGGTTGTCTGCGGTCGTCTTGGCCTTGTTGTTGCCGTTGTCGTTTATTCTGCTGGTGGCGGTTTATAATGGCAGCATCGATCAGCAAGGACTGCTGAATATACTCGATCATGTGTTTTCCCGTGTAGTGCATACCGTATTGATTTTTGCGTTGATTATTCATGCTTATATCGGCCTGAAAGTGATTCTGGAAGATTATGTGCATGTGCTGGCATGGCGTATCCCGTTGATCAGCTTGATGCTGGTGCTGATGAGCGGATTTGCAATTTGGTGGTTGGCCATGATTTGGGCGTGGGTTTAGTAACTGCTACAGCGTGTTTTGAACATGCTGAAAAATTACGGCTACGGATGGCTGGATGGCTTTCGTTGCTTGCATCGAAAAGGGATTAAGGAGCGGTTGTGACCTATTTATCAACGGATAATGTTGAAAATCATTTTCATGATGTGGTGATTATTGGTTCCGGTGGTGCAGGCATGCGTTGCGCACTCGATTTGGCCGATGCAGGCCACCGTGTTGCTGTGGTGACCAAGGTGTTGCCGACACGCTCCCATACGGTTGCAGCTCAGGGTGGCATCAATGCTTCACTCGGCAATGTCGAATCTGATCATTGGCATTGGCATATGTATGATACCGTCAAAGGCTCGGATTATCTTGGTGATCAGGATGCTATCGAATATATGTGCAGGGCTGCACCACGTATTGTACGCGAACTGGAGCATCAGGGTGTGGCATTTTCACGCTTGGATGATGGTACAATTTATCAGCGCGCTTTCGGTGGTCAGTCACGCAAGTTTGGTGATGGCGGCCAGGCTTCGCGTACCTGTGCAGCGGCAGATCGAACCGGCCACGCGATTCTGCACACCCTGTATCAGCAGAACCTGCGTGCAGGTACCCATTTCTATCAGGAGTTTTTTGCGCTCGATTTGATTACCGATGATGATGGCTGTCATGGCGTGATGGCGTGGGATATTGCTCATGGCACGTATCACTTGTTTCAGGCCAAGGCGGTGATTCTGGCAACCGGAGGTGCTGGTCGGGTATTCAAGACGACCACCAATGCACATATTTGTACCGGTGATGGCGGTGCGCTGGCATTAGCAGCAGGGCTACCGATGGAAGATATGGAGTTTTTCCAGTTTCATCCGACCGGCATTGCCGATGTCGGGCCGTTGATTACCGAAGGGGTGCGTGGTGAAGGTGGTTATCTGCTCAATTCCGAGGGTGAACGTTTTATGGAGCGTTATGCGCCGAAGGATAAAGATCTGGCCTGTCGCGATGTGGTTTCGCGTGCCATTGCGATCGAAGTGCGTGAAGGGCGTGGTTGTGGCCCGAATAAAGACTATGCTTTGTTGAAAGTCGATCATTTGGGGGCTGATTTGATTATGAAGCGCTTGCCGAATATCCATGAATTGGCCTTGCGTTTTGCTGGGGTAGATTGTACCAAGGAGCCGATTCCAGTGCAGCCGACCATGCATTATACCATGGGCGGCATTCCAACCAACCGGGATACGGAAGTGGTGTACAGCGATGGTGAGAACAAAGAAGCGGTGTTTTCCGGCCTGTTTGCGATTGGCGAGGGAGCATGTGTATCGGTACATGGAGCCAATCGACTCGGGGGCAACTCGTTGTTGGAGATTGTGGTGTTTGGTCATGCTTGTGGTGTGCGTGTACAGGAGTTTCTGGGCAAGCAGCGTTATCATCCGCCGCTTGATCCGGATTGCTGGAAGGTGGCGGTAGATCGTGTGGAACGCTGGTTTGAATCCACCAAGGCTGATCAAGGCAAACCCAAGGTTGCGCATGTGCGGGATCGCATGCAAACGATCATGCAGGATTGTTTCAGTGTTTACCGTACCGACACGGTGATGGCTGAAGGTGTTCAGGCTATCGAAGCGCTGGTTGACGATTTGGGTAATGCTCGCATGGATGATGCGTGTCGTATCTTCAATACCGACTTGATTGAAGCACTGGAGTTGGAAAATCTGATGGCGCTGGCGCGAATCACTGCGGCAGGAGCGCATGCACGTACGGAATCACGGGGCGCTCATGCGCGTGACGATTATCCGGATCGCGATGATGAACACTGGCAGAAACATACCTTAGCTTTGATCAACAAGGGCAAGGTTGAGCTTGATTATAAACCGGTGCGTACCAAGCCGATGACGGTGGATTCTTTTCCGCCCAAGAAACGGGTGTATTGATATGAGCGTGATGATCAAACTGTCTGTCTTTCGCCATGATCCTGTCGGTTCGAGTAAACCGTTCATGCAGGCATTTGAAGTGCCGTTGTTAAAGCCGGGCATGAAGTTGCTCGATGCCCTGAATTACATCAAATGGGAACTCGATGGCACGCTGACCTATCGCCGCTCTTGTGGTGAAGGGGTATGTGGTTCCGATGGCCTGAATATCAATGGCGTGAATGGCCTTGCCTGCATCACTCCCATTGAAGGTCTAAAACAACCCATTCATGTGCGCCCCTTGCCATCAATGCAGGTGATCCGTGATCTGGTGGTCGATATGGATCATTTCTTTGATCAATACCGCCAAATCAAACCGTGGTTGCAAGCCGAATCTCCTTTGCCTGAACATGAGCGTTTGCAGTCGCCAGAGGATAGGGCGCGTCTGGATGGTTCGTATGAGTGTATTCTGTGCGGCTGTTGCACCACCGCCTGCCCATCATGGTGGTGGAATGGTGATCGTTTCCTGGGCCCTGCGGCATTATTACAAGCCAATCGCTGGATTGTCGATTCACGCGATGACGCGACGGGAGAACGACTCGATCAAGTCGAAGATGCGTTCCGCTTATACCGTTGCCATCAGATCATGAACTGCATGGAAGCCTGCCCGAAAGAACTCAACCCAACCGCAGCAATCGGTCATATCAAACGTCAGTTATTATCACGAAAATCATAGTCGAAGCTCTCGATGCCTTTGGTGATTTGGAGCTAGTGTTTTCTTGACAAATAGCATCATATTTAGGTTAGATTTTGAAAGCTATGGTGCTCAATGGCCTTGGTTTTGCCAACCAGCGGCTCTATCTGCTGCCCTGCTTTTTTGATGGCAAGCCTGTTGAATATTTGCTTGGTGAGGGCATCACTGCGTCGAATTTAAACGATGATGTGACCGGAATCCTTTGCTTGAGAAGTGTTGAAGCGCAAAGCAGTGCGTACTGTGATCAGTGTGATTATACTGGCGAGCGTACGAGTGTGGGTAAGGAGAGAACAATGCAAGAATCAGAACTGGTGATGCGCCGCTTGCGTTATCGTTTGAACCGGCAGGGCATGCTGGAGCTGGATGCGTGGTTGAGTCCGCTATTGCAGGCGGACTTTCAGTCTGACGGTATGATGGAAGCAGTGGATGTGTTGATGCAGTGTGAGCCGCCTGAGTTACAGGCCATGATGCATGGAGAACAAGAGGTGCCGGAGTGTTTGAAAGCATGGTTGAGTGTACGATGAGGTTAGTATTGGTGTTGTTGATGGGGATGGCGGTGCCATTGGCTGCGTGTTCTCAAGCCCAGCAGGTGGAAGTTGCTTCCGAGTCCAGTTCGGCAAAGCACCATGAAGCTATCCAGTCGGCACTGGTTTTTGAGCCGGATCATGTGGATATGGGTAGTGTGAAAGAGGGCGAGGATGCGGTTGTGTTTATCCGGGTGCGCAATACTGGTGATGTGATGGCCAATATTGTGGCGGTGGAAACATCCTGCGGTTGCAGTGTGGCGGAGCCGGAACAGCGCTTGTTAATGCCGGGTGCTTTTACACGCATTAAAGTGGTGGTGGATACCTTTGCCAAGCAGGGTGATGCTAAAAAATGGGTGGCTTTGACAGATGATATGGGGCATCGCAGCAAGGCATGGTTGAGCTTGAATGTGCAGCCTAATCCGCATTTGAAAGTGGGGGATCGCAGTATTTTCAAGGGTAAGTGCGCAGCCTGTCATTACGATACAGCCAGGGGCAAGGTCGAAGGGCCGGCGATTTATAAAGCGGTATGCAGCATGTGTCATGGTGATCAGGCTCAAGGGGCGACAGGGCCATCATTACGGCATCATCGTCATGCGGCGCTTTTGAGCGAGTTGATTGCCAAGGGTACAGGCTCGCATCACATGCCTGGCTTCGCATTGCAGCAGGGTGGCCCGTTGACAGATCAACAAATAACCGAGTTGAGTGAATGGTTATCCAGACTGGACGAAACGCGTTTTTTTCGTTAGAAAGCCACCACTTAAATCAGGGAGCTAACATGAAAAAAGAGACAGTTATTGCACCATCCATTTTATCGGCAGATTTTGCCCGTTTGGGTGAAGAGATCAAAGCCATTGATGATGGTGGTTGTGATTGGATTCATTTTGATGTCATGGACGGCTCGTTTGTGCCGCCGATTACTATTGGTGACAACATCTGTAAAGCGATCCGTTCGTATACGGATAAACCGATTGATGTGCATTTGATGGTCAATCATCCGGATACACAGGTTGAAGCGTTTGCCGCAGCTGGAGCGGATATCATCACCGTACATCAGGAAGCTTGTGTACATCTTGAGCGCACCTTGCAGTTGATTCGCTCGCTGGGTAAAAAAGCCGGCGTAAGTTTGAATCCATCCACACCTGTTTCGACTATCAAGAATGTATTGCACTGCACTGATCTGGTGTTGTTGATGAGTGTGAACCCTGGTTATGGTGGACAGTCTTATATTCATGCGGTCACCGATAAAATTCGTGAAGCACGCAAGATGCTCGATGATGCTGGCTGTGATGCATGGTTGGAAGTGGATGGCGGTGTGAATGTGAAAACCGCTGCAGAAGTGGGCGCTGCTGGTGCTGATGCTATTGTTGCAGGTTCCGCTGTTTATGGCGCAGATGATTATGCCAAGGCAATTAAAGATATCAGAGACCTTGCCAGCGCTGCTTAAAAGTTTAACGAAAGTTGTATGGCTAGCGTAAATGGTTGACCATCAATCATGGCGCTGCTAGCCATACGACTTGGGTTTTATGAACGAAACATTAAATGAGGGGGGAATAACTATGACAGATCAAGCAAATCAGTCGCGCCGTAACTTTCTTTACGTTGCTGCGGGTGGTTTAGGAGCTGTTGCTGCAGGTGGTTTGGTAGTGCCGTTTATTGGCAGTATGTTACCAGCTGCGGACACGTTGGCTGCATCAAAAACAGAATTCGACGTAGCAACCGTCGAAGCAGGTCAACTGGTCACGATTCAGTGGCAGGGCAAACCAGTTTTTGTTGTTAACCGTACAGCAGAGCTTCTAAAACAAGTCGATGGGCATGATGAAATGCTCAAGGATAAAGATTCACGAGCGATTGAAGCGGTCTCTGCCGAATGGATGAAAACACCTGAGCAGCGCAAGTATCGTGCGATTAAACCGGAATATCTGGTTGTCGTAGCCAGTTGTACACATCTGGGTTGTATTCCATTGTTCAAGCCATCACCAACTCGTCAGGAGTGGGGTGACTCTGTGCCGGAAAATTGGCCGGGTGGTTGGCATTGTCCATGTCATGGCTCGCTATATGATATTTCGGCGCGCGTGATCAATGGTTCTCCAGCACCGCATAATCTGCATTTGATGCCATATAAATATAAAACCGACACTACCGTAGTGATCGGCTAATCCAGGGGGAGGGAAAAGTGATAGAACAAATGATGAAAACAAAACTGTTCGCCTGGATTGATAGGCGTACAGGCGCAGAGGCGATTATTAAATCGCAACTGACTGAATATCCGGCTCCAAAGAATTTGAACTATATGTGGAATTTTGGTTCATTGGCTTTGCTGATGCTGGTACTACAAATTGTCACCGGTATTTTCCTGGTGATGTATTACAAGCCATCGGCTGAAGCTACTTTTGGTGGTTTTACCGTCGCCTTTGATTCGGTGGAACGCATTATGCGTGACATCAACTTTGGTTGGCTGATCCGTTATATGCATGCTGTTGGTGCTTCCATGTTCTTCTTTGTGGTTTATCTGCATATGGGGCGTGGCATGTATTACGGTTCATTTAAAGAGCCGCGTGAGTTGTTATGGATTATCGGTGTTGTGATTCTGTTGATTATGCAGGGCGCGGCATTCTTCGGTTATCTGTTGCCTTGGGGTCAGATGTCCTTCTGGGGCGCGACCGTGATTACCAACCTGTTTGGCGCTATTCCTGTATTGGGTGATTTTATAACGCAATTGTTGGTAGGTGGTTTCGCAATTGGTGATCCAACCTTGAACCGTTTCTTCTCCTTGCATTATCTGTTCCCATTGTTGTTGGTCGCCATTGTTGGTGGTCATGTGCATGCCTTGCATGTGGTACATTCCAACAACCCTGAAGGCATTGATTTGCATAAACCGGAAGAGATGATTCCATTCCATCCGTATTATACGATTAAAGATGCATTCGGCGTGGCATTCTTCTTAACCATTTATGCTTACATCGTGTTCTTTAATCCACAGTTCGCTGGTTACTTCATCGAAGTGGATAACTATGTGCCTGCCAATAACTTATCCACACCAGCACATATTGCGCCGGTTTGGTATCTCACGCCTTGGTACACCATCTTGCGTTCGTTCGAATCCAAGTTGATCGGTGTGTTGGCTATGGGCGGTTCATTGGCGATTCTGTTCGTATTGCCATTCCTGTGTAAATCAGCGGTACGTTCCGCACGTTTCCGTCCGGTGTACAAGATCATGGTGATCATGTTCTTCGTGGATGTCATCATACTGGGTTACTGTGGCCATTCCGCACCAACACCAGTGCTTAAAATAGTTGGTCAGATTTCTACTGCCTACTACTTCCTGTTCTTCGTGGCTCTGCCATTTTTACCGAAGTTCGAGAAGACCAAGCCAGTGCCGGAGGGGATTTGATATGAACAAGACTAACACATGGATGGCAATGATTGCCGTAGCTGTGATGGGCTTTTCAACATCTGCAATGGCAAATTCTGGTGGCGCTCATCTGGAAAAAGCTCAGATTGATGTCACCAGCCAGGAGCAGTTGCGTCGTGGTTTGACTGTATTTACTGATGTCTGCATGGGCTGCCATTCAGCCAAATACATCACGTATTCTGGTCTGATGCTTTATCCTGAGCTTGGATTATCACGTGAAGCTGTGGATGAACTGCGCGGTGAAAAGTCATTGATGAGTGGCATGATCTCTGATCTTACACCTGCTGATGCGATTGAATCCTATGGTAAGGCTCCACCAGATTTATCGCTGATTGTGCCGGGTCGTCGTGGTGGGGCAGATTATGTTTACTCCTTATTGACTGGCTTTGAACATGATCCGCATAACAAGATTCCAGATGGTAACTACAATAGAGTTTACCCTGGGCATCGTATTGCCATGCCGGATCCATTGTCATGGTTGGATCATGATCCATCAGAAACGGAAGAGCTGGAGCAGCAAGCGAATGATGTAGCTGCTTTCCTGGCCTTTATTGGTGATCCACATCAAAATGAACGTAGAGCCATTGGTTGTTGGGTGGTTGCTTTCTTGATTCTGCTGACGCTCGTCTTATGGCGCTTGAAAGTGGAAGTATGGAAAGACGTTAAACATTGATCTGATGCATTCGTAAGCAAGAGTAGTATTTGAAAAGGCCCGCTTTATAGCGGGTCTTTTTTTTGTTTTAAATGCCATCCGACACAAGACCCCGGAGAATGTGAGCGCTACTTGTGGCAGAGAATCAGACTTGGGTATGCTGCAATGGATCACCCAGGCTTGTTTTTTTTGCACTTAATTTATTTGTGGAATTCGGGGGGGGGGCTATACTTACCACTACTATTGAGGTGAACCTATGACCAAACTAAGCACTATTGCAGAATTGATGAAAGATAAACAATCCGATATTCTTAATGCTTGGATTGAGGTGATTGACCGAGAATCTGGTGCTGGTGCTGGTGACAGGCGAACCGATATGTTGATGAGCACAGAAGCCTTGCGCGTAGAAGTCAAATCGCTGGCCGATGCTTTGACCCTGGCCTTTGCAACCGAAGATTATGATGATCTGAATGCGCCGCAGTTTGAACCTGCGATGATTCGCTTGCGCGAAATCAGTGTTTCCCGCGCCCGTCAGGGCTTCACGCCAAGCCAAACTGCCATGTTTGTGATGTCGCTCAAGTCCGCCTTGCTGCAATTTATGCAGCAAGCGTTTAAAACTGATCCTGTGCACCTGAACAATGAAACCGTCAAAATGAACGTTATTATTGACCGCCTCGCCATGGTGACCATTGAAACTTATGCCGCTACTCGTGAAGATATCATGCAGGAGCAGAGTCGTTCGATACTGGAGATGTCCACACCGGTGATTAAATTATGTGATGGGGTGGTGATGTTGCCGTTGGTAGGTGTGATCGACACACCGCGTTCGCAACAGGTTATTGCAGCCCTGCTCAAGGGTATCGTCGACCATCAGGCGCAGGTGGCTGTACTCGATGTTACCGGCGTGCCGATGATGGATACCAAAGTCGCCCAACATCTGATCAACACCGTGGATGCGGCACGTATGCTGGGAGCAG
>JAUZQK010000012.1 GCA_030951025.1 Mariprofundus sp. | reverse complement strand
CTCGCATTTACCACCAGATTAACAAACACCTGCTGCAAAGCCGAGGCATTGCCATCGACGGTCATGCTGGCATCACTGATATTAGCATCAAAGTGAATATTCTCAGGTATGCCCTGCCTAGTCATGCTATATGCTTCCTTGATAAGCAAACCAAGATCAACATCCTGTTTGATATCCATGCCCTTGTGGGCAAAAGCCAATAGCTGTTTTACCATCTCTGTGGCGCGCGCCATCGTTGTATCAAGTTTATCCAGATATTGCGTCACATCAGCCTGCCCCGCCGTTTTGTTTCTGACCAGAAATACAAGCCCCACCATACCCGCTAGCATATTATTAAAATTGTGCGCCACGCCGCCAACCAATGTCCCAAGCGACTCCATCTTCTGGCCATGCTGAGCATTGGCCTCTAGTCGAAGGTGTTCGGTCATATCCATCGCCAAACCGACATTGCCACTCGCGCCGCGCTCCTTGCGCGTTTTTACAATGATACGCATATCATGCATTGCACCATCAATATTTACACGCCGTATGGCATCAGCACCTTTGCCCGAATAAACGGCCTGTCGATCATCTGCTGTCTCGAGCTTTAATACTTCTTCTAAACGGAGTGATGCATCTTGCACCACGTGCAGGGCATCTCGCATCAATTTATTAATGAAAACAAGCTGTCCGGATGTATCCGTTTTCCAAATCCAAATGGGTGCAGCTTCGGTGATGTCCAACAAGGTTTGCCGCTCAAGCTGTATTTTTTTAGTTTTTGATTGCAAGCGAAGGCTCATGCGATGCAAGCCCTGATGCACTCTGTCAATCGCATCGACGACCTGCTCCGGAGCAGGATAAATATCGTCTGTTTGCATTTCTTCCAATTGCTGTTTCATCTTGTATAGCCGATCTATCACCTCACTGATGAAACGTCGATATAGAACCCACCAGAGAGCTATAGATAACAGCATCCCCAGCCCCAAGAAGCCAAAAAACTGGTAACTATTACCAAACATAGCCCGTTGATCCACTCCAACCACAATACTCACATCGTGCCCGTTTAAGCCTCCACCCAGACTAACTGGCTGCGCTTCGGCATAATTATTTTTCGGCACCAACTGTTTTCTTTGCCCTGTAAGCAGGCGGACACTGACAAAGTCAGCTTGCCCCTGAAGCAAATCGAGCAGTATTTTTTCATCCAAAAAATCCCCAAGTGCAACGTAGCCCATTATCTGCGTGCCATTAATAACAGGCGCTTGAACGACAAACAGCAAGCCTTCGGATGTTTGTATGAAACTGCGCAACGACTTACTCCTGACAGAAGCAGGCAAGATATCGCCAGCCCTGCCATAGCGTGCTATGACCACCCCATGATTATCAAACAAACGAAACAGATCATGGTTGAGTCGATTGAGCAGGGCTTTTGGCAGTGGCAAGGTTACGGCATTATTTTCCATCTCAGCCTGTAGAAGGCGATCCATCAATGCCTCATTGCGGCGCAATAGTTGAAGCTGATTATCCAAACCTACCTGCCTGTCATGGATGCTGGATATCAAACTGGTTGAGAGTCTTAACACCTGGTTTCGGGTGTCTTTGTGTGCCTGATTCAGGTGTGAGATCAGCAGGGACGCGAATAACGCCAGAATCAATAGCGATACCGCTATATTTATCAGCAAGGCTCTGGCGCGCAACCCGATGTTGGGAAAATAGTTAATCATACAGCTTAGCACCTAGCAACAGAGATCTTGGCAACCGCAAGCGATTCCATTTGACTGTGGTGCGATTCAATACCAGTTGATTGTGTCGGGGATATTCCACCTGTGGCACCGTGTCACCTTGAAGGATTCTGTTAGCTATTTCTGCAGCCTGCTTGCCAATGTCGGAGGCATCATAAGCAAAGCTCGCCAAGCCACCGAGTTTCACAAACAGCCCGGCTGGCACCAGCAAGGGCACGCGATATTCGCGACAAATCTCAACCATGCGACGAAAAGTCCTGGCTGTAATGACAGTGCGGTCAGGCAGCAAAATAATAGCATCATTATGCTTAACTAACGCCTCGATCGCGCCTACGCTCTGGTTTGATGATTTTATTTTGATAATATTCAAGCTCATACCTTTTGCTGCAACCGCCTGCTGCATACGTGAAAGAGCGAAAGAGTTCTGCATAGCTTGGCTGCTCAGGGTGCCAATGCGACGAGCTGAAATATTCAAATGTTCCAGCATCTCTAGCATCAACAACGGGTCCTGATTAAGCACAACACCATGCGTATTTCTCGCCTGCAGCAGATACTTGTCCGGATTCATCACCATGAAATAGACGATGGGAATATCAGCAATATGGCGTGTTGCAAACAGCGCCGCCGTACTGCCAACGGCAGCAATCATGTCTGGATGGGATTGATTGATTATTTCCAGCAAGCCCTCATGATCCTGGTTTTCCGCCAGACAGAACTGAATAACGCTCGCATCCAGAACTGATTCAAACCCCCGCATGGAATCACCATAGGAGCAGCAGTTGATGCTGTTGATAATAAAAACACTCTGAGCTTGGACAATCTTTCCGCCCGAAAATGACGACAGGAACACAAGCAATAGTATCCATCCAGCTTTCATTTAAAAACCAGCCGTCAAGGTAGAAGTAACCCGATGGTCATGCCGTCTCGCCACCGAAAAGGTAGTCTCCGAATATGATGTTTTGAGAATGAAAAACTTCCCCAAATAGAGATTCAAGCCAACACTGTAGCGATGGCGATCATCGATAAATGGGCCCTTTTTATCAAAAAAACGGTTACGCAAACGATCAAAACGAAACACCGGCTCAAGCAATTCCCAACGGTACGCAGCTTGAGCATACCAGCTGTAATCATACTGCTTTCCAAACGCAATATCCTGAGCCACCACCGCCCATTCGGCGCGCACATCCAGACCGTTATCATGATACCAGAGATCACTGCCCAATATATTCAGGTTCAGCGTTGCCAATGGGTTCCATGCCCCATGATAAGCTGAAACGCCCATTTCAAAATGATGCAGTCCATCGTTGCCCAACAGGCCAAACCTGCCGCCAATTGCACGGTTGGAATTAAACCGGCTGACCAGTTGGTGAGTCATATCCCTGAGCCGACTAGACTCAATCACGCCTTTTTTATCCTGCAATGCTTCAATGCCATTACCCGTATAAACGGCATAATTCATCTGCCATGCAGGCGTGAAAATGAAATCACCATGCAGTTGTATGCCCAGTTGCGTCCACGGTGCCGGAATAATTTCTTCACTCAGAAAGGGGCGCTCCACCAGCTTAGAGTCATAATCAGAATGCAGCGATTCATTATAAACGCCGAAGGGTGTCAAAAAGGCACCAAAACGCAGCCGCAACCACTGCCGAAACGTATAATCTGCAAACGCATATTTGACTACAAATTGATGTTTGAACTGACTGTTGGAAT